>JBAUGX010000072.1:0-6620 GCA_049679965.1 Vicinamibacterales bacterium
TGTGGCTCTGCGCGACGCCTTCGCCGGATTCGCGTAATCCACGATAACAACGTGAGGCAGGTCTCTCGATTTACGATCTGACAGCCATACTGTCTAGGCGCTCGGAAAACAATCAGACGAGGAACATGAGAAAACTGGTTGTGGGCACTTTCGTGACCCTGGATGGCGTCATGCAGGCGCCCGGCGGCCCCAACGAGGACCGCGACGGTGGCTTCCAACACGGCGGGTGGCTAGTCCCTATTTCGACGAGAAGTTCGGCGAGATCATGACCGAGTGGACGAAGCGCGCCGACGCCTTTCTTCTCGGTCGGAAGACTTACGAAATCTTCGCCGGCTCCTGGCCCAAGTCCACTGATCCGGCGGACGCGAATGCCACAGCGCTCAACACCCGGCCGACGTTCGTCGCTTCCAGGACCCTCGATAGGGTCGATTGGAACAATTCCATCCTGCTCAAGGGCGAGGTTGCTGAGGAGGTCGCGAATATCAAGGCAGGAAGGCGGCGAGATTCAGGTTCACGGGAGCGGCAACCTCCTTCAGACCCCACTCAAGAATGATCTCATCGATACGCTACGTATCTGGCAGTTTCCCGTTGTTCTCGGTACCGGCAAGCGCCTGTTCGGAGAAGGCGCGGTCCCCCGCAGTTTCCGGCTTGTGGACACACAGCTGAACACGACTGGTGCGGTTCTGCTCGTCTACGAGCGCGTCGGCAGCCTCAAGTACGGCGAAGTAGAGGTGGGCCAGGAGACCGTGATCTTTGATTCGGAGTCATCACATCACACCGGTGACGGAGAAATGGAGACGCAATGAACGTATCATCTGTGAGCAACCGGGAACATGGGTAACACCCAGTTGTCCTTTGATCACGCTTACTGTGACGCCTTCACTCGACATCGCCGGTCATCGGAAGACTTCATCCATGCGCTCCTGTGAAGAGGGAAGATTCGAATGAATGAGAACGAAGTGTTGATTTCAGCCAAACGGATCGGCACCGGTCTGGCCTTCATCATCTTCCCGTTGGTATTCATCTTCGCCTTTGCGGTTCATCCTGGTCTGCTGAATCCCCATCTGCTTGGTCCAGAGGAACTCATCCTAAGAGCCCGCAATAACGGTCTGCTGCAATTCGGGCACGCCCTGGTCACATTGAACACGGCTCTTCTGGTGGCGATCGCTCTGCACTTCATGAAGTTGCTGGATCGCGGTTCTTCGGCCTCGGCTGGCTTTGTTGGCGGAGTGTTGGCTGTCTTGGGTGCACTCATGCTCGCGGCTGACAAGGGCGCGTTGTGCCTGACCATGAGTGCTATAGATACACTACCCGATGGTGATTTTGCCCAGCTGATGCCGGGCTTGCGTGCCATGTTTGCGAAAGAAGGCTGGCTGGTGTTGTTGTGGGGCATTCTGCTGTTGCCAGTTGGATTTGCGATTCAGGCCATAGCTGTGCTCAAGACCAAAACCCTTCCTCGCTGGCAGAGCATCTTGTTCTTGATCGGTGTTCTGCTGGTGGCCACTCCTGATGGTGTTGAGATCATCAATCTGACCGCATCAATCCTGCTGGCGGTTGCATTTGTCCCATATGGCATACAGATCATCGGTAGTGAATCTCAAAGCACCGTAGCTATTCCCTAGGGAGGGAACCGGCTGCCGAACTGGCGCATGAAGCTGCCTGCGGTCTTGTGCGATCCTGTCGCCGCGGCGCGCGGCTCAAGCCGGTCGTTAGCGGAAATCGAACGAACACCATCAAGGCACTCGACTATTGGAACCGCCAGTTCAAGATGAGGCACACACGATGAATCGCGGACCAAGTCTCGCCGTGACAATCCTGGCAGTCGCTATCGTTGCGGGTCTCGGCTGTCAGTCTCAGACAATCGTTGGCTTGACAGCCAGTGACGAGGCGGCGCTTCGTCAGGCCCTCGACACCGAGATGAAGGCGGCCAACGCAGCAGACGCAGCGGGATGGGCCTCGGTGTACACGCAGGATGCCATCGTCCTTCGGCCACACGCCCCGGCCGTTCAAGGTCGTGAGGCGATTCAGCAATGGCTCGCGACACTGCCCCCGATCTCAAATGCGACAGGCCAAGGCCTCGAAATCGTTGGGTACGGCGACCTTGCCTATCTCCGCGGCACGTACACCATGACGTTCTCGATCCCTGGCGTGCCGACACCGATCGAAGAGCAGGGCAAGTTCCTGCAAATCTATCGCAGGCAAAGCGACGGCCTGTGGAAGATGACACGAGAAATCTATAACTCCGACCTTCCACTGCCAGCGCCTGCGCCGACGCCACCGCCAAAGAAGTAGACATATCGCCAATGGGAGCAGTAACTCGGGTTACCCACGAGCGATGGAAACTCTTCTCATGAAAGACGCGGCTGGCCGAGTGGTCGGGTTTGAAAAGCCGAACTTCTCGATTCCACAATCTGACTCGCTTCACATCGTGCGATCGAGGTGTTCTCACTGTCGTTGCGTTGGCGCTTGGGCTTGGCTGGCACGGGGGAATCGGGGCTGAACCCCAAGCGGAATCGATTGGCCGGGGGCTGCCACAGGGCAATCGGGCACCTGTTTCAATTCAAATAATTCGCATCGAACCCGTCGATGCAACGCACGTGCGGCTCCGTCTTGAAGGTCGTGAGAACTGGGTGGTCGAATCGGCCGGATTTAGCCTCTTACCAACTTTCGATGGCCCGCCTGGTGGCGCCGTCCGAATAGTCGCGACACGGGGTAATAACACGGTCAGTGTCCCTGGAGCATCGCGAGTCGCTGAGACGTTCGAGCTGTGGATCCTACCATCGGGGTCATTGCATTTTGAACTTGGACATTCACCAGGAAGATGACGGGCGGCTGACATCGAAATCGAGCCGATGCCGCCTTCAGGGGCGAGCCGGTTTGAGCACGAAGTCGAACTCCGCCGTGCAGAACGGCGGCTCGATCTTGAACTGCTGCGCGGCTTCGTCGCGCGTGTGATGTTCGGTGAACGTGCAGATGAGCGACTGTTTGACGGCAAACACGGCGTCGGATTCCAGGTACTTGTCGATCGAATCGTAAATGTGGGTCGTGACCGGATCGAAGCGGTCGGCGGAGACCACGAAGTGGAGATGCGCCGGCCTCCAGGCGTGCCGGTCCGTCGCCCGCAGCAGCTTGCCCACGGGCCCGTCGGTGGGGATCTGGTAGGCCACCGGCCTGGGCGCGCGAACGAGATAGCGTCCCTCCTGGTCGGTCCGACACGAGTCGGCATGCCACACATCGACCAGCGCGCCCGCTACGGGCCGGCCAGTCACATCGACGACCCGGCCGCTCACGATCGCCGGCATGCCCTTCATCTCGTCGCGATGGGAGGGCCCGAAGACGGTTGATTCGGTCGCCCGATCGGGCTTGCGGTGGTTGATGAGGTCGACGACCGTCGACACGCCGAGCGTGTCGGACAGCAGAGTGAATTCCTGGCGGGTGGCCGAGCACATCTGGCCGGTGTCGGTCAGAAACCGTATGCCGGCGGCCCACTCGGCTTCGGTCAACTCCACGTCTTTCACGAAATGATGGAGGTGCTGGATCAGGCTCAGCATGATCCGGCGCAGCCGCGCGTCCTTGGTCTTGTCCAGCCGTCGCAGCACTTCCGCCGTGATGTCGTCTTCGGTTGTGCAATGGCGCGTGAGTGTGTCGACCTGCTTCACGATGGGTCGTCGTCGAGCAAACACGATGCCGCGACTCGCCGGACGCGATCTCACGCCGTGTTGCGCCCGTGTTCGTGAATATCCGGATCAGGGCGATCGGCGACTGCCGGCTTTCCGGCAGGTCGCTGCCTTCCCGGCGCTCGTTGTGAGCTCGGCATCGGTCGATGCCGGATTTCCGGCGCGCCAATATCTTGTCGTCACTCGGAACACCCATCACGCCGCGCGGCGCCGAAGATTCGCGTTGAGGGCACGGCTGTTGCAGGGCGGGCGCGCGGCATCGCATGTCCAAAAAAGTCGAGGCGTCATTCGTTGCACTGTTGTTTGCCGGCTTGGGCGTAGGCGGCGCGGTGTATGGCTCGCGCACCTGGCTGCCGGACCTCGCAAGCCGACATGGCGCCGGCATCGACGCGATGCTGCGCTACCTGCTCGTGATGACCGGCGCGTTGTTCCTGAGCGGATACGTTCTGCTGGCGTACTTGATCTGGCGCGGCAGCCGCCGCACCGAGATCGGCCGGCGCATGGCCTCTCGCCGGACCGAGATTGTCCTGTCCTGTGCCCTGGGGCTGGGAATGGCCGTCATCGCTGAAGGCGGCGTCTTGGCGATCGGCATACCGGTGTGGAACGAGTACTTCGACGCCGCCCCGCCGGCTGACGCCGTCAGAATCGAGGTCACCGCCCAGCAGTTCATGTGGAACGTGCGGTACGCGGGGCCCGACGGCGTGTTCGGTCGCACCGATCCGAAGCTCGTCGACGAGACGAGCAATCCGCTCGGCCTGGCGCCAGACGACCCGGCCGGCAAAGACGACATCATCACGATCAATGACATGGCGGCGCCGGTCGGACGGGCGGTCCGGATCGTCCTGCGCTCAAAGGACGTGATCCACAGTTTTTTTCTTCCGCACTTTCGCGTGAAGCAGGATGCGGTGCCGGGGATGACACCCGAAATGGTGTTCGTCCCCACGCGTGAGGGCGACTACGAGCTGGCGTGCGCGGAGCTGTGCGGTCTGGCTCACTATCGCATGCGAGCGTTCTTCCACGTCCTGACGGCCCAGCAGTTCGACGACTGGCTGCTGGTGCAGTCGGCCGCCGGCGGCACCGGAGCGACCCAGCGATGACATCGCACGAGCCCTCGTTCATCCGTCGGTACGTGTTCAGCACCGATCACAAAATCATCGGCATCCAGTACATCCTCACCGGCCTGGCGATGGCCGTGGTCGGAGCCCTGCTGGCCGCGCTGATTCGGCTGCAGTTGGGATGGCCCGACCACCAGTGGACGCTCTTGTCCCGTCTGCTGCCGAATGGCATGCCGGGCGGCGTGATGACGCCGGAGTTCTACCTGGCGGTCATCACGATGCACGGCACCATCATGGTGTTCTTCTTCATCTCGTACGTGCTCGTCAGCGGCTTTGGCAACTATCTCGTGCCGCTGCAAATCGGCGCGCGCGACATGGCGTTTCCGTTTCTCAATATGCTGTCGTACTGGATCGCCCTCCTATCGGCCATCGTCATGCTCTTGTCCTTCTTCGTCGAAGGCGGCGCGGCGGCGGCAGGCTGGACGGCGTACCCGCCGCTCAGCGCGATTGCGAGCGCCGTCCCGGGGTCGCAGCTGGGACAGAGCGTGTGGCTGCTCAGCATGGCGCTCTTCATCGCGTCGTTCACGATGAGCGGACTGAACATCGTGGCGACCGTGTTCAGTGTCCGTGCGCCGGGGCTCTCGATGTGGCGGCTGCCGCTCACGGTGTGGTCCTACTTCATTGCGTCCATTATCGGACTGCTGGCCTTTCCGCCGCTGACGGCGGCGGCGGTGATGCTGCTGTTCGACCGGCACCTCGGCACGAGCTTTTTTCTGCCGTCCGGTCTGGTGGTGGCAGGAAAGCTGTTGACCAACACCGGCGGTTCGCCGCTCTTGTGGCAGCACCTCTTCTGGTTTCTCGGCCACCCCGAGGTGTATGTGCTGATTCTTCCCGCGCTGGGGATCGCCAACGACATTCTGCCGGCGTTCAGCCGCAAACCGGTCTTTGGGTATCGGATCTCGGTCTGGTGTCTGCTGGCGGTCGGTGCGCTCAGCATGATTGTCTGGGGCCATCACATGTTCGTCAGCGGGATGAGCCCGTTCACGGGCGAGTACTTCTCGCTCGTCACGCTCACCATCACCGTGCCGATGACGATCTTCGGCGTCAACATGCTGGCGAGTCTGTGGGGCGCGAAATTGCAGCTACGGACGGCGATGCTATTTGCGCTGAGCACGCTGGCGCTCTTCGGCAGCGGCGGCTTCGGGGGTCTCTTTCTCGGTAACGCGACCGCCGACATGCAGCTTCACGACACCTACTTCGTCGTCGGCCACTTTCACATGATGATCGGCGGCGTCACGATGATGGCCACGTTTGCCGCCATCTACTTCTGGTTCCCCAAGATGTTCGGCCGAACGATGAATGAGACGCTCGGCAAGGCGCATTTCTGGTTCACCTTCGCGCCATTCTTCATCATCTTCTTCATGCAGCATTTCGTCGGGCTGCAGGGGGCGCCGCGTCGGTACTACGCGTTCACGGCGTTCGACTATCTCCAGAAGACGCGCGGTCCGAACCTGGTGATCAGCATCACGGCGATGGTGCTCATCTCGGGGCAGCTCATCTTCCTGACGAACTTCCTGTGGAGCCTCGTCAAGGGCCGCGTGGCGGCGGCCAATCCGTGGAACGCGACGACCCTCGAATGGACGACGGCGTCGCCGCCGCCGCACGGAAACTTCCCAACGGTGCCGCTCGTCGAGCGGTGGGCGTACGAGTACGGCGTCGCGACGCCGGATGGCGACTTTGCCACCCAGACCGTGCCGCCCAAGATCGTACCGGTGACGGCATGACTGATCTCGCAATCCGGCTAAAGCCGGATCCCACAGGTGATGCAGGCGGTGGCGTCCGCCTTCAGGCAAGTAATGCAAGCAGTGGGGTCCGCCTTCAGGCGGAC
>JBAUGX010000073.1:0-33285 GCA_049679965.1 Vicinamibacterales bacterium
GCGCGCGTTAGCACGCGCGCTCACCTCCTGTCGGGACCTGCAGGTGCTGGTCGTGCACGTCCACCTCGCCCCGCTCGCGCTGCCCTTGCTCTGGCGCGGCGCTCGGGTGAGTGTGCTCATGAACGGCGTGGAAGTGTGGCGAGCTCTATCTCCCCTCGAGCGGTACGTCGTCGGACACTCCGAGCGGATCATCGCCATCTCCCACTACACGGCTCGTCTGTTCAGACAGGCCAATCCCTGGTGCGACCCGAAGCGTGTGGAGGTGTGCTGGCTCGGCGTCTCAGCCGCACCCCTCGCACCCGTCGCACCTGTCGCACCCCTCGCACCTCTTTCCGTCCTGATGGTGTCTCGCATGTCGCGTGAAGATCGCTACAAGGGACACGAGCTGTTGATCCGCGCGTGGAATGCCGTCCGGGCCCGCGTGCCCCAGGCTGAACTCGTGTTCATCGGCGGGGGGGACGATCGGGCCCGGCTCGAAGCGATCGCGTCCGAGACGGGCGTGGCCGCCGCCGTTCGTTTCCTCGGGTCGGTCAGCGAGAGCGACCTGGCGGCGTGGTATCGCCAGTGCTCCATCTTTGTCCTGCCGAGCGAGGGGGAAGGCTTTGGTCTCGTCCTCCTCGAAGCGATGCGGGCGGCGAAAGCGTGCGTGACCGGTCCGGGCGCGCCCGCCGAAGTCGTCGAGGATGGCGTGACCGGCTTGGTCGTGTCGCTGCAGCACCCGCTCGCGCTGACCGACGCTATCGTGCGATTGCTCGAGGATCGCGACCTGCGCGACCGATTGGGGCGACACGGCCTCGCTCGCTTCGAGCAGCTGTTCACGTCGCAGCATTTTGCCGAACGTCTCCGCCGGATTCTCATGCTGCCGCCGTTGCCGGAGCGTGCCGCATGATCGTGCTTGGCCTCAACGCCTATCACGGTGACGTGTCGGCGGCCCTGGTCCGCGACGGCGAGCTTGTGGCGGCCGTCGAAGAGGAGCGCTACCGTCGAATCAAGCACTGCGCCGGTGTCCCTCGTCTGGCCATCGCGGAATGCCTGCGGCTGGCAGGGGTGACGGCCGCCGAGGTCGACGTCTTCGCGGTCTCGCGCAACCCCCGCGCTCACCTCTGGCGCAAAGCGCTCTTCGTGCTGAGACACCTGCCCCGCCAGACACTCAGAGACCGCGCGCGGAATGTGTCGAAGATCAGCGGCCTGCCGGCTGTCGTCGCCTCATCCTTCGGACTCGACGAGCCGACTGTCCGGAAGCGCACTCGCTGGATTGAACACCATCCGGCGCATCTGGCGAGCGCGGCGTTTGTCAGTCCCTTCGACGAGGCGGCCGTCTGCGCGATCGACGGGTTCGGCGACTTTGTCAGCACCTCGTGGGGCCGCGTCGCCGGTCGCCGCCTCGACGTCGACGGCCGGGTGTTCTTTCCGCACTCCCTCGGCCTGCTGTATCTCGCCGTCACGCAGTATCTTGGCTTCCCGAAGTACGGGGACGAATTCAAGGTGATGGGGCTTGCCCCGTACGGTGAGCCACGTTATGCGGCCAAGCTGCGCTCGCTTGTCGCGCTGAAGGATGCCGGCGCGTTCGAGCTGGACCTGTCGTATTTCTCGCACTGGTCCGATGGCGTGTCGATGACGTGGGAGGATGGCGAGCCGGCGATCGGCCGTGTCTTCACCCCCAGGCTCGAGGCGCTCCTCGGCCCGGCGCGTCGGCCAGACGAATCGATCGCGGCACACCACGAGGCCATCGCGGCCTCGCTCCAGCTGGTGTTCGAAGAGGCGGCCTTCCACGTGCTGCGCCACGTCAGACAACAGACTCGGGCGACGCGCCTGTGCCTGGCGGGCGGCTGCGCCATGAACAGCGTGGCCAACGGCAAGCTCCGCGAGCAGACCGGCTTCGATCAGGTGTTCATTCAGCCCGCGGCCGGGGACAACGGGACGGCGCTCGGCGCGGCATTCCTCGCCTGGCACGAGCAATCCGACGCCCCCCGCCGCTTCGTCATGGAGCATGGGTACTGGGGTCCGTCGTTCGACGACGACGTGATTGAGGCGGCGATCGACAGCGAGCGGACCGCCATCGAGCAGCACGGCTGCGAGCGGCGTCGGTGGAGCGACGCGGCCGCCCTCGACGCGTGGACGGCGGCGCAAATCGCCGAGGGGCGCATCGTCGGCTGGTTTCAGGGCCGGATGGAGTGGGGTGCCCGCGCGCTCGGCAACCGGAGCATCCTGGCCGATCCGCGCCGCGCCGACATGCGCGACATCATCAACACGCGGATCAAGTTCCGCGAGCGCTTCCGGCCCTTCGCGCCGTCGGTGCTCGAAGAGGCCCTCGACGACTTCTTCGTCGGCGCCGTGCCGGATCCGTTCATGCAGCAGGTCTACCCGGTTCGTCCGGACAAGCGTGCCGTGGTCCCGGCCATCACCCACGTGGACGGCTCCGGTCGTCTCCAGACGGTCAGCCGCCGATCGAACCCGCGGTACTACGATCTCATCTCGGCATTCGCGCGCGTGACCGGCGTGCCGATGCTGCTCAATACGTCGTTCAACGAGAACGAACCGATTGTGCTGACGCCGGCACAAGCACTCGATTGCTTCCTCCGCACACATATGGATGTCCTGGTGATGGGCAACCACGTGGTCGAACGGCCGTAGGGCACTCATGCTGACACTCACTGACAAGCGGGTCGTCGTGACGGGCGGCAGCGGCTTTCTGGGCCGTCACGTCGTGGCCGCGCTCACGCGCCACGGGTGCCGCGACGTGCTCGTGCCGCGGAAAGCGCAATACGACCTGCGCTACGAATCCCAGGTGGAGCGGATGTACGCCGCCCTCAAGCCGCACGTCGTCATCCATCTGGCCGCGGTGGTCGGTGGGATCGGCGCCAACCGCGAGTCGCCGGGCCGTTTCTTCTTTGAGAACACGATGATCGGCGCCCTGGTCATGGAACATGCGCGCCTGGCGGGCGTCGAGAAGTTCGTCGGCATTGGCACCATCTGCTCGTATCCCAAGCTGGCACCGGTTCCCTTTCTCGAGCGTGACTTGTGGAATGGCTATCCCGAAGAGACCAATGCGCCCTACGGCATCGCCAAGAAGCTGCTGCTCGTGCAGGGGCAGGCCTACCGCGACCAGTACGGGTTCGACGCCATTCACCTGCTGCCGGTCAATCTGTACGGGCCCCACGACAATTTCGAGCCTGCGTCTTCTCACGTCATTCCGGCTCTCATCCGGAAATGCGTCGAGGCGGTGGACACCGGGGCGTCTGAGGTCGTCTGCTGGGGGAGTGGCAACGCCACGCGCGAATTCCTCTACGTGGAGGACTGCGCCGAGGCCATCGTGCTCGCGACGGAGCGCTACGATGATCCCGACCCGGTCAACATCGGAGCCGGGTTCGAAATCAGCGTTCGCGAACTGGCCGAGCTTGTCGCCGAATTGACCGGCTTCGCCGGCCGGCTGGTGTTCGACCGCAGCAAACCTGACGGGCAACCCCGCCGCAAGCTCGACGTCACGCGAGCGCGGAGGCGGTTTGGCTTCAACGCCAGCACGGATTTTCAAGACGGGCTGCGACGCACGATTGCGTGGTATCGCGACACGCGGACGAAGGCACCGAGCGGCCCGTGAAGATCTGCTTTTTCAACCGTTCCTATTGGCCCGACCAGGCCGCGACCGGCGAGTTACTCACCGAGCTCGCCGAGGATCTCGTCAACCGGCACGGATGCAGCGTTTCGGTTGTGGCCGGGCGCCCGCTTCGTGGATCCCCAGGCGAGGCGGCTGGTGGGCGCCTGGTAACCGAGGAGTCCCGTCATGGTGTGAGCATCCTGCGGGCGAACGGATCGCGGCTTTCGCCGGGCCGATTTGCGGGCCGCGCCGCCAACTACCTCACCTACTTTGCGTCGGCCACCGCGGCCAGCTTTCGCATCGGCAGGCCCGACGTTGTCGTCGCGCTGACCGACCCGCCGATTATCGGCCTCACCGCGCTCTGGGCGGCGCGCCGCGCCGGTGCGCGGTTCGTCTTTCTCTGCGAGGACGTCTTTCCGGAAGTGGCCGTGCTCGTCGAAGATTTTCACAGCCGATCCGTCAATGCCGCGCTCGATCGCACCAACCGGTATCTCCTTCGACAGGCCGACGCCGTGGTCGCCCTGGGAGACCGGATGCGGCGGCGGCTCGTTGAGGAGAAGGGCGCCGATCCCGCCCGTGTGTCCGTCATCAGCAACTGGGCCGATTGCGAGGCGGTCGCCCCACGATCGAAGGACAACGCGTTTGCCCGCGCCCATGGCTTGACCGATCGGTTCGTGCTGATGCACTCGGGAAACGTCGGGCTCTCACAGGATCTCGACGTGCTCGTCGAGGCCGCTGATCGTCTGCGGTCAAAAGACCGGCTGACGATTGCCATCGTCGGCCACGGCGCCAGGCGTGACGCGCTCGAGCGCCTGGCGGCCGCGCGCGGGCTCAGCAATCTGCGGTTCTTCCCGTACCAGCCGAAATCCTCGCTGGCCGACTTGTTCGGGACCGCCGACGCCTTTCTGGTGTCTCTCCGACAGGGCCTCGAAGGTTACATCGTGCCGAGCAAGGTGTACGGGATCCTGGCCGCCGGGCGTCCGTACATCGCTGCGACCGATCCCAGTTGTGAGGCTGCCGCGATCGTGCGGGAGAGCGGCTGCGGACTTGTGGCGGCCCCTGGGGATCCCGACGCGCTGGCCGGCGCGATTGCCGCCCTCTACGACGATCCTCCTGTCACCCGCGAGATGGGGCAGAAGGCCCGGCGGGCGGCCTGGCAGTTCGATCGCAAAGTCGCGGTGCAGGCCTACCATGACTTGTTCGCGCGACTTGCCGGCGTGGCGCGGGCCGCATGAGCACGATCAAGCGGCTCTTCGACGTGATGGTGGCCTTCGCTGGCCTCCTGGTGTCGGCCCCCTTGTGGGCTGTGATCGCCACGGCCATCAAGATCGAGGATCGAGGACCCGTGCTCTTCCGTCAGGCGCGTGTCGGCCGGGGTGGGCGGGTCTTCGAGGCGCTGAAATTCCGTTCGATGGTGCCGGATGCGGAGGCGTCGACCGGGCCCGTCCAGGCCTCCGAGCACGATCGGCGCATCACGCGCGTCGGCAGACTGCTGCGCGCCACCGCCATGGACGAACTGCCGCAGCTCTGGAACATCCTCACCGGCGACATGAGCTTCGTGGGCCCGCGGCCCCTGCGGCCCGGCGAAGTCGAAGTCCGCGGTGACGGACAGCTCGTGCGTCTCGACGAGATTCCAGGATACGAGGAGCGCCACGGTGTCAGACCAGGACTGACAGGGCTCACACAGGTGTACGCGCCCCGCGACATCTCGCGAGCCAGCAAGTTCCGGCTCGATCGGCTCTACCTGCGCCGGGCCGGGTTCTGGCTGGACGTGCGGCTCATCCTGCTGTCGTTCTGGATCACTGGCCGCGGCGAATGGGAGAGTCGGAATCGTCGCCTCTAGGTCAACGACCAGCGACCAACGATATGGCTATAATGTTCCCGTTTGAAACCTCAGTCGGTCGACGTGCTCATCGTCGGCGGCGGTCCCGCGGGATTGTTCCTGGCCGCGCGACTGGCCGCCGCGCGCGTGCACACGCTCGTGTGCGAGGAGCATCAGACCGCCGGCGACCCGGTGCACTGCACCGGCGTTCTCTCCACTGACAGTTTCCAGCGTTTCGAACTGCCCACCGAAGCCACGCTCAATACCTTGACGGCGGCACGGTTTGTCTCTCCGAGCGGGATTGCCGTCGAGTATTCCACACCCACGCCGCTCGCGATTGTCATCGATCGGCCCGTATTCGACCGGGCGCTCGCCCTTCGAGCGGTGGCCGCTGGGGCCGAGGTGCGTTCCAGTGCCCGCGTCACGACGCTTGAGATCGGCCCCACGGGCGTTCGCGCGATGGCCGGCCAGGAGGTCATTCACGCCCGCCTGGCGGTGCTGGCGTGTGGCGCCAACTATTCGTTCCAGCGCCGGTTCGGGCTCGGGCTGCCACGGACCTATCTGCAGTCCGCGCAGCGCGAATTGCCGGTGGCGCGGGCGGCTGGTCTCGAATTGCACTTCGGACAGGATTCGGCGCCGTCGGGCTTCGCCTGGTCGGTACCCGTCTCTCGTCCCGACGGCCCGCGGGTTCGCGTGGGCGTCATGACGAGCAGCGACGCCGTGGGCTTCTACCGTCGGATGGTCAGCAAGGTGGCCGATCGATGGGGTGTCGCGGACCAAGACCTTCCGCCCCGCCAGAAGATTCTGCCCCTCGGCGCCATCGAGCGCACCTACGGCGACCGCCTGCTGGCCGTGGGCGATGCCGCGGGGCTCGTCAAGCCGACGACTGGCGGCGGGATCCACTACAGCATTCTCAGCGCCTCGCTCGCGGCCGAGGTCGCCGTCGACGCGCTTGGCCGCGATCGGCTCGATTCGGAGACGCTGTCGGTGTACGAGCGACGCTGGCGCGCCGAGTTGGGCGACGAGTTCAAGGCTCAGCACGCGCTGCGCGACGCCGTCACGCGCTTGAGCGATCGCGGCCTCGACAGCTTCTTCGAGGTCGCCCGCACCGACGGCCTCATGCCCATCGTCCGCGCCACCGCCAGGTTCAACGAACACCGGCCCCTCATCCGGGCGCTCTTCAAACACCCGCCCTCCCGCCGCATTCTGTTCCGCTCCTTCGTCGGCGCGTAATCCAGCTCGGCCGCTGCTATCCGCCCTCCCCGTGAAGTCTCGTTAGGGAGGCACGGTGACCCGCGCTAGAATCAGGGCTCATGAGCAGGGCTGCGCTGACTTCGGCGGACTGCAGACGCCTGATTGCCGCGTCGCTGGCGCAGGCCCTGACGGCTCTCGTCCTGCGAACCACGTCGCTACCCACGCTTCGGATTCTGACTGCGCGCTGGCGGTCACTGGCAGGTCTTGCTCTGCGGGGACCCGAGGAGCGCGTGATTTGGGCCATCGAAGCGAGCGGCCGGCGGCTCGGGGGCGTGAGCACCTGCCTCGTGAGGGCAATCGTCGCCGAGGTGGCGCTCGGCTCGCCAGCACGACCGTTGCGGCTGACCGTCGGCGTCAGACACGCACCGGGCGGCCGTCTTCAGTCCCACGCCTGGCTCGCCGATCGGGACCGCATCGTGATAGGCGGCTCGACCGCCGATCAGTACGCGCCGCTCACGGCGTGGGACAGCCTCTTCGTATGACGCTACGCCGGATTTCCCCGCCGTATCGCTACTCGATCTACGGCGTTCGCGTGACCAGCGACCATCGGTTTGCCTTCCCGATGGCGCGCGATGGGCAGCAGCCGCTTGCCGATGTCGAGTTCGTCGAGGGTGCCGCCGAAGACTTCGAGCCTTCTGCGAACGAGCAGCCATCTGCTGATGAATGGGTGGTCCGTCCGCGTCCGGCAGACGGCACCACCTACCTGCGCTGGGAAGATCTGTACGAGTTTCTTGTGGCTGCGGATGGCTCGCGCATCGTGTATCGGGCGCTCGGTGACTGCCCGCGCGCTGTGCTGCAGAACTTCCTGTTCGGACAGGCCCTTGCCGTGGCGCTCGTTCAGCAGGGGATCGAGCCGCTGCACGCGGCTGTCGTGCGGGTGGACGATTGGGCGGTGGGGTTTCTCGGCGACTGTGGGTTCGGGAAATCAACGCTGCTGGCGGCCTTTCTTCAAGAGGGCCACCCAGTCGTCACCGACGACATGTTGATGCTCGAGCGACGCAGTGGAAGTCTGATCGCGTATCCCGGGTCGGGCCGCCTCAAGCTCATGCCGGATAGTGCCGGCACGTTCTGGGACAGCCCTACGCGCGGCACTCCACTGACTAGAACGGCGACCAAACGGTCGTTTCCGCTCACCGCGGCCGGCCGGCAGTCCGACAGCCTGCCGCTGCGGCGCCTGTTCGTCCTGCCTGAGCCCGACGAACGGAACCGTATGAGCTCGTTCGAGATACGCCCGATATCGCGCCTGGCGATGGTCCGAGAACTACTCAAGAGCAGCTTCACCACGGCGATTTTTCACAGGGAACGTCTGGCAAGGCAGTTCGCATTTGCGACGCAGGTCGCCTCCGAGGCGAACGGTTTCGAGTTGCGGTATCCAGCAGGGCTGCAGCACCTTCCGGCGTTGCGCGCTGCTATCGTCGAGCACGTCCGGCACACCGGTGTCGAGAAGCATGCTTGTAGGAAAACTGCGTGAGGAGAGGGAGGATTCGATGAGCGCCACAGTCAAGTCGGTCGAGTCGCAGACGGCGGACTCGCGGAAGCCCTACACCAAGCCCCAGTTGATCTCGTACGGCCACGTGAAGGACATCGTTCAGGGCAGCGGTGGCGCGATGGGAGACGGCGGGGGAAACATGTCCCGGATGTGCTGGGTCGCTGATGCCATCTATGGGGAATCTAGTCCACGAACGACGCTGCTCCGCGCCTGGCTGACTCGAGCGTACGACGAGCGGCGTCGCTGGTGGCTCCTGATCAGCGTTTACAGGGTCTGCGGGCGTACGGTGGCGGGCCTGATTCGCCGCGGCCACTTCCCACGACGGCTGTTCGTTCCGCTGTTCGACTATCTGTTGATCCAAGCCAACGACGACACGGTCCGCATGTTCAGATAGGGTCGATGAGCGGCATTGTCGGTCTCTTCAATCTGGACGGCCGTCCTGTTGAGCCGTCCGAGTTGAAGGGACTCGCTGCCGCTTCGGCCCATCGCGCCGTCGATGGGGAAGACTTCTGGATCGGTTCAGCCGCCGGTATCGGTCATCAGCATGCTGGCGTGACGCTCGGGTCGCCGACGGAGCGCCAGCCGCTCATCTCGCCTTCTGGACTCGTCATTGCTTTCGACGGCCGTCTCGACAACCGCCAGGAGATTCTCGACGCATGCTCTCCAAGTGTCCGGTCGCCGGAGGCCGCGTGGTCCGATGCAGCTCTGGTGCTCGCTGCGTACGGGGCGTGCGGCGAGGCGTTCGCGGCTCGCCTGAACGGGGACTTTGCTCTCGCGTTGTTTGATTCGACAAACCGCCGCCTCCTGCTTGCCCGCGACCGAATGGGCGCCCGCGCCCTGTACTATTGCCCCCGTCCGGGCACGGTGTTGTTCGCGTCAGAAATCAAGAGTCTTCTGGCGCACCGCGCCGTCAGGTCCGGACCCGACGAAGACGCGCTCGCAGACCTGGTAATCGACGGCTACAGCGACGGGACGCGGACGTGCTTTCAGGGCGTGTACAGTGTGCCGCCCGGGCACGTCCTCATCGTCACAACCGATGGGAGAGTCCTCCGGCCACACTGGGACTTCGATCCAGCGCGGGAGATTCGCTATCGATCCTTCGATGACTACGCACAAGGCTTCCGCGCGCTGTTTGCAGAGTCGGTCCGGCGCCGACTGAGAAGCGATCGCCCGGTCGCCGTGTCGGTCAGCGGCGGCCTCGACTCCTCATCGATCTTTTGTCAAGCTGGTGCGCTCATCAAGGGCGGTGCCACACCGACTGATCTGCGCGGCTTCGCAATGACATTTCCCGGCAACCCCGCCGCTGACGAGGCCGCGTACCTGGACCACGTCGAGACGGCGTCGGGCCTGCCGATCGTTCGCCAGTCTGTTTCGGCTCTCCGGTTGTTAGCCGATGTGGAGCGGACCATCTGGCACATGGAAATGCCGGGCCTGACGTGGGATGTTCAGTCGACGTTGTTGTCAAGCGCCCGGCAGTCAGGATGTACCGTCGTTCTGGACGGATTCTTCGGAGACCAGATCCTGTCTGATCAAGCCTATCTGGTCGATCTGTTTCGTCGGGGACGATGGTTGACAGTCCGGCGCCACCTTCGTGAATCTGACGCCTGGATGACGGACATCGAGCCCGGCCTCTCCAAGAGACAGTTTCGGAGCACGCTGGTGCGGGCCCTCCCGCCTCGGTGGCTGTTCCGATTCGTCAAGGGGCGAACGGCGCGCGGGCGGCTCGGGCGCAGACTTCCGACCTGGTACACCGCGAAGTTCTTGGAGCGCGGGATCGAGCGCTCGCTCAGTCGGCCCAATCTTGATCGTGGGTTCGCGAGCAGCCACGCGGAGCACTTCTACAAGAACGCGACGTCGGGATTTTGCCAGGTGCAGATTCACCGGTCCAATGCGACTGGCCTCATGCACGGCCTCGATGTCGCCTATCCGTTCCGAGACAGGGACCTGGTGGCCTTCCTGATGGCGATCCCGGGCGAGATGGTCAATCGAGACGGAGTCCCCAAAGCGCTGCTACGGCGTGCCATGCGTGGGATCCTGCCGGACGCGATACGCCAGCGCCGGTGGAAAGCGGATTTTACGGGCGCCGGCAACCGTGCGATTGTGTCGGAGTTTCCCGCGATTCTGCGTGTGCTGACGCGAGATTCCCTGGCGGTTCAGGCGGGCCTGGTCGATGGCGATCGCCTGGCGCACGAGTTGACGACCTTCGAGAGACGCGTCGCTGGGGCGGATACGGCGCTTCCAGCGTGGCAGATTGGCGACCTGGTGGGCCTGGAGCTGTGGCTCAGGCGGTTTTTCGGCGCGGCCTCTTCATGAGCGGGAGTTCGTACGGTCTGCTCGACTACGGCGACATGATCGCCGACACCGCACGGGTGTCCGCCTACGCCCGCGCGCTCGAGGCGAGAATCACCCCCTCGTCGGTTGTGCTCGACATCGGCACTGGTCCCGGCTTGCTGGCGCTACTGGCGTGTCGCGCCGGCGCCGCGCGCGTCTATGCCGTCGAGCCCGACAACGTGATTCAAGTGGCCCGGGAGGTGGCGGCGGCCAACGGGTTCGCCGATCGAATCCAGTTCGTGCAGGCCGTCACGACCGACGTCGTTCTCCCTGAGCGCGTCGATGGGATCGTGGCGGACGTCCGTGGCACGCTGCCGCTTTTTGGCAGGAGCCTCGTCTCGATCCTCGACGCCCGAGCGCGGCTTCTCAAACCGGGCGGCTGGATCGTGCCGGCGCGCGACACGATCTGGGCCGCGCTGGCTTGCTCGAGTTCCGCTCACACCCGCATCATTCGGGCCTGGACAACCGAATACGGGTTCGATCTCTCGGCTGCCCGTGTGCGAGCGGCCAATCAGTGGTGCAAGCAGCGGCTGGATGCCGATGATCTGCTCGTCGAGCCCCAGTGTTGGGCCGTGCTCGATTACGACAGCCTCCAAGGGCCGAATGTTGGCGGTCCGATGCGGTGGATGATCGAGCGGGCTGCCGAGGCGCACGGCTTCGGCGTCTGGTTCGACGCCGAGACCGCGCCGGGAATCGGCTTCTCCAATTCGCCCGCCTCTCGCGAGCAGCTTGTGTACGGGCAGGCGTTCTTCGCCTGGCCCGAACCGATTGCGCTGTCGCAAGGTGATGAAGTTCGCATCCAGCTGCGTGCCGACCTGCTCACGGATCACTACCTGTGGGGGTGGGACACGCAGGTGTTGGATGTCTCGGGACGCGAGAAAGTCGCATACCAGCAATCGTCCTGGCTGGCGGCGCGACCCGATCGGGAGCGGTTACGCAAGCGGGCGGATACGTTCGTAGCGCGGCCCAACGAAGGGGCGCGCATCGACAGATGCATTCTCGACCTCATGCATCAGCGACTGCCGTCGGGGGAGATTGCGACACGAATCCTGGAGGCGTTCCCCGCCTCGTTCAAAGACTGGGATGCCGCTCTCACCAGAGTCGGAGACCTTTCAGATCGCTACAGTGAGTAGCGCCGCCACGACGCCCGGTATGACTGACGTCCGTCGACGCGTGTGCGCCTGTCTGCGAGATGACGCCCGGCCGGCCGGTTGCGTGCCGGCGGACGTGGTGGCCGCCGCTCGCGCCGACGACGTGCACCTGCTGCTGGCCGATCGGCTTCGACTACCCGTGATGGCCGACGAACTGCGTGCCGCGGCCCTCGTCGAGGCCATCCGCGAGCACGAGCTTCGAGCCGTGCTCGCCAGGCTGGCGGACGCCGGCGTGCGAGCGATTCTGCTCAAAGGCGCCGCCCTGGCGTACACCTGCTATGCCCGGCCGGAGCTGCGTCCGCGCGACGATACAGATGTCATGATCCCGCGGTCGAGCCGCGCCGAGGTGGCGCGCACGCTGACCGCGGCCGGCTACCACCAACCGTCGGAAGTCGACGGCGATCTGACGACGGGTCAGTTTCACTGGCAACGCCGCGATGGGCACGGACTGCTGCATGCGCTCGACATCCACTGGCGCGTGTCGAACGTGCGCGCATTTGCCGACGTGTTGACATTCGAGGAGCTGGCGGGCGATGCGATCGCCGTGCCGGATCTGGGCCTTCATGCCTGGAGTCCATCGCCCGTTCATGCGCTGCTTGTTGCCTGCGTCCATCGGGTGGCGCACCATGGCGATACGCCCAACCTATTGTGGCTTTTCGACGTGCACCTTCTCGCCAGCAAGCTCAGTCAGCACCAGCGTGCGGCGTTCCGCGATCTGGCGTCGGCGCGGAAGGTGCGCGCCGTGTGCGGGCGGAGTCTTCACCTGGCCCAGGAGGCCTTTGGCGGCATTGACGTCGACTGGATCGCGTCGCTGGCCGAACCGAGTGGCGCCGTGGAATCCACGGCGGCCTTCCTCGGGGGCCATCTGCGCCCGGTCGACATTCTCAAGTCCGACCTGGCTGCCACGCGAAGTTGGCGGGCACGTCTCCAGCTGCTCGCAGAGCATCTGTTCCCGAGTTCCGCGTTCATGTACGAACGCTACGGTACTAGGCTCAAGCTGGCTCTTCCTTTTCTCTATCTGCACCGCGCGGTGCGTGGGATGCCGAAGTGGTTTCGCCGCTGATCAGCCAGGTGGGGCGACCGTGACCAAACCCTTGGCAATCAGTTGGTTCACCAACTGCAGCAAGTCGGCGCGCAAGACGGCAGGCTCCACGGCATACGAAGTCTCCAGTGTGCTGGCGACCTCGTTCAAAGGGACACCGGTCTGCAGGCCTCGCCACATATCGGTCGCCACGGCGTCGAGGCCAAAGTAGACGCCACTGTCGAGGTTCAGCACCACCGTTTCTCCATCGATTTCCTTGCAGAGCACGGCCTCGGGCACGACGACGCGGTCGGTGAGGGTCACAGTCGTCACGTCGCGCTCCTATCGATCCTGACGGCGTCGTAGGTCGCGATCGCCGCCATCACCGCGAACAGGGCGTCATTTGCGGGGACTCTCAATCCCGTGTCCCAGATGCTCTGAACCGCCACGGCGATGATGCCGGAGGCCGCCCCGGCCCGGAGCCAGAACAGCGGCGATCGATCTGCGCGAAGCCGGCGGGCCACGAGTCGGACGCCGGCCACGAGCGCGACTGCCACCGGCACGGCCAGCAGCGCGCCTCCTTCGGCGAGCATCTGAAGGTACTCATTATGGGCGTGATTATAGAAAAACTCCCGCGACCCTTGCTGGTACACCAGCATGCCACGCTCGTACGCTCCCGTGCCGACACCGGTCAACCAGAAATCTCCGGCCATCTGCCACGTATCACTCCAGATCGCGCGTCGTCCCGCGACGCCAAGCTCCAGCGCACGATTCATTCGCACGGTGAGCGCGCCCATGTTGGCGTACATCGTCGCGATCGCGATCATCGCTCCGAGGGCTGCCGCGACTCCGATGATCCGATGCCCCTTCGAGACGTGGATCTTCGACAACCAGACAAATGTCACGAGCCCAGCCGCCCCGCCGATAATCCCCGCCCGCGACAGAGAACCGAGCAGTCCGCCCATCATCAAGCAGGCTGACGCGGCGAGCCACAGGTCGACGGCGTCTATCGTCGTGAGACGCGCCGCGAAGCCCCGCGCCTGAAGCCCGCGCGACTGCCGTCGTGTGAGCGCGTAGCCCACCACGAGCGGAATGGCCATCACGAGCCACGTCGCAAAACTGTTGCGGTTCACAAAAGGCCCATACGGCGTCGCGCCGGCGCTGATGGGCCGCCAGTACCAGTAGAGGCGATCGGGTGCCGTGGCATGCTGCACGATGGCGACGGCCGCGAGCGCGAGCCCCATCCAAGCGACCGCACGCGCCATCATCCGTATGCCGCCGCGCGCGAACAACTGGCGTGCGCACCAGAACAGCCCGATGTAGCTGAGCGCCAACGCGAATGCCCATGCCGTCGAGTCGGCATCGATGGAGAGGGTCTGCAGCGCCAGAACTGGCGGACCATTGACGATGGGGAAATGCAGCACGCGGTCGATCTCGAAGCTTCCTGGCGACAGCGCCTGCCGCGCCGACACGGGGAGGGGAACAATCTGGGCGCCGACGGCCCCGAGGCAGGCCAGCAGCGACACATCGAGGAGACGGGTCCCTCCACCGGCCACGCTCGGCCGTTCGATGGCGCAGAGCAAGCCGACGCCCAGACAGAAGGGCACCGTGGTCCAGCCGTATGAGCCGGCAAAGGCGACGAGGATCCAGCCGACTAGGAGGGCAAGCGGGTAGGCCGCGGCCGAGCCATCAAGACGCCGCTTGGGCGTAGTAGTTCTTGTACTGATGGCCGTGGTACCGCGTGTAGTAGTACTTGTTTTTCACGAAGTCGACCTTGTTCAACACGACGCCGGTCTGGCGGGGGTTCGACTCCATGATCGTCTCGAGCGCCCGTTCCGCCAGTCGCCGCCTCGTCATCTCCGCGCCGATGACGAAGGTCACACCGTGGACGAGGGGAGCCAGAATCACCGAGTCAGCCACGGCCAGAACCGGCGGGGTGTCGATCACGATCCAGTCGAATGGGCCGGTGCGAAGGTTCTCGATGAGCATCTTCATCCGTTCGGACGAGAGCAGCTCCGAGGGATTCGCCGGCGGCCGGCCCGCCGTGATGGCCAGCAGGTTCGGATCGACGGTTCGTTGAATGACGTCGCGCACCCGGGCCTGGCCGACCAGGACTTGCGCCAGGCCCCGTTCATTGGCCAGCCGCAAGGTGCGATGGAGCCCGGGCCGCCGCAGGTCGGCGTCGAGCAGCAGCACGCGGGAGCCGCCGTGCGCGAGCGCCATCGCGATATTGCAGGCCGTCGTGGTCTTGCCTTCGAGCGGCTGTGCGCTCGTGACCACCATCAGCTTGGTGCCGCTGCCGCTGTAGCGAGACAGGAGTGCCGTGCGCAAGGTTCTGAACGACTCGCTGAATTCAACAGGCGCGTGGGCCGAGGCGAGCAGGAGTTCTTTGCCGCGAACCGCGGGCACCAGGCCCAGAAACGGGACCTTGAGCCGGTTGGTCACGTCCTCGGGCGTCTTGATCGAATCGTCCATGTAGTCGAGGCCGAACGCCACGCCGACGGCCAGCACCAGCCCGACGACAATCGAGAGCAGCCAGGTCCGGCGTCCGCCCGGAGTCACGGGCGAGTCCGGCACTTCGGCGCGATCGACCAGGCGGACGTTGTTCGCGCGGCTGTTGCTCGCCACGCGCAGCTCTTTTTCCCGCTGGAGCAACGCCTCATAGACCTGCCGGTTGCTTTGCGCCTCGCGCTCCATGACGCCGTATCCGATGCCCTTGCGGTTCAGATCGCTCGCTTCAGTCTTGGCGGCCTCGAGGTTTTGCGAGAACGTTCGCTCTTCGAGCACGGAGGTTTCGAATTCGTTGCGAACCGACTGCACCGCGCGGGCGGTCTCCTGATCCAGCTGCCGCTGCGTGTCCTGCAAGCTGGCGTTGACCGAGACGACCTGCGGGTGCTTGTCGCCGTAGCGCTCGAGCAGCCGGACCTTGTCCTGCTGCAGCCCGATGAGCTTGTTCTTCAGCGACTGGACATTGGGGTTTTGCGCGATCACCGGAATCGAATCGGGCGCCGCGCCGCCCGCGATCGACTTCACCTGGTTGTAGAGGGCTTCCCTCTGAATACGCTGGGTCTTGGCCCGGGTCACAAGCTCGTTCAGCTGGTTGAGCCGGGCCAGCACGATGTTCTGCTTGTCGTCGAGCGACAGGGCGTTCTCCTTCTCGCGATATTCGGCAAGTGAACGCTCACTCGCTTCGACCTTCTGCTGCTGGCTCACAAGCTCCTTGCCCAGCCAGTCCAGCATGTTCTGGGCCGTCTGCAGCTTCACCTGCAGGTTCTGGTCGATGTACTCCTGGACCAGGGCATTGGCCGCCTCGGCGGCGAACGTCGCATCGACCGACAGGAACGTCACATCAACCAAGCGGCTGCCGCGCACCGGATCGACGCCCACCCGCTCGATAAACGCGCTGACCAGTGACGATTCGTCCGAAGCCTCGTCGGACTTGGGCGGCTCCGGCGGCTGGGCCGGGGCCCGTCTCACCATGGCCACCAGTCGTTGCTCGACATCCCTCAACATCGAAATCGGTGTCGGGGCCTGTTCGGCCAAGCCGTTGAACTCGGGCACCGTGTCCAGGTGGAGCCGCTGCACGACGCGCCGCGTCAGGTCGCGGCCCCTGAGAATCCGGTACTGCGTCTGGTAGTACGGCTCCGGATCCTCGAAGTAGGTGTTTTGATCGGTCTGCAGGCCGGGTATCGCCGTGGAGCGCTCGTCCTCAATCAGCAGGCGCGCCTGCGCTTGATACATGCGAACCGTGGTGTAGCCCTGAATGATCAGCGCGCCGCTTACCAAGACGAACACCGTCAGGCACAGCCAGCGGTGACGATAGATCACGACGAGCCGGTCGAGCAGATGCACTTCGCTCTGAGGCGCACGCGACGGCGCCGGCGAACGGCCAGCTTGGCCTGAGGGATGAGAGACCGGCGACGAACTCATCGGATGAAGTCGATTGCCGCCGGATGCTGACTCGGACATGGGCGGCTACTGAGTCGGGCTGACGGGCGCTGTGGCAGAGGTCGTCAGGACGCCGGCCGCGGCAGCTGCAGCCGCCACGATGGCCGCGTTCCTCCCCGTGAAGTCTCTCTCCGGGAGCCTGACGGACGTTGATACCGTGTCGCCCACGTTGACGCTGAGCAGCTGACTCGCCGCGAGCACGCGTTGATCGTCGCCGACAACTTCCACGACGTACACTCCCGGATCGACGGGATGGAACGCGTAGACGCCGGATCCATCGCTCAATAGCGTCTCGAGTATCCGGCCGAAGCGGGCGTCACGGAGCCGCACCGTCGCACCGGGGAGCGTCGTGCCGGCGGCACGGAGCACGTTGCCGCGAATCGTGCTGAAGGCGCTCGGCCGCGCGCCGCCAGACGGCTGCGACGCTGCCGACGGAGGGTTCATCAAGTCTGGATCCGGCGGGGCGCCCGACGGAAGGCCGGAGGAGGCGGCGGAGGTCGAGGCCGTGACGGGCTCGACTGCGGGCGCGACCGGCGCGCCTGCAGAGGCAGCCGCAATCGGGGCCGCAGGTGTCGAAACCTGTTGAGGTACGGCAGCTGCTGGAGCCGAGCCAGGAGGCGCGCCAGCTGGTAACGGCGCCGTCCCAGGCAGCGGGGCGGTCGTCGCTGTCGTGGTGGAGCCCGTCCCAATCGAACCGCGATTCATCATCCTGCCCAGGTTGCAGGAGATGAGCAACAGCAGGAGAAGGCCGGCGGTCACCGCGGCGATGCGACGACGAGTAGACTCCTTCAACTGCATATGTCTTGTCCTAGTTCTCTATCGGCCCGTGACCGCCACAACGTTAGATAGAGCAACGCACTTTATATGACACTAACGTCGTTTATAACCATTTCAGATGCTAGCATGGCGTGACGGTGTTAACAACTGGAACAGGCGGAACTCGCGTCCTTGGAATGCTCGCCGTCTCGGAGACGGAACGACTAGCATAAGTCGTTTGTAATCTATTATTTATACACGAATGAAGTTATGGCGCCCGGCTCTCGTTGCTTTCGCCGTCTGCGCGGCCCTTGTACCCATTCCATCAAGCGTGCTTGAGCGGTTCTACTCGGCGGGTGTCTATCGCTTGACGCAGCCCGCGCTGACCTCGGTTTCGAACCTCGTGCCGTTCGCCCTCTTCGACGTGCTGGTCGCCGGTGTCGTGGTTGGCTGGGTGGTGCTCGCCGTTCGTGACGCCCGAAGAAGCAAGCGGCGTTGGCTCCAGACGATAGGGCGGATTGGGATGCGAACGGTCGTGTGGTCGGCCGCCTTGTATGTGGTGTTTCTGCTGACGTGGGGTCTCAACTACCGCCGCACACGGCTGCAGGATCGACTCGAGTACGACGGCCGAGCGGTGACGACCGATGGTGCCCGGAGACTGGGGATGGAGGCTGCCTTGCGGCTCAACGCCCTCCACGACGCGGCGCACACGAATGGGTGGCCTTCGCCGCACGTCATCGATCCGGGGCTCGCTGACGCCTTTGCGCGCGCCAATCGGCAGATCGGTGGCGGCGCCGTCCTGGTCGGCCGGCCGAAGGCGACCTGGCTCGACTGGTATTTTCGTCGCGCCTCCGTCGATGGCATGACCGATCCGTATCTTCTCGAAACGCTCGTCAGCGACGATCTGCTCCCATTCGAGCGGCCGTTCGTCGTCGCACACGAGTGGAGCCATCTTGCGGGAATCGCAGACGAGGGGGAAGCCAACTTTCTCGGGTGGCTGACGTGCGTACGCGGCTCGGTGGCCCATCAGTACAGCGGCTGGCTGTTCCTCTACCAGCAGGTTGCCGGGGCTGTCCCTCGCCGCGATCGTGACGAGCTTGCCCGGCAGCTCCAGGCAGGGCCGACCGACGATCTCAGGGCGATCGCCAGTCGAATCGCTCGCGCCGCCAGTCCACGTCTGGCTGCCGCCAGCCTGCGCGCGTACGACGCGTACCTGAAGGCCAACCGCATCGATGCCGGCGCGGCGAGCTACGCGGAAGTCGTGCGGCTCGTCCTTGGCGTCAGATTCGGCGAGGACTGGACGCCGCGCCCTGCGGTCTCGCGTGCGTCGTCACGGTAGTACACGCGATCGAGGAACAATCCAGACGCCGGTGCGGTCAGCCGGGCCGGCACATCTGACGCTTCGGCGAAAAACCGCGCGGCGGTGGTCGCGTCGAGCCCCCCACGGCCGATCTCCACGAGGACGCCCACGATTCGACGGACCATCTTCCAGAGGAAGTGCGATCCTTCGATGACGATCAGGACGAGATCGCCGTCTTCGACGATGTCAAGTCGATCGACCAACACCCGCGTGGATTGTTCGTCTCGATCGGGATCCGAGGCGGCGAAGGACTGAAAGTCCCGCATGCCGAGAAACGCGGTCGCGGCTCGCCGCATGCGATCGATGTCGATCGGATCCTTCACCCACCACACGTACGACTTGGCGAATGCCGTCCGGCGCCTCGACACCTGATACACGTAGCGCCTGGCCACGGCATCGTGGCGTGCGTGAAAACGGTGGGGGACGACGACCGCTGAGAGGATGTTGATGTCGCTCGGGAGCTCGTCGTTGAGCCGCTGGCGTAGCGTGTCGGGCGGCAGGGAGGTGGCGACGTCGAGGTGCGCCACCTGGGCGAGAGCGTGAACGCCGGCGTCGGTACGGCCCGAACCGTAGAGCTCGAAATCCTTGCGGGTCGTGACCGAGCGCACCGCGCGGTCTATCTCACCCTGGATGGTTCGGGCGTTCTTCTGAATCTGCCAGCCGCTATAGCGTGTGCCGGCGTACTCGATCGTCAGCTTGAAACGCGGCACCGACGCGGCTACGACCCGGCGTTGATGCGCAGCGAGACCGCCAGGACCGGGTTATGCTTCTTTTCGGCGTTCGCCGTTGACGTGAGAAACGCCACGTCGATGCCCAGACGCGGAAAGAAGTCGAACCCCAGGCCAGTCGTCGGATTCCACTTTTCGTTGCTGTAACGCATCCCGCCGCGGGCCATGAACGGTCCGAGCTTTCCTTCGACCCCGCCGCCAAACGAGGTGCCCTGGTACCCATGGCCGACCTCACCGAGGATCGTTCCGAACCTGGCGCGGTACGCGGCATTGGCGAGCACTTCGCTCGGTTGCTCGATGGTGAGATCGTTGACGGTGCCGAGGTCCGTCTTCTCCAGTTCGATGGAGGCTCCTGACGTCCCTGATGTCAACCCGATGTTCGGCGCAAGTCCGTACGACTCACGCTTCACGTCGCTCCACTCCATCTTGTTGGTCACGCCGTTGATGCCGAAGCCCACTTCCCAGGGACCGAAGACGGTGGCGACCCCGAAATCAACGGAGCGTCCCGAGCCGCTCGACGAGGTCTGCCGGTCGGTACAAAACGGCGTACCGAAGGTTGGAGGAACCACTCCCGGGTTGATCGAGGTGAGCGGACATGGCGCCAGCGGCTTGAGGGGATCCAGTGTGATGTTTCCAGCTCCATCTGTGTCGGCGCGCACCTTCAGGCCAATGTCTTCGAGGTGAAACCCTCTCAGATACCGATAGTTGACGGCCACGTAGACGCCTTCGCGGTCCGTTCCCCTGGCAGGGAGCCCCGCTGGCAGCCCCACGCGCGCGCGGTACCCGAACGTGAGAGCCCCGGCCATCTGGGTCGTGGATCGATCGAGGGCGATGTCGAACTGGGAGTTCGGGAACGTCAGAGGCGCACCGGTCGCGCTCAAAATGTCGATGAGCTTCTGATCGAGGGTGAGCGACGTGCGGTGCGTGAAGTACGGACCGATCCCGACGTAGAAGCCCTGGTAACTGTTACCGCTCGTCGAGAACTTGAATGTCTTGTGGAGGAGGTCGAACGAGAGGATGCCCTCAGCCTTGGGATTGGCCGACGGAATGAATCCCCGGTAATCGTTCAGGTTGGTGCTCAGCCGCTGGTTGAAGATATCCGTCACGATCTTCCGGCCGGCACTCTCTTCGTTGCGTCCGAAGGTGATGTGGTACGGGTTGGCCACGTACTCCAGCCCGCGGATGGGATCGAAGTTGTCGGAGTTCGGGTCAAACTTGTCGAAATTCCCGACGAGCTGCAGCAAGCCGAGGGGGATCACGATGGAGCGGTACTTCGGATCCTTTTCGATCATCTCCGACGCCAGGTTCTGTGTGGTCCCCACGCCGCCGAGGGCGAGCTTCCGGGCATCGCCGCTCCAGCCCTGGGCGAACACGCGATCGGACAAGGCCACGACGGCTAATAGTGTGACAAGGCAAACTCGGAACCGCACAGTCACCTCCTGAAGCTCATCCATCACAAACCGGGAGCTGCTAACGAGTCATTCTATCGGCAACTGCCCGTAGAAACTTTGACCCGGCCTCAACTGGCCTGAAAAGGGCGAGGGGACGCTCGTGGTTCTATGGGGCTATTCGCAGATTTCCCGGCGCGGTGAGGGGTGGAATGGTCGCCAGGATTTTGCCCACGCTTCCCGTTCCGCGCGCCAGATAGTACAGCGCGCCGTCAGGGCCAATCTTCAGGTCGACTGGAAACGAGATCGCCGCGGCGAACTGGGTTGCCGTGGATGGGTTGCTGGGATCGATGGAGTAGATCCACCCGGAGCAGTAGTCGGCGAAGAAGTACTTGCCGACGTACGAGGCTGGGAAAACGGGAACCGCGGGGTTATAGAACGCTCCGCCGGTAATGGCGCAGCCAGAGGGAGTGCTGCCGCTGTGCCGATAGCTGTAGACCGGGTTCGTGAACTGCGGAAAACTGGAAGCGGTGAATGCACCTTCGGTGGTTGGCCATCCGAAATTGCGTCCGGCCCGCGCGTCATCGATCTCTTCCCAGGTGACTTCTCCGACGTCGTTGACGTAGGTCAGGCCAGTGCCCGGTTGAACGCTGAACGTAAACGGGTTGCGATGTCCCCATGTCCAGATGAGCTGGTTCTTTCCAGCCGCCGTGCCGAAGAATGGGTTGTCGGCAGGGATCTGTCCCGTGGGATCCGGTACGGGGTTCATGCGGATGATCTTGCCGAGCAGGTTGTTCAACGTCTGCGCATTGCTCCCGGTCGCGTTGTCGCCGTGGGCCGCATAGAGTTTTCCATCCACGCCGAAGTGCAGTGCGCCGCCGTTGTGGTTGGTCGCGCCGCTCAGGTTGTCAAAGTCAAGGATCACGACCTCACTCACGGCCGCGTCGGCAACGTCTCCGTTTGCCATGAAGCGGCTGATGCGATTGTGAATGGCAGGCGTGGTGGCCGTATAGAACAGATACACAAACTGATTGTTCGGGAAATCGGGGTCGAAAGCGATCCCCAGCAGCCCGCGCTCGCCGGATGAATTCACGTTCAGGGTGACGAAAGGCGTAGAGAGGAGCACCCCGTTCTTGATGACCCGGAGCTGACCGTTTTGTTGCGCCACGAAGAGGCGGCCATCCGGCGCAAACTGCATGGCGGTCGGCGTGGACAAGCCGCTCACCACGTTGACATCCTGGAACCCGGTAGGCAGACCGGTGGCCGCGAGCCCCCAGAGCGCAGGCCAGCAGGCGGCCAAAAGCAGGCCAGCGCGAAGGACCCTCATCGGCCGGACCTCAGACGATGAACCCGAGTCTCGCTGGCGCGAAGTTCCTGAGGTTCGGGAAGATCGCTGCCAGGTTGGGGTCCGATACGCCGAACCAGCCGCCGAGCGTTGCGGCGTATTGGTCGAGCGATGTGGTGGGGATCCAGTAACCCCGGTCGCCGGCGTCGTCGGGCCCTCGAAGAAGGTGCGTGGGGAATGTCCCATATGGGCCGCCTTGGACCGCTCCGCCAATCGCAAGATGATGGCCTCCCCACGCGTGGTCGCTGCCAATATTGGCATTCGAGTCGCCCGTGCGGTTGAACTCGCTCTCGGTGAACGTCGTGACCTGGTTCGAGACCCCGGACGCGTCGAGGGCCTGGTAGAACGTGCCGATCGCGGCGTCGAGCGAAGCCATCAGGTTCTGGTGAGACGCCACGAGGTTCTCGTGGTTGTCGAACCCGCCCATGCCGGCAAAGAAGATCTGCCGGTTCATGCCGAGGGCGCCGCGCACGGAGATGATCCGGGCGACTTGCTCCAACTGGCGCCCCAGCCCGGACTGCGGAAACGCGACAGGCAGTGCCGGCGCGCTCGAGAGCGCCGCATTGATCTCCCGCGCAGCCTGGAGCGATCCGTCCAACACACCGTCTGCCGCGGTGATGAGTCGCAGGCCCGAATCGAACGTGAGCAGCCGCTGGAGCGAGTTGACCCGGGCCGTCATCGCGGTGCCACCGCCGAAGGCTTCGAGCCCGAAGGTGGACCCGTTCGCAAAGTTCACGCCTTGGGTATTCGGCGCCGACAAGAAGAGCGCGTTCCCTCCGTTGAGCGTCACCCCGGGCGGCAGTTGACCCGTGTTCTGCGACACGATGACGTCGTTGATGCGGCCGCCCCAGCCCGTGGCGCCGCCGTTCGGATCGGAGCTCTGCCACTGCTGTGTCTGGTCGGAATGCGAGTAGAGGTTTCGGGGCAGGGGCGTGCTCCCGAGCGTGGGCTTCATCGTCGGCCGCACGAGCGTGCCCACGTTGAACACGGTCGCGACTCGCCCCGCCGCGTAGAGGTCACGGGTCCTTGTGAGTGCCGGATGCAAACCGAACCCCGAGGATCCTGCGGGCAGCAGTGAGGCCTGAGGCAGAGCCACGGCCCCGCGCATGGTCTGGTAGGCGCCATAGCGCGAGTCGATGGGCACGATCGTGTTGTTGGAATCGTTTCCCCCGAAGAGGAACACGCATACGAGCGCCTTGTAGTCGGCGGTGCCCTGCGCGTGCGCGGTGAACATGCCCAGTTCGGCGAACTGTGAGGCGGCGCCGGCCGCGCCCAGTGCGCAGCAGCCCTTCAGGAATTCACGACGGTTTCGGCTTCTCACGATAGGCTCCTTTTCCAAGACTTACCGGTCCACCTGGGACACGCCAGGCACGAGGGTCAGGTAGATGGCCGTGCGCACGCGCTCCTGGGCGTTGGTCCCGGAGGCCCCCACGGCGCCAATGATCTCGGCGCGTTGCGCAGGCGACAGACGGCCGCCGGTGAACGCCAGGCCGACGTAGTCCACCAGGTCCGCCGCGTTGGCCGCGCGGCTCGTGAACGGGGCGTAGTCGACGGTCACGTTGGTGCCGAAGCGGCCACCGATCAGGCTCCCGACGAAGTTGGCCCGCACCAGCGCGGTCACTGAAGTCAGCCCCTGGAACTCCGGCCCTCCGAGAGGCGGCGTACCGGTATTCCGCACCCGGTAGCCCGGCGAGAAGTAGCTGAATACCGACGGCGGGAAGAACACGCTCTGCCCCATCTCAGCGACCTTGTCGCTCATGAACGGATGGTCGGTGATGGTCGCGTTGAGCGCCCGCAGCTGCGACAGCACAAACAGCACCGGCTCGGCCAGCTTGCCCGATGTCGGCGTGGTCATGGCCGCCTCTGGATGGGTCAGGATGGCGCGGACCACGGCGCCGAGGTCGCCGCGCCCACCCGCGCTGCCGTTGAACACCGCGGCCACGTCCGCGACGTAGCCAGGGCTCGGGTTCGACGTTACCAACTGCTGAATCAACTGGCGCGAGACGAACGGTCCCACGTTCGAGTGGCTGAAGATGACGTCGAGTGCGTGGTCGAGTTCCGCCTCGGCCGCCACGCCAGCCGGGAAGTCCTCGCCAAGGAACGTCTTGGCCGTGGTGTCGTGATAGCCCCTGGTCGCGACGACCGGCTCCATCGGAACCCCGAAGTTCTCGCCCATCGTGTTACCTGGCACGGTCGCCGGGTCGCCGTCGCCGTAGGTCCAACCCGTCATGATGCGCGCCAGCGCCTTGACGTCATCCTCCGTGTAGGTTGGCACCTGCCCGGTCACTGGCGTGCCGTCAGGATTCAGCACGGTGAGGCCCAACGTGAAGAGCTGCATCAGCTCGCGCGGGTAGTTCTCGTTGGCCGGAATGTTGGGCGGCGTCGTGGTAGGCCTCTGGGCCTTGTTGTTGACGAAGTTGAGATAGCGGCCCATCGCGGGGTTGAGCGTCACGGCCTTCATCAGGTCGCGGTAGTTGCCAAACGCCCCACGCATCATCAGCCGGTAGTAGGTCACGATTGCGCGCGAGTTGTTGACCTCGACCGCGGACACGACCCAGATCTTGTGCAGCGCCCACGCGACGCGCTGGCGAAGTTGATCCTGACCGGTCATCGCCAGGCTCATGAAGTGCTCCTGGGAGGTTTCCACCGACTGCGCGAAGAGGGCGTCGGGATAGACCGACGGCGGCGCCGCAAACTGTTCCGCCAGGAATGCATCGACCCCACCGCTCACAATGCGATCGACGTCGCCCGGCTTGGGGCCCCACGTTGACTGACGGAGGAGCCGGAACGCCGACACGATCGTCGGGTCCGCACTTGGGGGCGGAGCCTGCGGGGTCGCACTGACCTCCGCCGAACGCGCGCTCTCGCCGCCGGCCCCGATGGCCGTGACCTTGTAGAAGAAGGTCGTGCCGTTGGTGAGGCCCGCGTTGACGAAGGGCGGCGCGACAATCGCCGTACCCACTGGAGCCGGCAGTTGGCCGCCGGCAACGGGGCCTCGATAGACGTTGTACGCTGTCGCCCCTGGCACAGGCGTCCACGACACTGTGATTTGGCCGTTGCCCGGCGCGGCCGAGACGCCACCCGGCGCCGCCGGCGGCGGCTGCGGTGTCACGGAGACGACGGCTGAGAACGGGCCATCGCCGCCCGCGTTGTGCGCGGCCACGCGGTACGAGAAGGTGACGCCACCTGCCGGTCCTGGCTGGCTGAAGGTCGGCGTCGTGACGGTGGCGATGGGCGCGGCGTCGAAGGTGGTCGTCGTCGATCGGAAGACGCGATAGCTCGTGGCCGTCTGGACGGAGTCCCAGGTAAGCGTCACCTGACCGTTGTTCAGTGTCGCCGCTAGATTCGCGGGAGCAGTGGCTGGCGGCGGTGACGCCGGCGCCGCAGGCGTCGCGAGAACCCACGCTGACGGCGCGCTCGTGCTGCCGTCGGCTCGGGCACGTACGCGGTAGATGTACTTCTTGCCGTTGGCTAGACCCATGTCGACGAAGGTGAGGGCGGCACCGACGTCGATGGCGACGGGCGCGAAGGCGTGACGCTGCCAGGTGCTGCGGTACACCGTGTAGCGCGTCGCACCGGTGGAGGCCTGCCAGCTCAGCCTGACCTGTCCTTCGCCGGCGACGGCCGTGACGCCGGCTGGCGGTGCAAGCGGCACCGCGCTCGCTACGCCCGAAAGCGGTCCCATGCCGCCGCGATTGACTGCGGCGACCCTGTAGGAGTACTCCGTTCCGAACGTGAGGTGGCTGTTCCGGTAGCGTGTCCGCTCCACGGTGCCCACTGGGCTCGGATCCCACACGCCTGCGACACCCCTGAATACACGGTACCCCGATGCGCCCGGGACCGGCCGCCATTCGAGGACGATGTGCGCGTGGTCCGCCGCGGCCCTGATATTCTGAGGCGCGACTGTCGGTGGCGGTGGAGTGGGCGCGCGCCTCGTGGTTCTCGTGTTCCTCGCCGTCGTGGCCGCGCCGAGCGGCGCAGGCAGTGCGAGCGAGATCACAAAAATCGCCAGCGCCGCGCCGAGCCAAGCAGGTGTCTGTCGTCTCACAGCCAATCCTTCCCGCGCAGGATGTGTCGATGCGCGTGCATGGCCGCGGCGTGTTTTCGCAGCCTGCCAGAGCAGTGCACGTTGCGTTCCCCCAACGAATTCGCGAATGTGTTGAGTTCTTTCGAGCGAGGCTGGGATCGTTGAGTAACGTTTGTCGCGTCGCTCAAACAAGTTTCGGCGAGACGGCCCATCATCCGTTTTTGAAATCGGATCGAGAGAAGACGACCGACGATTTCAAAAACGGTGGATCAGTCGAGATGTGTGATGACTCGCAGCCACGACATTCCTTGAGGAAGGCGTGGTGAGCCAGGACGGAATCGAACCGTCAACCCGCAGATTAAGAGTCTGCTGCTCTACCAATTGAGCTACTGGCCCACGTGTGGGACGCGAAGGGAGGATCGGCCTGCCGCGACCGGGGCCGACTCGAACTGCGGATTCTAGCACACCGTTTCTTCGTCCGAGCGCGCGTCGCATTCCTGCGTGTTGCGCCGCATCGCCACGAACGGCTACACTCAGGCCTCTTGTATTGGCGCGCGCCCGTAGCTCAGCTGGATAGAGCGGCAGGCTTCGAACCTGTAGGCCGGGGGTTCGAGTCCCTCCGGGCGCACCATTCTTCGCAGTCGCAGGTTGGCGCCCGTAGCTCAGCTGGATAGAGCGACGGCCTCCGGAGCCGTAGGCCACAGGTTCGAATCCTGTCGGGCGCACCACTTCACCGCGTCTTCCTGCCTGCCACGCGAGACCAGTCGACGCCCTTCGCCGTGCGAAGCGCGGCCCACAGGTCTCCCACCTTCTTGAGGCGGGGCGGCAGCGTCCGGATGGTGAACTCCTCGCGCCTCACCCCTTCGTCGACTTCGTCCCACGACAGCGGCGTCGATACGCCCGCATAGTCGCTGGCGCGTGCGCTGTAGGCCGCAGCCAGGGTCTTGCCGAGGATGTTCTGCAGGTAGTCGACGTACACGCGCGGCCCGCGGCGCCGGACGCTCCGTTCAATGGTCGCGACCTTCGAATGTTTCTCGACCACGAGCGTGGCGATGATCTGACAGAGCAGCAGACCGGCCTTGTACGGCGTGCCAGGGGGCAGCGGGATGTAGACATGCAGGCCGTCGGCGCCGGAGGTCTTGGGCACGCCCGTCACGCCGAGCGTGTGGAGCTCGTCGCGAATCCACCGGGCGACGTCGAGGACACGGGCGAATGGCACGTCGGCGGCCGGATCGAGATCGAGCGCCACGTGATCGGCAGACTCGATCGATTGCATGCGCGAGAACCACGGATCCTGCGAGATGGCGGCCAGCTGCGTCATGTGCAGCAGCGTCTTCAGGTCACCGCCGATGAATTGCGGAACAGCGGAGGCTGTCTTGGGGGTTTCAACGCGCACCCCCTCGGGTGCGTGCTGCACCTGGTGCTGGTAGAACGCCTGGCCGGAGATGCCGTTCGGATGGCGCTTCATCACCAGGGGGCGGTCGGCCACGACCGGCAGGATGAGCGGCGCGACCTGCACGTAGTATCGGAGGACGTCCCCCTTGGTGAGCTTCTCGCCGGGCCAGAACACCTTGTGCAGGTTGGTCACGTTCAACCGATCACCGTCGGGGAGCAGCAGGGTGCCGTCCCGCCTCGACTCTTCGATGGCGTGGAGCTGATCGATCAGCGTGCGGCTGCTGTCAATGCCCGGCTCCTGTTCGCGAACGACCTCGCGCGGTGTCTTGTCCTCCCGCAAGCCGAGATAGACGGGATGCCGCAGCAGCCCATCCGCCGTCCACTCGGTGAACTTGACCTGCGCGACGAGCGCCGGCCGGACCCAGTGCGGCCGTTCATTGGTTGCCGGCCGCTCCACAAACGGACACTCGTCGGTTTCGAGGGGCTTGAGTTGCTTCATCAGCCGCGCCAGCTCGCGCTCGTCGAAGCCCGTGCCCACATGGCCGGCATAGATAAGCCGGCGGCTGGGGGCTGGGGGCTGGGGGCTGGGGGCGTGCACGCCGAGCAGCAGCGCACCCAGGTGCGAGCGCGTGCCTCGCGGCGTGGTCCATCCGCCGACGATGAATTCCTGTTCGTGAACGATCTTGATTTTGCGCCAGTCGGGAGTGCGCTTGCCCGACGCGTACTTCGATTGAGCCCGCTTGGCGACGAGCCCCTCCCACCCGCTCGCCAGGGCGCGCTCGTAGAGCGCGCGTCCATCAGCTCGTGCAATTTCGCTGAGCCTCAGAGTGCGGGGATCGGCCTGTCGATCCCGGCCCCGCGGCGGAAAGAGGCGCTCGAGCGCGGCGCGACGGTCAACGAGCGGGCGACTCCGCCAGTCGGTAGAGCCTTCTTTCAGGAGGTCGAACGCGATGAAGGCGACCGGTCCAGATCCGACCCGCTGCAAGTGCTGGAATCCCGTCGGCTCGCCGCGTGCGTCGAGCGCGACAATCTCGCCGTCCAGCACAACCCCAGTCTTGAGACGCCGGGACCAGTCGGTCAGGGCCGTAGCGATCAGGGGGAACTGCCGGGCTTTGTCGTTTCCGAGACGCGACCAGAGACGCACCGGTGGCTCAGCGCCTGGCGTGACTTCTGCGATGGCGCGGATGCCGTCGTATTTCGGCTCGTAGACGAGCTGGGGATCGTCGAGCGGGGCCGCCGCCCCTGCCGAAAGCGACGCGAGCATGGGCTGCCACGCGCTAGTCGCCGGCATAGCGGTCGCCAAACCAGGGCTCGGCGGAGTTCGAGTAGCCGCGGACCTCCCAGAATCCCTTCTGGTCCTCCGCCAGAAACTCGATCTGGCGAATCCACTTGGCGCCCTTCCACGCGTACAACTTCGGCGTGATCATCCGGCAGGGCCCGCCGTGCTCCCGTGGCAGCGGGCGGCCCTCCCACGCGTGCACCAGCAGCACGTCGTCTTCGACCGCGCGCTCGATCGGCAGATTCGTGGTGTACGGGATGGAGGTGCCCGGCATGAAGTCGTACCCGGTGCACAACACGAAACGCGCCGCGTCTTGCGGAACCGCGCGCTCGGCGATCGCGCTGAACCGGACACCGCGCCAGCGATTGTCGTAGCGGCTCCAGGTCGTGACGCAGTGAAAATCGCTCGTGTCGTCGGTTTGGGGAAGCTCGAGGAACGCGTCCCACGTCAACGTGAAGGGGTTCTCGACGAGGCCGCCGACCTCGAGCGTCCAGGCGCTCGTCGAGATGTCAGGCTGCTCGCCCAGATCGAGGACCGGCCAGTTCTTCACCTCGTGCTGCCCGACGGGCAGCCTGGGCATACCGTGGCGGTTGGGCGGCCCGCTGCCTTCCGGTGGCATGCCGCGGAACTTGACGTTCACCGAACCCCTGTGGAGCGCGATCTGGCGCTCTATGTACGCGAGCCGGCGCCGGACGAGATCGGGGTTCTCGGTCACGCGCCATTCTAGCGTGCGCGGGGCTCGATGCTAGGAGACTCGGGCGGTTGCGGGCCCAGCCGAAGCCGACTCGAGGAGGACGGGCTCGGAGAAGTCGTCCTGGCGGGCGGCGCGTGGCGCCGTGGTCTGGCCGCGGCGCGCGGCTTTGTCGCGGTACATCTGGTGATCCGCGTCGGCGAGCAGCGCCTCGTACGTCGTCCCGTCCTCCGGAAACACCGCCGCGCCGACGCTGGCGGCCAGACGCACACGCCGGCCGGGCCGCACCTCGAGATTGATGTCCGCGATCCGATTCTGGAGCTCGCGGCGCTTGGCATCGGCGGCCTCGCGAGAGCAGTCTGCGATCACGATGATGAACTCGTCGCCCGCGTACCGCACGCAGAGGTCATAGGAACGCAGCCCGTTCTGAAGCGCGGCCGCGACCTCGCGAAGCGCATGGTCGCCGACCTGATGCCCGTAGGTGTCGTTGATGGCTTTGAACCCGTCGACGTCCATGACGAGCAGCGCCACTTCGCTCTTGAGGCGCTCGGCGCGGGCCAGCTCGCGCGAGAGATGGACGAACAGCGAGCGGCGGTTGGGCAGACCCGTCAGTGCGTCGGTCAGCGAGTCTTCCTGCGTCTGCTCGAAGACGATCGAGTTGTGAATCACGGCGCCCGCCTGCTCGGCGACCCGTTCGAGCAGCCGGACATGATCTTCGGTGTAGTAGTTCGGTCCGACGTGGTACAGCTCGATGCAGCCGATGAGCACGTCGTCGAAGATGAGCGGGCACACCAGCGCGGAATTGAGCGCCCCCAAGTCCTTCAGCCCCACCACTTCGAACGTCACGCGAGGGCTCGCGTTGACCAGCGTCCGTTTGTTGCGGGCGACCCATCCCGACAGGCCGTCACCGACCTTCACCGTCGTGTTGAGCAGCTCGGGCGCGTCCACACCCGCCGCAAACCGGCATTTGAGCGTATCGCCCTCCGGCTGACACAGGAACAGCGAGCAGCCCGACCACGGCACAATCTTGCTCAGCTTGGACGAGATGAGCGCCATCGTCTCGGCGACTGCGAGGCTGGTGCCCATCGCCTGCGCGACCTCATAGAGCGCGTAGATCTCGCGATGGGCGAGCGCGATGTTCTCGAAGGCGTTGCCGCCGCTCTTGGGTACCAGCCCGACCGCGGTTGTGCCGGCCGAGAGCTGTACGGGTTTGGCCGGCGTTTCGGTGACACGCTCCTCGCGGCTCGTTTCGGCCATCAGAGCCGGCAGGATCTCGACAAACGTCGCGACCAGCTGGGGATCGAGCGCCCGGCCGGCCTCATGCCTCAGCATGGCGACGGCGCTCTCATGGCTGAGTGCCTTGTGGTACGGCCGCTCGGCCGTGACCGCGTCGTAATAGTCGACGACGGTCAGGATGCGCGCGCCAACCGGAATCTCCTCGGCGGCGAGCCCGTGCGGATAGCCCTTGCCGTCCCAACGCTCGTGGTGGCTGAGGATGAGCGGCGCCACCGGATAGGGGAACGGCACCGCCGCGATGATCTCCGCGCCGATCTCCGGATGAATGCGGATCTTCTGGAACTCTTCCTGCGTCAGCGGCCCGGGTTTCGAGAGGATGTGCTCGGGGACCGCCAGCTTGCCGATGTCGTGCAGCAGCGCGGCCGTCTTCACGCCTTGAATTTCTGCCGCGGGCAAACCCGCCGCTTTGGCCAGACCGGCAGCGTACAACTGCACGCGGCGAATGTGCGTCTGCGTCGTCTGGTCTTTCGCATCAATCGCGCGTGCCAGCGCCTCAATCGTGGCGAGGTGCAAATCGGAGGTCTGTCGCACGTGGCGCTGCTCGTCTTCGATGCGCCCCATGTACACCTTGTAGGTGCGGTACATGAAGTAGACCGGGGCGAACGTGAGCACCGCAAGCCAGTAACCCGCGTAGGTGATGAGCCACGACGCGATCGCCGCCGCGCCGGCCCCGACGAAGTAGCTCGGTGCGCTCCAGAGAAAATTCATCTGCCAGGTCGTGGAGATGCGATCCCCGGTTGACAGTGCGATCGCCGTCGCCACAAGGCCGGTATTCAGGAGGAAGTAGGCGGTCGCCGCGCCGACGAGCGGCTTGGCCATGGCGACAAGACCCATCGCGTGCGACCCGCCGCCGAGGAGATCGACGACCAGGCCCGCGCCCTGCACCGTGATCACCAGCGAGGCCATGCTGAACAGCGTTCGATGGAGCGGATTGCCGCCCTTGCTGTTCACATGGCACTGGCTGAGGGCGCTCCCGGCGGCCACCAGCATCGTCTCGTTTGGACCGAGCAGCAGGAGCGACGCGAAATCCACGGCGTACGACACCGACATGGTCGAGCCGCTCGTGGTCAGCGGAAGGTTCACTTTGAGGGCCGCGCTGGCCGACGACAGCAGCAGTAGCGCCACGAACAGGTACGGGTGTGCCAATTGGATCTGCGGCACGCGCGCCAGGAAGAGCGCCGCGCCCGCGAGGATGACCGCGCCAACGTAGAGCCGGGCCTTGAAAGGAAGCTGACTCATGGTCCTAGTGGACGCGCGGCGCCGTCGAAACCCAGTGGTCGCCCCAGTCGTCCTTGAGGATGGACCAGAGCACCTGGTCGAGATACGCGCCGCCGCGACGCACCGACCGTCGCAGAATGCCTTCCTGGACGGCGCCCAGCTTCTTGAGAGCCCCGTTGCCGCGTCCGTTCTGTAGCAGTACGCGCGCTTCGAGTCGGCGGGCGCCGACCGTGCTGAACGTGAACGAGCCAGCCAGTCGCGCGGCTTCGACGAAGATACCGCTTCCGCGCGCCGACGGGGCGAGCGTGCATTCCCACTCGGCCACTTCGAAACCCGGATCGAGCTGACGCACTTGAAGGAGGCCGACGATGGTCCGCGCCGGGCCGCCGGTGATGGCGTAGGTGAACGCCAGCCCCGCTGAGCGCTCGTGTGCCACCCGCTCGATGAGCCGTTGAACAGCCATGTCCGTCACTGGATCATCGAGACCGAAGCGCGTCGCATCGGCAATTGACAGCAGGTCGACGAGCGGACCGAGATCTTGAGCGGTTGGCTCCCGGAGCGTGACGGCCCGCGCGGTGAGCACAGGCAGTTCTGTCCGCCAATCCGACGAGCCAACGATGGAATGGTCGACCATGTACCGCTGCGGTACAGCAACACGGTCGCCAATGTCCTGATATGTCTGTTAAGCTATTTATAATAAGATACTTATAAACATGAGGACCACAATGATACAGGTTGTCTTTGTGTTCGTATGTATGACACTGCGGTCCTTCGAAGGCCGTCCCACTCCGGGTAGCGGGTTGGTTATCAGTGAGTTACGGAGATGTGCGCCTACTTGGTACACATGTGCCGCTTCGAGCCAGCCATTTCCCCGCTGATGTTGTACCGCACCATGATTGCGAGTATAAATGGGCCTGAGGTGGACACCCACCAGCAGAAGCCGCCGCTCGCCGATGATGCGAAGTTCCTGGACAGTCTGCTCGATCTTGACCGCGGATTGAGCAGTCGTGGTCCTGTCGAAGACCGTCCGCTCCGCCACGCGGCGACGGTGCCCTTGCGGCTCGATCCCGCCGAAGCGCTGCAGTCTGCGGCCCTCTCGACGGTCGCGCTCGGTTCGTTCGCCGCAAGGCGAAGGCCGTGGCGCGCATCCGTGGCCGCAAGCCGCCCGGAGCCCGGGCTGCAGCCGCCGCC
>JBAUGX010000074.1:0-24812 GCA_049679965.1 Vicinamibacterales bacterium
TGGTCGGCCCTTCTGATCTACCAGAGTATCTCGCGAGCGCCGACGTATACGTGTCAACGTCCACGTCCGACGGGGGGCTGGCCGCCAGCACCGCCGAAGCCATGGCCTGCGCAACGCCGGTCGTCATCACCGACTTCGGCCAGAACCGTGAATGGGTCACCGACGGCGTGAGCGGGAGAATCATACCGCTGCGCGATCCAGCCTCATTGGCGTCGGCGGTGTCAGCATTGCTGCGCGACGCTGGGATGCGGCGAGCGATGGGAGGAGCTGGGCGGGAGGTCATCGTCACGCGAAACAACTACGCTCGTGAGATGGGACGCATGGAGGCGCTGTACGCGCAACTGGCCGCGAGGTGCGACTAGGCGGCCTATGCGAGCCTGGCTCATTCAGGTTGGCGAGCCGCTTCCCACGGATCCGGGGAACCCCCGCCTGTGGCGCACGGGGCTACTGGCCGAACAACTCGCGCGCCGCGGCCACGACGTGCTCTGGTGGGCAAGCACGTTCGAACACAGAACGAAGCAGCACCGATACACCGGCCAACGGGAAGTGTCTGTGTCTGACCGGCTGCGGCTCCTGCTGCTGCGATCGCCCGGCTACAAGGGCAACATCTCGCTTGGGCGCCTCTACGACCATCGCGTGCTGGCGGCAAGTTTTCGTGAGGCGGTGAACCACCAGCTGCAGCCTGACGTGATCCACTGCGGGTTCCCGACGATCGAATTGTCGCGTGACGCAGTGCGGTACGGACGCGCTCACAACGTTCCCGTTGTGCTGGATGTTCGCGACCTGTGGCCGGATATCTTCCTGGATTCCATCCCGGCTGCGATGAGACCGATTGCCAGGATGGCCATGCGCGGAGAGGTAGCGCGCACTCGCGAGGCGTGCGCGGGAGCGACTGCGATCACTGGGCCGACACCGGGCTTCGTCGAGTTCGGGCTGCGCTACGCAGGGCGCCTGGCGAGGCCGATGGATCGTGTGTTTCCGTTCGGCTATCCGGCGACTCCGCCTAATGCTGCCGACGTGGCTGCCGCGCGCACCTGGTGGGACGAGCAGGGAGTTCGGGTCGATGATCCGATGCCGACAATATGTTTTCTCGGCACGTTTGGTGCTCAGCGCGCACTCGACTTTGAGACGGTGATCGACGCGGCCCGATTGCTGAGCGAGCGGGACGTTCGCGTGCGCTTCGTGCTCTGTGGGGCTGGTCCGCGGCTTGAGGAATCCCGGCGTCGCGCAGAAGGCCTGCCTAACCTGATCCTGCCGGGGTGGGTGGGTTTCCCACAGATGTGGACGTTGATGCGTCGCTCCATTGTGGGCTTGTTGCCGTATTTCGGGTCGACCGCGTTCGCGATGCACGTGCCAAACAAGGCCATAGAGTACCTGTCTGGTTCGCTGCCGGTCCTCACGTCCCTGACAGGAGGATATCTCGAGGATGTGCTGCGCAGCGCCGACTGCGGCGTCTTCTACAAAGGGGGAGATCCCGGGAGTCTCGCTGGTGCGGTCGAGACGTTGCTCGGATCGGCCGACCGGCTTGCGGACCTGCGCAGCGCCGCCGCCCGGCTGTTCGAAGGGCAGTACGCAGCGGAACGGATCTACGGTTCTCTCTCGGATTACCTCGAGCACGTTTCCGGAATTCAACCGTGCGAGGCCGCGTAAACACCACCGTGCACCAGCTGCTTTCGGCGGTTGTGGTGGCGGTCGCGGTGGTGTCCGTGGTTCGAGGGAAAGCGCCGCTCGCGACGAATCTGCGGAATCTGCTGCTGCTGCGTTCCGTGCAAACCTGGCCGGCGCCGTCCACTTCGGACGCGTGGCGCGAGTGCGAACCCGGCGAGGACGGCCGGGCACTCATCGAAGAGGCCAGTCGTGTGCTCCGTATCGCGGCACGCCTTGATTGCGCGCCTTCACGGCAGGGCGTTCTCTCCGACGCGGCTCCGCGTGATGACGTCGAAGCGTTATGGGTGGGTATCTCGCTGACCCGGATGCAGCGTGAGTCCGAGGCGATGGAACTCTGGCGGGCGCACAATGTCGGTTCGTTCTTTTCCACGGTTGCGCTGACACGGGCTCATGATGACGCGGCGATTGTCGTGCGCTTCGCTGAATACGCCGTGGCGCTCGCCCCGGCCGACTGGAACACGGCGTATGTTGCCGGACGGCAGCTGCGGGATATTGCGCCTGGCCGGGCCGTTTCTTTCCTTGAACAAGCCGCGCGGCTCGCACCGACCCGCGCCGATCCATACGTCGAACTCGGGCTCACTGAGCTGCGGCGCGGTCGCTTCGCCGAGGCCATGTCGGCGTACGAGCGCGCCACCGCCCTCGCGGCGTCCAATCGCGAGGCGTGGCTGGGACTCGGGCAGGCGTTGTTCTATCTGTCCGACTGGCGCCGCGCAATTGACGCATTCGCAACGGTTGTACGGCTGGACGAACGAGACCCGGTTGGGCAGTTTTGGCTGGGCCGCGCGCACCTGTATGCGGGGAATCGCGAGGCCGCCGAGCAGACCCTGCGTTCCGCTCGCGCGCTGGGCGATACGCAACAGACGGCACGCATCGATGAGGAGTTGAAGCGGCTCCGAGACGGAGCGCGTTGACCAGTTCTTGAAAGCGTTTCTTCGGCGGTTCCCCCGGCTGTATGTAGCGGCGCAGCGGCTCTACTACGCCCTGATGTACTTTGGCGAAACGCGCCTGTTTGGCAGTCGTTTGTACGTCTGGATGTGGCGGTGGCGTTATCGGCGCCCGATGTCCCAAGAGGAAATCACCCGTTCCATCGCTCACCCGCACCGCTCCCTGGTAACCGCCGCCGTTGCATCCTTTCAGCCGCTCACTTCAGTCCTCGAGGTCGGGTGCGGAACGGGTGTCAATCTCGCGCTGCTCGCGCGGAGGTTCCCCGCCGCGGCTCTCGACGGAATCGATGTCAGTGCTCAGGCAATCGACACCGGTCGACGATGGTTGCGGGAGCAGGCGCTGACGACCGTCACTCTGCGCAGGGGAGCGGCTGCCGACCTGTCGCACTATCCGGATCAGTCGTACGACGTCACGCTTTCCGATGCGGCCCTCATGTATCTGGGCCCTGACGCCCTTGTGCAGACGCTCGAGCACTTCGCACGGATCTCCCGTAAAGGCATTGTGTTGAACGAATGGTCGCTGCCTGCAGACGACCCCAGACTTCACCTCTGGTATGACCTGCACTGGGTCCACAACTATTCCGTTCTGATGCGCCGGATCCTGCCGCAGGCGGACATCACTGCGTCTGCGATTCCACCGGAAATCTTTGGCGGCACCGGCTGGCCAGAGTACGGCGCGCTCATCGTGGTGGATGTGATGGGCGTTCGCGCCGGTGTTCAGAAGTCCATGTTGGCGCAACATTCGTGACCGGCTCCTCCATCTGCGCCTACGACGCCGTGAAGTTTCCCATCACAGAGATGCCTGGCCAGCGTGCGACAGCCGAACAGCTGTCGATGTTCTATACGCGGTACCATTTCGCGCGATCGTGGTGCCAAGGGCGCGGAGTACTGGAGATTGCCTGCGGCGGATGCCAGGGGTTGCGCTATCTCGCTGAGGTCTGCCCGCGAGCCGTTGGACTGGACATCGATCGGGAGGCGTTGGTCGCTGCCCGGACGCTCGAGCCGACGCGCCAACTGGCGCTTTCGTGCGGCGATGGTCATGCACTTCCGTTCGTGAGCGGGTCGTTCGAGGCCGTGCTCTTGCTGGATGCGATCTACTGGCTTCGTGAGCCGGTGCAGTTCCTGGCGGAGGTCAGCCGGGTGCTCGCGCCTGGTGGAATCGTCTTGATCACCAGCGTCAATCCCGACTGGGCCGAATTCAACCCGAGTCCGTACGCGACGCACTATTTCAATGCCGAAGCGCTCCTGGAAATGCTCAGGGGTGCTGGATTTGCGACGCAGCTGTACGGCGTTTACAAGGCCGTGCCGTCCACGAGGGCAGCACGACTCGTTGCGCGTATCCGGCGCGCTGCGGTTGCTGCACGCCTGATCCCAACCTCAATCCGAGGCAAAGAGATCTTGAAGCGGCTTTTCTATGGCCAGCTGACACCTCTGCCGACACGCGTCTACGATGGCATGGCGCCGTACGAGGTCCCGGTGCCGTTCACGCCTGGCACGCGCGTCTGCTACAAACTCCTCTATGCAGTCGGTCGTCGGCAGTCCGCCTGCGGCGCTACCGTCATCTGATGCAAGGTCCTGGTGCGCCGAGCCCGCCGGTTCCGGCGACGCTCCCGTTCACGTACTATCGCGGCCGTGTGGCATTACGAGAGCTGTTGGCAGCGCTGCGAGTCGGCGTCGGCGACGAAGTCGCCGTCCAGGCGTTCACTTGCGTGGCGGTGCCGGAAGGCGTTCTCGCCTGTGGCGCGGTTCCTGTTTGGGTGGATACGGCGCCAAACGACGTCAACATGTGCCCTTCGTCGCTCATCGGAAAGCTCACCGGGCGGACGCGCGCCATTGTCATTCAACACACGTTCGGTATCCCGGCGCCGCTTGAGGCAATTCTGCCAATCGCCCATGAGCGGGGCATTCCCGTCATTGAGGACTGCTGCCACACCTTTCTCTCCAGTGTCGCGGGCCAACGGGTCGGCACGTTCGGTGTCGGCGCCTTCTATTCGTTTGAGTGGGGAAAGCCGCTCGTGTGCGGGATCGGGGGTGCCGCGGTTCCCACCGATTCCGCAGTTGCGGAGGAGGTGGCACGTCGGTACGGGAATCTCCGAGCGCCCTCGTTCGGCCGCGCTGCGCGTCTGGAACTGCAATACGCCGCGTTTGCGCTGACGTACCACCCCACTGTCTACTGGCCACTTAAACGAGCCTTCCATCTGTTATCCTCACTCGGAATGGCGGAAGGCAACTATCATGACCTCAAAGGCGCCGGCGAGCCGTCTGACGAATTCGGCCTGCGTATGACGACGCTCACCCGTAGGCGGCTGCGCCGGCTATTGCCCCAGCTAGAAACACGGGCCCGTCATGCCAGCACGATTGCCGGCAGATATCGGAATGAGATCGCGGGCTCGTCCATTGAACACCTGCAGATTCCAGCTGGCGCTGAGGTCGTCTTCAATCGTTACCCGTTGTTCGTGAAGAACAAATCCGCGCTGATCGCGCTGGCTAGACGCCAGTACGTCGAATTGGCGGACTGGTACGATACGCCTGTGCATCCGCTCCGCGGCTCAGCATTGCAGACCGTTGGGTACCGCCTCGGTTCGTGTCCCAACGCTGAACGCGCATCGATGCGCATTGTCTCCCTACCAACCCACCGGCGTGTCTCCAGCGCCTTTGTCGACAAGGCCGTGCGACTCTTTGCGATTTCGTAGACAGTCAGCGCCGGCCCGACTGCCAACCGTACTCATCTCAAAGGAGCTTTCTACGTGCCGACTCACGAATTGCGCCGTGTGCGCTTTGTCGATCCCGGAAAGCTGTATCTCACGATCAAAGACGAGCTGGATGCCGCCTACTTCGAAGTGATGACGAAGGGCGATCTCATCGATCGCCACCAGTTAAGGCAGTTCGAGGAGAATCTGGCCAGTTTTGTCGGGACCAAATATGCCGTGGGTCTGAACAGCGGCTATGACGCGCTTCATATGTCGCTACGCGCTGCTGGCATTGGATCCGGTGACGAGGTCATCGTTCCGGCCCACACGTTCGTCGCGAGTTGTTCTGCCATCGTGAACGTCGGCGCCACGCCCGTGCTCGTGGACGTGGCAGACGACTTCAACATCGATGTCACCAAGATCGAGGAGGCGGTCACCGGCCGCACTCGGGCGATCATGGCCGTTCATCTCAGCGGCTGGATGGCAGACATGCCGGCCATCATGGAAATCGCGCGCCGTCATGGTCTGTTGGTGATCGAGGATGCCTGCCAAAGCCTTGGGAGCAGCATCAACGGCAGGCGGGCCGGGTCATGGGGTCTCACAGGGTGCTGGAGTTTCTATCCGTTCAAGATTCTTGGCGGCTACGGTGATGGTGGCGCTATCACCACCGACGATCCGGACGTCGCACTCTTTGCCCGTCGAATGCGGTACAACGGAGAGGACCGGCAGTCCGGCGAATATTGCGGCCACGGCTTCACGTGTCTGCTCGACAATCTGCAGGCGGCCTTCCTCGACGTGAAGCTTCGTCACCTGCCCTCTTGGATTGAACGTCGCAAGGCCGTCGCAGGCCGCTATGGGCAGGCGCTATCTGAACTACCCGATCTGATGTTGCCCCACTACGATCGGCCAGGGGGCGAGCATGTGTATCAAAACTACACGCTGCGGGCCAAGCAGGGTGAACAGTTTTCCGACCACATGAAGGGTCACGGTATTGAGGTGCTGACGCAATTCCGCAAACCGTACTACAAGCACCAAGGGTTACAGCTAGCAGATCGGGGCTTCCCGGTGACGGAGGCGATCAGTCGGGAAGTGTGCTCATTGCCAATGAATGTTGAGATGACCGACGAAGAAGTCGAACATGTGGTCGAGGTCGTGAGGGCCTTCTACGGGAAGTGAGCGAGGAGACAAACACAACATGGCACTGTCATTGAGCACGCGCACCGATCACATCACACAAGCGGAGATCCGTGTGATGACCATCGAGTGCGAGAAGGTCGGTGGGGTCAACCTCGCGCAAGGCGTGTGTGACCTTGGCGTGCCGCCCGAGGTTGTCCAAGGCACGGTCGAGGCGATCTCGCGCGGATACAACAGTTACACTCGACATGACGGCCTTTCTGAGCTGCGCCAGGCGGTGGCCGGCAAACTGAGGCGATTCAACGATATTGAAGCGGATCCTGAAACCGAGATCTCGATCAGTGCCGGAACGACCGGATCCTTCTATTGCGCCTGCCTCGCTCTGCTCAATCCCGGCGACGAAGTGATCCTCTTCGAGCCGTACTATGGATATCACCTCAATACGCTGCTGGCCGCCGGAGCCGTCGCCCGTTATGTGACCATGCAGCCGCCAGACTGGACCTTTGAGCAACGTGACCTTGAGCGGGCCGTGACGTCCCGCACGAAGGGCATCATGGTCTGTACGCCTGGCAATCCATCCGGCAAGGTTTCTACGCTGGCTGAATTGCGAATGATCAGCGACTTCGCGCAGGCGCACGACTTGTTCGTGTTCACGGACGAGATTTACGAGTACTTCGTCTACGACGATCGGACCCACGTGAGTCCCGCTGCGCTGGCGGAGATCCGCGATCGCACGGTCATGATTTCAGGCTATTCCAAGACCTTCAGCATCACGGGCTGGCGCATCGGCTACAGCATGTGTCAGTCGCGATGGGCGGAGGCGATCGGGTACATCAACGATCTGGTCTATGTGTGCGCCCCGGCGCCGCTGCAACTTGGTGTGGCCGCGGGTATCAACAAGTTGGCCCCAGAATACTATTCCGCTCTCCGCGACGAGTTCCGCGTCAAACGTGATCGGTTGTGCTCGGCGTTGTTGGGCGCCGGCCTTTCACCGATAGTGCCGCAGGGCTCCTATTATGTGTTGGCCGACGTGTCGCGGCTGCCGGGTACCACGAGCAAAGAGAAGGCGATGCACCTGCTCGGTGCGACCGGCGTTGCCAGTGTACCTGGCGCCGCCTTCTATCAGTCGGGAGTAGGCCAGAACCTCGTGCGCTTCTGCTTCGCGAAGACGGAGGCCGAGCTTGAGGACGCCTGCGGAAGGCTGCGCCGCCTATAAGTGAACAGGCGATGTTGCCCGTCACGAAACGAGCCTTCGACATCATCGCCGCCGCGACTGGACTCATCCTGCTTTCACCGGTACTCGGGGTCTTTGCCCTCGCGATCTGGCTTGGGGACTTCCGGTCACCCCTGTATATCGCCCAGCGCGTCGGGCGCGGCGGCACGACGTTTCAAATGGTGAAACTGCGGTCGATGACATTCGGAGCTGACCGCACCGGCGTTGATTCCACATCAGCCGACGATCAGCGCATCACTGCTGTGGGGCGTGCACTGCGTGCCTACAAGATCGATGAGCTGATGCAGCTGTGGAACGTGCTGGTTGGCGACATGAGCTTGGTCGGTCCGCGCCCCAATGTGCCGCGTGAGGTTGCGCTGTTCACCACGGTCGAGCGTGAAATCCTTGCGGTGAGACCTGGCATTACCGATATCGCGTCAATTGTCTTCGCCGATGAAGGAGATATCCTGAAGGGGACCAGTGACCCGGACCTTGCGTACAACCAGCTCATCCGTCCCTGGAAGAGCCGCCTTGCGTTGATGTACGTGCACAACCAGTCAGTGCGTCTGGACATCGAGTTGACATTACTGACCGCTGTCGCGCTCCTGTCGCGTGGCAGGGCCCTTCGCGGCGTTCAGCGCGTCCTGCGGCGTATCGAGGCGGACGAACTCACGCGGATGGTCGCGCGCCGCGATGAACCACTGAAACCCTCTCCGCCGCCCGGCGGTACCGGTGTCGTGACCGAACGCTGATGACGCAGCCTTCCCGATCCGGCCTCGTCGCCCTCGACTGGATTAGGATCGCGCTGCCTCTGGTTTTTGCCGCGTGTGAGTCTGAGTCTCATGGATCGGAAGCCAAGGGTATCGACCGGGAATGAAGGCGGTCGCGGCTCTGCTTGATCGGGTTCCATGGACGCAAGGGCGGTTCGTCCGCGACTCATCCATCCTTGCGGTGGGCTTGGTGGCGGCGCAGGCGATCACGGTGGGCGCGTCTCCGATCCTGACCCGATACTACTCGCCGGACGAGTTCGGGGCACTGTCCGCCTTCTCAGCAATCGCCGGAGCGATCTCCGTCATCGCGTGCCTTTCCTTCGAACCGGCCATCGTGCTTCCGGCCACCGATGAGGACGCGGCATCGGTGCTTGTCCTCTGCTTGATCGCGGTCGGTGCCGTCTCTCTGCTGACGCTGATCGGGCTGCTGATCTGGGCCAAGCCGCTCGGGTTGCTGCTGAAAATCGATGGACTTGGGCGATGGGCATGGTGGATTCCGCTCAATCTGGCCTGCGCGGGCACGTACCAGGCCTTCAACTACTGGTCGACGCGGCATCGGCAATTTGCAGGTGTGGCGGTCACGCGTGTTGGGCAGGCGGGTGCTACGGCCGCGACGCAACTCGCCGGCAGCGGCGCGTCCGGGCTTACTTCCGGTGCGGTCGTTGGACAGGCGTTCGCGTCGGCGCTGCTGGTGGCTTACGGTGGACCTGCTGCCCTGCGCGCATGGCGTGCGCGGGGCAAGGGCTGTTCAACGCTCGGCCGAATAGCACGCGAGTACCATCGGTTTCCCCTGTACTCGAGCTGGGCGAGCTTCATGAACAGCGGCGCATTCCAAGTCGTGCCACTCGTGCTGACGAGTGCCTTCGGTCCGGCCGTGGCTGGCTGGTATTTCCTCGGGTTCCGACTGGCAACGGTTCCCATGTCGTTCATCGGCGCGGCCGCGGGACAGGTCATCCTCCAGCGATCCGCCGAACAGCTCGCGCGAGGTGACAGTCTCAACGGAATGGTGGAGCGCGTCGTCGGCAAGTCTATTCTGTTTGGCGCCGCGCCGTTCGTCGTGCTTGCGGTGTTCGCTCCGTCGGCGTTCGCCGCGATCTTCGGCGAGGAATGGCGCATGTCCGGCGTGCTGCTGCGCATTATGGTGCCGCTTTTCTTTGTGCAGTTCCTCACCTCTCCGGTCTCGATGATCTTGTATTCGCTTCAACGGCAGAACCTCGTCGCCTGGGTCCAGGCGGCGTTGTTCTTCGGCAGCCTGGTCTCGCTCCTGGTCGGGAAGCACCTGTTCGGCTCGCCGGCAGCATGCTTGGCCCTCTACACAGTGGTCCAGTCGTCGCTCTACTTCGTCTACCTCGGCCTCGTGGTCCGCTGTTCGTCCGCGTCACCCCGCATGATTCTGCGTGAAGCCCTTACCTTTCGATGAACATGCTGGGGTTGGACCTAACCGGCGCGCGAGATGTTGTTGGTGGTGATCCATCTGAAGATGTCGCTGGCACTGATCAGTCAGGTCGTCACGACGCGCATGGGATGATGGCTACCGTGGCGCGCACACGACCACTCCGCGTACTGAGTATTTCTGCGTGCCCGTTCTGGGACGTCGAGGATCGCAAGGGGATGCCGTCGATCTATCTCGGACACAAGGTGTTTGTCGACGCCGGTCATGAGGTCACCTTCGTACACCCCGGACGCGAACGTCGGATATACGACTACGATGGCATCCGGATGCACCAATTCCGGCTACGCTTTCCGATTGTCCCCGCGCGGCACATCTGGCTGCACCGCCTCTCGCTGAAGCTGTACTACCCGGTGTTCGTTCTCCGAGCAGCCATTGAAGCCCTGCGTGTGTGCCGAACCTTTGCGCCTGACGTTGTCTACGGACAGCTCTTTCAAGCCGTGCCAGTCGCATGGTTCATCGGGAGGGTGCGCGGCGTTCCGAACATCACCCGCATGTATGGCACTTTCCTGGCGCCGTGGCTCCATTCGTGGAAGAGAATCCTCCGCTTCGACGAGGCGCTTGCGTTCAAGTTTCCCTGCGCCTACCTGGTCATGACGAACGACGGCACACGGGGGGACGAGTGCGCCGCGGCGCTCGGCGTTCCGCCCGAGCGCCTGAAATTCTGGCGAAACGGGGTCGATAAGGCGATACGCGACCCGCAGTTCGACCGATGTTCGTTCAAGGCATCCCTAGGCATCCCGAACGAGCATAAGATTGCTCTGGCGCTGTGTCGCCTCGAGCGGTGGAAGGGCGTCGATCGACTGATCGCTGCGCTGCCTGCCGTGCTGTCGCAAGTTCACGACGTGACAGTGCTCATAGTCGGCGACGGTTCGGATCGCGACATGCTGCAACGGATGGCCCAAGAGAGCGGCGTTGCCGCCCATGTGCGCTTCGTCGGATCGGTGTGCCACGAGAAGATCGGTTCCTACCTGAACGCTGCCGACGTCTTCGTCTCGCTATATCACTATTCGAATGTCGGGAATCCACTGCTCGAGGCACTCTCCTGCGGGAAATGTGTTGTATCGATTGACAACGGCGCGACGGGAAAGCTGATAGAGAACGGGAAGACGGGTCTCCTGCTCAAAGAAGACAGACTCGACGAACTGCCCGACGCACTGGTGCGGGTTCTTACCGACGACGCGCTTCGTAAGCGCTTGTCAGACGCCGCCTTGGCATACGCGAGTGAGCATTTTCAGACGTGGCCGGAGCGGCTCCAGATGGAAGTCGAACTGGTCGAACGGCTTGTCGCGAGCGGAAGCTCGGCCTGATCGCATTGTTCTGCTCGGCCGCGGCTGCTGCGGCCCGCACGCGCAGACAAACCCGTGATCGATTGCCGGCGGTTCGATGGGTCGATGGGTTAGAATTGCCCCTTTGTCTTCGGCGACTTGGAGTCAATCACTGAGCACTCACAAAACCACTTCGCAGTTGCCCGCGAAGCTGCTGGCCGCGATGTATCGGGCGATGCTACGTATTCGATACGCAGAGGAAGGCTTCGTGCAGCCCGTGATTGATGGAGAGATTCGGTGCCCTGTCCACCTCTCGACCGGGCAGGAGGCCGCGGCTGTCGGCGTCGGCCTGGCCTTGAAGCGGCAGGATTTCATCTTCGGATCGCATCGCTCGCACGGGCACTACCTGGCGAAGGGCGGCGACCTGAAGGCGATGGTGGCCGAAGTGTTTTGCCGCGAGACCGGTTGCGCGCGCGGCCGCGGCGGGTCGATGCACGTGATTGATCAGGCCGTCGGCATGATGGGGGCCGCACCCATCGTCGCCGGCACGGTGTCGCTCGCAGTGGGCGCGGCGCTCGGCGCCGTGATTCGGCGCCAGAAGGCCGTGAGCGTCGCCTGCTTCGGCGACGGGGCAATGGGAGAAGGCACCATCTGGGAGTCGATGAATTTCGCCGCCGTTCGGCGGCTGCCGGTCCTCTTCGTGTGTGAGAACAACTACTACTCGACGCACATGCCCATTCGCGAGTGCCGCGTGCGCCAGTCCGTCGGCGATAGCGGTGTGACGCTCGGCATGCGCAGCCTCTCGGTCGATGGCAACGACGTGCTGGCGGTGTATCGTGCGGCGGTCGATGCCCGCCGGCACAGCGTGCTCGGCAAGGGGCCTGTCTTCCTCGAGCTGCGAACGTACCGGCTTCGTGGCCACGTAGGACCCGACGACAACATCCAGGGAGCGCACACCGACATTCGCCCGCCGGCTGAAATCAGGCGATGGAGGCGGCGCGATCCGATCCCGCGATTTGGCCGCTATCTCGAGACCAAGGCGAAATTCTCCAAGGACAGGCTGAAGGCGATTGACGACGGCGCCCGCACGGAAGTGGACCAGGCATTTGCCTTTGCCCGCAGGAGCGCCTTCCCCGAAGCCATGGATTATGCAAAATATGTCTTCCGCGACGCGCACTCTTAGCTACAGCCTCGCCATCAACGAGGCGCTGCATCAGGCTATGGCGGCCGACCCGAGCGTATTCCTGATAGGGCAGGGCGTGAAGAGCCCCTGGTATGTCGGCAACACGGCCAATGGGCTGCTCAAGCGTTTTGGCGCGCAACGGGTGATCGACACACCGGTTTCCGAGAATGGTGTCACGGGCGCGGCGGTCGGCGCGGCGCTCACGGGCATGCGACCGGTCGTGGTCCATCCACGGATGGACTTCATGCTGTACGGTTTCGATCCAATCATCAACCAGGCCGCCAACTGGCACTACATGTCGGGTGGCACGTCATCGGCACCGGTGGTGTTCTGGGGCATCGTGAACCGCGGCGGCGAGCAGGCGGCGCAGCATTCGCAGGCGCTCCATTCCATGTTCTGTCACGTGCCGGGCCTCAAGGTCGTGGCGCCTTCGTCGCCCGTGGATGCGAAGGGGTTGATGCTGGCGTCGATCTTCGACGGCAACCCCGTGGTGTTCGTGGACGATCGCTCTCTCTATGGCACAACCGACGCCGTGCCGGAAGAGAGCTATCAGACCCCTGTCGGCAAGGGCGTTGTACGCCGGAAGGGCACCGACGTCACCGTCTTGTGCTATTCGGGCATGGTGCCCCTTGCTCTGGAGGCATCGGCGCTGGCCGCCGAGGAAGGCATTTCGTGCATGGTCGTAGACTTGCGCACGCTCAAGCCCTTTGACCGCGAACTCGTGTTGTCGAGCGTCGCGGAGACGGGACGCGTCCTGGTGTGCGATGTGGGCTGGAAGAGCGGCGGCTGGTCCGCCGAGATCATCACGACGATCGTCGAAGCTGGCATCACGCTGAAGGTGCCGCCTCGGCGGGTCGCTCTCCCCGATGTGCCCGCGGGCGCTGCGAGAACGCTTGAGCGCGGATACTATCCAACGGCTCGGACCATCCTAACCGCGCTCAAAGAGATGCAGGCATAATCGGCGTCGATTCGGTTCCAGTCACGAGGCCCTGCAGCTCGCCGCCGCTGTCGGCAACGGCGACCGACCTGTCCAGAAAGCATTGTCCTTCAACACCTTCACGTTCGTCGTTTTCGCCGCAGTCTTCTATTCTGTATTCCCCTTTGTTGCTCGGCGCCGACAGCTCCTCTATGCCTTCGTGGTCGTGTCGTCGTTCGTGTTTTATGGATGGTGGGATGCGCGGTACCTGGCGCTCCTCGTTCTGACTGGACTGATCGACTACGCGGCGGCGTTGTGCATGGTGCGGTGGCCGGCCGCTCGCCGCGGGATATTCATAGCGTCCGTGACCAGCAACCTGTCCATCCTGGTGTTGTTCAAGTACAGCAGGTTCGTTGCGGACAACATTGACGCTCTGAGCAGAACGGTTGGCATCTCTCTAAGCGTGTCATCGCACCTGCCGGCGCTATTTGCGGTGCTGCCCGTCGGCATCAGCTTCTACACCTTTCATTCCTTGAGCTATACGATCGATGTCTACCGAGGGCGTCTGATGCCGACGCCCAACCCCCTGAAGTTTTTCGCGTTCCTTTCTCTGTTCCCTCCGCTGGTGGCCGGACCGATTCTGCGGGCCGCGGAGTTCCTTCCGCAACTCGACAGACGGCCCGAGGTCACGTCACAACAGGTTCGGGATGGGACCATCCTGGTCGTGATGGGCTACTTCAAGAAGACGGTGCTCGCCGACAATCTGGCGCCCTTCGTGGACGCTGCCTTCGGGGCTCCGCTGATTCACACGTCGCCGGTCTACTGGTGGCTGATTGCGAGCCTGTTCGCTGTCCAGATTTTTTGCGACTTCAGCGGCTACAGCGACATCGCCAGGGGGTTAAGCAAATGGATGGGCTATGAACTCACACTGAATTTCGACCGCCCATACGAGTCGACAAGTCTCCGTGACTTCTGGACGCGGTGGCACATCAGTCTCTCGACATGGTTCCGGGACTACATTTACTTGCCCCTTGGAGGCTCCAAGAGGGGTGCGGGGACCGCGCACCGCAACCTTTGGTTCACGATGCTCCTCTCGGGTTTCTGGCATGGTGCCGGCTGGACCTACCTGGCGTGGGGCGCCTATCACGCGGCTCTCATTTCCATCGAGCGCTTGACGGCGTGGCCGGAGAAATTGGCGCGGTCTGTCGCAGGTCGGATCGCCACGAGAGTGTTAGTGCTTGCCCTGGTTTGGGTTGGATGGATCCTGTTCCGTGCTCAGAGCATCTCGCAGGCTGGACAGATCATCGCGACGATGTTCTCCTGGCGGCCGTTGACCTGGGACTTCTTTCCCGACCGGATTGGCCTTGTGCCGCTCATTGTCTTGGCCACGACAGCAGTCTGGGTACTGGTGGGGCGAGGGGCCATGCGGTGGGCCGAAACGGCGACCCCGCGAGTGGTGCTCTGGCTCGAGCCGCCACTAGTGGCAGTCCTCGCGTTGTGCTGTGTGTACCTGCGCGGTCCAGGTAAACAGTTCATTTACTTCCAATTCTAGAGGACACGTTGGGGACCCGTGCCGCGGCAAACCTGGTAGCCATCGCCGTCGCGATAGCCGCTGGCGGCTATGCGCGCGATCGGTGGCTGCCGCCGGCACGGCATGAACTGGCCGAGGCGGAAGCGTTCTGGGTACTCAAGACCCATCAGCCGCCGCGCTACGACATCGTGATGGCCGGAGATTCGCGGACCTACCGGGGCGCATCCCCGTCCGCTATGCGCGTGATCCTGCCGACCTTGCGAGTGCTGAATTTCGGTTACTCGAGCGGAGGTCTAGCCCCGCCCCTCTTAGAAGCAGCTGCGGCAAAGCTCGACCCAGCCGGTGCGCGCGTGATCGTTCTGGGAGTATCACCCTTCTCGCTGACTCCCATGGCCGCGGAGAATGGTCATTTCAAGTCCTTTCTGCATCAGGCCCCCCGTCTCTATGAGCCGTCGCCTTGGGCCGCTGGCATGCAACGGTACTTCGACCCGATCATCGACTCTCCAGCGCTGGCGCTGCAGCGTGAAATCAATGCGCCGCCGGAAGGCCTGTACTACCACGAGGACTTCTTCGACGACGGCTGGGTCGGTTCGTGGACGCGTCCAGAGGATCCCACCCGCGCCATCAAGGACTATCAGGAGACATTCGCGAAGACTCGGGTGTCTCCCGTTGTGGCTGGCGAGTTGTTCGAGCAGGTACGACACTGGACCGACGCAGGCATTCAAGTATTCGCGTTCCGTCCGCCGACCACGCAAGCGATGGTCGCCCTTGAAAATGAAGTCAGTGGGTATGACGAGGTCGAGGTGGCGGCGAGGCTCACACAGGCGGGCGCGGTGTGGCTGGACTTCAGTTCGGCGTCCTACCGTACCTACGACGGCAGCCATCTCCACGAGGCGGCCGCTGCTGTTTTCTCGCTGGACCTCGCGCGCGCCATGGAGGCCAGACTGCGCCGCTAGCGAGTTTGGCAACGCCGTGGGCCGCGGCCTGGTTTCCAGCTGCGCCCGGTCGTGCGGTGAAGAGTTACAATTCGCCAGGCAAATCCGTGGAGAGCCAGGTACAAAGGCCAGCCCATTGCACAGCTAGCCGAGAACACCTGCTTCAGTTTCTATGCAACGCGCGCGAGGAACTGCGGAAGCACTTGATCGCGTTGCCGTTCTTGAACGCTTACCGCCACCTCGGTCATGCCGAGGCCGACTTCCCGGAAGCTCTCAAGGCCTCCCGAGAGATTGTGTCTTTACCGATATTTGCCGAGCTGACACGAGATCAGATTCAGTACGTCGTTGCGAGGGTCCGAGACCTTAATCTCGTGAGTGACTGAGAGCCGGGTCGATGTCCAGCTGTTGAAGGACGCGGGAATCTGGTAGCGCGATCCGGTGGAGAGCAACAGACAGCGCCAGTGCCAGCCAGAAGAGGGCACCGACTTTGGCGCCGAGTGGAATAGCGTCGGTCATGCTGAAGGCGAAGTGGGCAATGAGGCCCGCGCCGAGGCCGCCGGCGATGATTCGATAGGTCAGTTGCCGTGAGTGACGATAGACCACGATAAGCAAAGAGCCCACCACGATCCAGATCGAGCCGTAAGCAACGAGACCGGGAAGCCCCAAATCCAAAGCGGCCTGCAGGAGATGATTGTGCGCATGTGCCACGTCCCAGTCTGGTGGTGTCAGAAAGGCCGGGTAGAGCACGGGCATCACCCTCCGGAACGTGTTCATCCCCATCCCGGTGAACGGAAAATCCTGAATGCCGTAGATAGCCCTGGACCAGATCTCTATTCGAGTGGGCACGCTGTTGGCCATTCCAGTCCCGGATCGACTGACGGCGAGGTTCGTGGTGCGTTCGAGGCCAAGCGTTGCCGTGAGGACGAGAATCCCGACAACGATTGCAGCGGCCAGCGTGCGCGTGAGTCGGCTGTACCACGCAAAGAAGGCGACGGCTGCCGCAACTAGCCCCAGCCACGCGCCTCGCGACTGCGTGAGCAGGAGTGTTCCGGCGGTCAGCACGAGTAAGAACGCTTGAACCACCGTTTCCCACTTCCTTCGTTCGTCACTGGGTTGCCAGGCAGGCAGCGAGGGTTTCGCTGCGCCCATCAGCAGTGCGACTTGGAGGGGCACGAAGAGTACCAGGCAGCCTGCGACGGCGTTGGCATTGAAACCCTCTTCAGCGCCAGGAACGCCTCGAATCGCCCTGGGTAGGCGCTGCACGATGGCATTAAGCACCTCGAACTTGGCGATGGGGACCCAATTGGCCCCGAGGAGGCCAAGCACGGCGAGAGCAGCGCCGGCGAGAACAAGAGTGGCAACCGCCGCGCGTAATCGCGCTGGCGTCGTAACCCAGCGCACCATCGCCCAGAACAATAGGATTCCGAGCCCAACGCCCGACACTTTGCCAAGACTGAACTGGACATCGAATGTCGCGACGAGACTGACGGCCACCATACCAAGCAGTACGAAGAGCGCCACGTTGAGGGGTGTTGAAGGGATCAACTTCCCGTTCGCGTGCCAGTTGCACAGCCAGACTGCCGGCACCACAAGGACGAGCAGAAGACGTGTCGGAGAAGGGAACAGAAGGACGGGCGACAGCAGGATCACAATCGGTAGTTCTGCTGCTGCGATTCGTGCGACGAGCCGATTGAATGCCGCGGACATGTTCGACGCCCATGCTATCACCACGTCGCGACCTTCTCGGACAGCATGATCGACTGGTGGATGGTCGCGGCGAACGGTCTCTGGATTCTGGGGCTGTCCGTTCTGCTGGCTGCCTTCAGTTATCACGACTGGCTCGCTGGGAGGACCGGACGGCGCCGTCGAGACTTATTCAAAGAGTGCTCCTTCCGATTTCCCTGGACCACTGGGATGCTCCTTGTCTGCGCCGGCTGGGGGCTCGGTCAGGCCGCTCGCTGGTGGGAGAAGTCGCTCTGGTTTGTTCTTGCGGGATGGTTCGGATGGGGGATGTGCAGACTGGTGGCCGCCGCGTACAGGCACTCGAAGACTGGTCCAGCTCATCAGAGTTAGCGCCGATTGTCACGCACCCTTCGTTACGCTGTTGGCGCCATTCTTGGTGCAGGGGGGTTGTACGCCTGCTTCGCGTCTGTCGATTGGCCTCAGTTTGTCGCCAGCTTTCGAGCCGCCAGCGTGCCCTGGGTGGTGGCCGCAATCGTGTCCATCCCGCTGACGCTCATCTTGGTCACAACGCGCTCGGCTCTGCTTCTCGACGTGGGCACATCGCTCCGCGTCTGGCACCGCCTGTGGGACGCGGTCATCGTCGGCCAGGCGGTCAACATCGTCGTGCCATTCCGGTTTGGCGAGGGCGCACGCGTGGCCTTCACGTGCCGCGAGTTGGGGCTGCCGGCCGGTCGAGTGGTGGTGGGAATAGCCCTCGAACGGATATTCGACGTGTCCGTGTTCGCGCTGACAGCGCTGTTGGTGATGTTCAGCGGCGTGACGAGCCTGCTGCCCAGCCTGGGCGCGAACGCGGTGCCACGAGCGGTCGTGCTGGCGTTATCAACCGTCGTGGCGATCGCTGCCCTGGTGTGGCTGGTGCCCGCCGGCGCGCGATCGATCGGACGCCGCTTCACGCTGCAGTCTCGAATCGGGCAGTGGATTGAGGCTCAGCAGAGTGCGATTCGCACCGCCTGGACGGCGGGCACACGTCCGCGGCTGTTCCTCATCACGGTGCCTCTCACGGCGCTCATGACGGCCGGCGCCGTATCGACCAACCTGCTCGTCTTCCGCGCCTTTGATCTTCAGGTTCCCCTCATCACTGGGCTCGCCCTGCTGGTCGTCCTGCAAATCGGCACAACCGTTGTTTCTGTCCCCGGCAACGTCGGCGTATTTCACTATCTGACCGTCGTGACCTTGAGTGCGCTGCAGGTCCCTCGATCGGAGGCGCTGGCCGTGGCCGTCGTGCTGCATGCGGTCGCCATCGCCCCCAAAATCGTGCTGGCGGCGATTGCGCTGGCGAGACCGCCATTCAAATCTGCAATCTGAAATCTACAATCTGAAATCCTCGATGAGTCGTCCCCTCCGAACCTCCGAGCGCCGGCTGGTGCTCTTTGTTGGCGACGCATTGACCGTCACCGCGGCTGTGCTGCTCGCGCTGTGGACGTGGTCGCTCACCGCCGGCTTTCCATTTGGCCCGGCGTTCCTGCGCGCGCGCGCGGTGTGGCTCCTCGCAGTCCCGCTCTGGCTGACACTCCTCGTGCCGACGCGCGAGGCTGGAATCGCGCTGGATTTCAGACGCACGACCCGCGGGGTCGCTCGCGCGGCCGGGGCGCTGCTCGTCGTCTATCTGGCCGCATTCTTCTACACCGGCGGCGCCAACCTGCCTCGGCTGGTCGCAGTGTACTTGCTGTGGGACGCCACGCTCCTGCTCTTCGGCTGGCGGCTGGTCGCATTGTGGTCGCTGACGCACGCCACGTTTTCCCGCCGCGTGCTCGTCGCAGGGGCGGGACCCGCGCTCTCGGCCGCTCTCGACCTGCTCCACGACCCGAGCTTCAGAGACGCGGAGATTGTCGGCATCGCCACATCAGCGGCCGCACGACCCTTGGGGAGTGCGTGGAGCGTGCCGGTTGTCGGCCGGCCAGACGAGGTGGACGAGCTGGCGGGCCGCCTGAAGGTGACAGACCTGGTCGTCGCCCTCGAGGGTCGAGCCGATGAAGTCGACGAACACTGGGTGCAGCGCCTCATCCGGTGTCAGGAAAGCGGCACTCACGTGGTGCGCATGGCCCAGCTCTACGAGGACACGCTGCGCAGGGTGCCGGTCACCCACGTCGAGCCGTCCTGGCTCGTCACCAACTTCTTCGACGTGGCCCCGTTTCGTGAGGCGTCGCCGCTCGCCAAGCGTCTCTTCGACATCTCGGTGGCCACCTCTCTCGGCGCTGTCGGGCTGATCCTGGCGCCGCTGATTGCCGTCGCCATCCTTCTTGAAGACGGCCGGCCCGTCTTCTACCGGCAGGAACGGCTGGGCCGCGGCGGGCGCCTGTTCAACATCATCAAGTTCAGGACGATGACGAAGGATGCTGAGCCTGACGGCCAGGCGCAGTGGAGCTCGCCGGGCGATCCCCGTATCACGCGTGTCGGACGCCTGCTGCGGCGCGCCCGCCTCGACGAGCTGCCGAACCTGCTCGCCGTACTCCGCGGCGAGATGAGCATGGTGGGACCGCGTCCCGAACGCCCGCAGATGGTCGAGCGGCTCGAGCGCGAAGTGCCGCTCTATCGCGCGCGATTGGTTGTTGCGCCGGGACTGACTGGCTGGGCTCAGGTGAACTGGGCATATGGCGATTCGGTCGAGGACGCCGTCGCCAAGCTCGAATACGACCTGTACTACATCAAGCACCAGTCGATCTGGTTCGACGCCACGATACTCCTGCGGACGGTGGGGACGATGCTGCGTTTCCGGGGGCGGTAGCGGGCGGGGATGGGCTCAGGGCTTACGGCTCAGGGCTCAGGACGGATGGTAAGATGGCTCCATCGAAAGTGAAACGAGGCATGCCATGAAGCCGGGCGGGACGGCGTCGACCAAGTTCACGTATGAGGACTTCCTCAACTTTCCAAACGATGGAAAGCGGCACGAGATCATCGATGGGGAGCACTACGTGACGCCGTCACCGAACACGAAGCATCAGCGCGTGTCGATGAATTTGACCTACGCGTTCGTGCTCTATCTCAAGCGCCGACCGATCGGCGAAGTGTTTGCCGCGCCGTTCGATGTGGTGTTTTCCGAGCTCGACGTAGTCGAGCCCGACCTGCTCTATATTTCGCGCGAGCGCGCGGGCATCCTCACGAAGGCGCACGTCCGCGGCGCCCCGGATCTCGTCGTCGAGATTCTGTCGCCCGGTACCCGCAAGACCGACGAGGTGACGAAGCGCAAGCTGTACGAGCGCTCGGACGTCCAGGAATACTGGGTGGTCGACCCCGAGCTCGATGCGATCAAGGTGTACCGTCGCGACGGAGGGGTCTTCGCGCGCACCGCGGAGCTCGCCGCCGAGGCCGGCGACATCCTGACGACGCCGCTGCTGCCTGAATTCTCGGTCTCCCTGGCCGAGATCTTCGCGATGCCCTCGTAGCCCTCCAGATGGGCTCCCGGCAGGCCGGTGGTCCTTCCGAAGGCACCCACCACATCAGGACGTCGCGTCCGTCTTCAGCTGGCGAAATAGTTCAGACACCTATGACCGTTGGCGTCGTCATTCCCTGTCGGAACGAAGCGCGCTTTGTGGGCGAGCTGCTGGACGCGATCGCCATGCAGGACTGCCGGCCCGACGAAGTCGTCGTGGTGGACGATGGCTCGGTCGATGGGACGGCCGGGGTCGTCGAAGCTCGGAGCCGTCGCGATCCGATGATCCGAATGATTCCTGGCCCGAAACGAGGGATCCCGGCGGCGGTCAATGCCGGCGTTGCTGCGCTCACGACGGACATCGTCGCGCGGTTCGACGGGCACTGTTGTCCCGCTCGGGATTACATCGCCCGCGCCGCGAGGCTTATTGCGCAATCAGACGTCGGTGTTGTCGGAGGCGTGTGGGCCATCGAGCCGGGCGCCAAGTCGCTCGAGGCGGAAGCGATTGCCATCGCCGGAGCACATCCGCTCGGGTCCGGCGGTGCCGCCTATCGAACCGCGGGGGGATCGGTACCGACCGACGTGGACACGGTGCCGTTTGGGTGCTTCAAGCGGTCGCTGTGGAAAGACATCGGGGGATTCGACGAGCGGCTCGAGTCGAATGAGGACTACGACTTCAACTACCGTGTCCGCCAGCGCGGCCTTCGCGTCGTGCTCGATCCGGCCATTCGCTGCACGTACTACGCGCGATCGACGATCGGTGCGCTGGCCCGTCAGTACGGCAGGTATGGATGGTGGAAGGCGCGGATGCTGACGCGTCATCCAGAGTCGATCCGGTGGCGACAGCTGATTCCGGCGCTGCTCGTGCCTGGCCTGCTTGCCGCCGCGGTCGGGTGGCTGCGCGGGGGCGGCGACGTCTGGGGGCGACTACTAGTCGTGTACACGGCCGTGATCCTCATCGGGGCCGTCCATGCCGCCGCCACGCGCGGCAGGTGGCCAGCTGTCGGCTGGCTCGCCGGAAGTTTCGTCACGATTCAAGTCGCCTGGAGCGCGGCGTTCTGGGCGTCGCTCATTTCCGGCGGCGTTCCACATCGGGGGATCAACCGATGAGTGGGGGACGAGTGCTGGCGGCGGTGGGCCTCATCATCCTCGCCACAGCTGTCATCCCACCGATCGCCGCCATCACGGTCAACCGTTCGCGTGTGCGCGTGGCGTCCGCCGAGGCCGCGGCCATCGCCTCCGCACTCGATCGCCCGGGAGAGGAACTTCGGAACACCGCACGCAGCCCGCTCGACGCCGACGTGCTGTGCGGCCCCGGACGCATGCCGATCGCCGGGACCCCCGCCGCGGAACCCTGGGTGACGACGCCCCGCGCCCCACTGGCCGCCGTCGTCAATCATCAGACGCTCGCTCAGGATCCGTGGGGCAACTGTTATGTGGTCAATCTCGCAGCGATTCTCTCTACTGAGCCGGCCGTGCTGTGGGTGCTCTCGGCGGGACCGAACGGCATCATCGAGACGCCGTTTCTCAGTGGGGGAGAGGCGCCTGTGGGTGACGATATCGGTGCACTCTTGAGAAAGTAGAAACTCAAAAGTAAAAACTAAAAAGGACGGAGGGACGAAGCCAGCCTTTCTCAGTCCTTTTAACTTTCTACTTTTGACTTTTAAGTTTCACTGTCCGATCAGGCCCGTGACCGGGCTGCTGGCGCTCGCGTACGATTTTCTGGGGATGCGGCCGGCAAGATACGCCAGGCGGCCGGCTCGCACGGCAAGCTTCATCGCTTCGGCCATCGCCACCGGGTCCTGCGCACCTGCGATCGCAGTATTCATGAGCACGCCATCGGCGCCAAGCTCCATCGCCAGCGCAGCGTCCGACGCGGTGCCGACGCCGGCGTCCACAATCAACGGCACGCGCGCGAACTCGCGAATGATCGAGATGTTGTTCGGGTTCTGGATGCCCAGCCCTGATCCGATCGGCGCGCCAAGTGGCATGACCGCCGCCGCGCCGGCATCCTGGAGCTTCCGGCACACGATGGGATCGTCGTTGGTGTATGGCAGGACGACGAAGCCTTCCTTCACCAGGACGTGCGTGGCCTTCAGCAGCTCTTCGGTGTCGGGAAACAGCGTTCGCTCGTCGCCAATCACCTCGAGCTTCACCCAGTTCGAGAGCCCCGCCTCGCGGCCCAGCCGCGCCGTCCGCACCGCCTCGTCCGCGCTATAACAGCCGGCCGTATTCGGTAACAAGACGTATTTGGACGTATCGATGTAGTCGAGGAGGGACTCCTTCGTCCGATCGGAGATATTGACCCGCCGGACGGCGACAGTAATCATCTCGGCGCCCGAGGCTTCGTGCGCCTTGACCATGACGGCCGGCGAGGAGTACTTGCCGGTGCCGACCACGAGACGTGAGGAGAATGTCTTGCCCGCGATTGTGAAGCTGTCCACAGCGTCCTTTTCAGCCGCCTCCAACGAAGTTGACGATCTCGATCGCATCGCCGTCCTTCACCACGGTGCTGTCGAACGTGGTGCGTTTGAGCACGACCAGATTGTGCTCGATGGCGACGCGGCGCGCGTCGATCTCCAACTGCTGAAGCAGTTGGGCGACGGTGACGGGCTCGGCAACCTCGAAGCGATCGCCGTTCAGGGTAATCGTCAATGCCCGCCCATTTTATCGCTACTTTGCGTCCTTGAGCGTCAGCACGAAGGTCCCCACCGGGAGGTCTCCCTGCAGCCGGACCGGCAGCCGCCGCGAATCGTCGGACAACCAGATGTTGACGTCGCGCCCAACGGGCTGATTGTCCGAGTCGTAGACGATCGGTCGCAGCCGCCAGGCCGCCAGTTCGCCGAACGCCGTCTTCACCCGTTCCGGCCCTGTCACTTGAAGGACCATCTTGTAGTTTCTCCCGCCATCGCTCACCGGCATCGTCATCCGATCCCCGGCTCTGAAGGGAACGGCGCGCAGGACGTAGAGGGCGGAGAGCGAGTCCTGGACGTCGGTGGGCACCACCAGGTCGGACTTGACCGTCGACGTGGACCGATGCTCGAAGACCGCGCGGCGCGCCGGCCGGTTGAACGTCGTCTCGCGGACGCTGTTCTGGCCGCCCTCTTCGCTGTAAACGGACCCGCGCTGGGGTAGCAGCGTGTAGGTGTCGATGAGCGTATCCAGCTTGTAATAGAGGGAGTAGATCTTCGACAACAGCGGCGTCGGACGACCTTCGGCGACGATGTAGTACGCCGTGGAGTTGAAGGAGGGTCTCTTCTCCTTGACCGAGAGGACGGCCGTGCCGGCTGTCAGGTATGAAGACCAGGAGACGTCGTAGGTGAGCGTCTCGCCGACTTTGAATGGGACGGAGAGCTCTGTGCGCGGCGGCGCGATCCTCGGCTGGACCGGTGCCGGCCGGCTCGCGCGCTGCGCGGTAGCCGCCGCCGAGGCCGCGATGGCCAGTCCGATCACGACGCCGACCCATAGCCTCACACAAGGCATTGTACGTCCCTATCCCACGTGCCAGCCGCCGCCGCGCAGCTCGTCCATGATCTTGATGGATCGTTCGACGAGCTCGGTTGGCTCGTCGACTTCTTCGATCGACTCGGTGCCATCGGGGCGGGTAATGATCACGCGGTAGCGGCCGGCGCCCGGGTCGCGGACGATCTCGTACCGGAGGCGCTCGCCGTCTTTGTCGAAGAACCAGATCACCGAGGCAGGATACAACGGCTTCGCGAGGTTGACAACGTTCGCACCGTTCCCTCGGTTCACGAGGTTCCCTGGTCTGTCGCAGCGAAGACGGCCGCTCCGAGCAGCCCGGTCTCCGCGTTGAGGATCACCTTGACTGGTATCTTGTCGAGCATGGACTCGAACGGCGGCTTCGCGCGGAACGCGGTGATGAAGGCGCCCGAGGTGAGCGCCGGAAGAATCTTCGGCGCGATGCCGCCTCCGACATAGACGCCACCGGTTGCGACCATCCGGAGCGCCAGATTGCCGGCCTCGGCGCCGTAGGCGC
>JBAUGX010000075.1:0-1811 GCA_049679965.1 Vicinamibacterales bacterium
CTGCAGCGCAGGCCGAGTGTCAGGCGCGCAAACCCGCGGATGAACGACGCAAGGACCTTGATCTGTCGCTCATCCGCGGGTTTGTGCGCCTGATGTTGCCGCTTCGCGGCGCCGCATCGAGCGCCTCTGTGGCCCTGTGACTCTGTGGTGATTCCTTCTTCTGTTCTTCGTGATCTTCGCGGTTTCGTCCTTCGACTTCGCTCAGGACGACCCTGAGCCTGTCGAAGGGTCGTGATGGAGAGAGCCCTTATGCGAACGACCTTCGTGTTGACGTTCATCGCTGCCGCGCTTGCGGCTTCAGCCTCTGCGCAGACCGCCATTCCGCCGAGGACGCTGCAACTCACCGTTGACGAGGCCGTGAAGATGGCGCTCGACAACAACGTGGACCTTCGGGCGGACCGGCTCGATCCGCAGATCAGCGACACCCGCGTCGCCGCCGCCGTGGGCGCCTTCCGGCCCACGATCACCTCGAGCGTGCAGCGAAACAGTCAGCTGCAGCCGCCCACGAACTTCCTGATTCCGACACCGACGAGCACCGCTGCCGTCACCTCCAGCGTGGGCTTCAACCAGCGGCTGTCGCGGTTCGGCACGTCGTACAACGTGGCGTGGAGCGCCACGCACACCGACAGCAACAGCGTGCTGAGCAGCTTCAACCCCGTCCTGCAGTCGGGCCTCTCGCTTGGCGTCTCGCAGCCTCTGTTCCGCGACTTCGGCATCGACGGCTCACGCCAGCAGCTCGCGACGAGCCGCATCAATCGCGACATCGCCGACACCCGCTTGCGCGAAAGCCTCGTGCACACGACCGCCGGCGTCAAAGCCGCGTACTGGAACCTCGCCTCCGCGATTGCCAACGTGGAGGCGCGCCGCTCGGCGCTCGCCCTCGCCGAGGAGTTGACGCGGGTCAACAGAGCCAAGGTCGATGTCGGCCAGTCGCCGGCCCTCGATCTCCTCTCGGCGCAGGCCGAGGTGGCCGCCAATCAGGAGCAGCTCATCATCGCGGAGACGGCGGTCAAGCAGGCCGAGGACCGGCTGCGCATGCTCATCTTCGACCCGACCGACCGCGAGATCTGGAACGTCAGGCTCGAGCCCGTCGATTCCCCCCCGGTCGGCACGATGGCGCCGGATCTCGACGCCGCCATCACGACGGCGCTGAAGGACCGGGCTGATCTGCTGCGCGCTCGAAAGGACATCGACACGTCGGCGACAAACGTCAGGTATGCGAACAACCAGCGGCTGCCGGACGTGCGGGCCAATCTGTCGTACACCGCGAGCGGACTGGGCGGGACCCAGGTGCTGCGCGCCGTCCCATTCGGCCCGGTCACCAGCACGGGCACGGTGACGGGATTGGGCGATGTGCTCGGCCAGGTCGGGCGGCTCGATTACCCGACGTGGGCGGTCGGCGTCAGCGTCTCGTACCCGATCGGCCAGACGAGCGATCAGGCCGCCTACACACGCGCCCGGATCGAGAGCACGCAGGCCGACGAGCGATTGAAGGGCGCGGAAGCGCGCGCCATCCAGCAGGTGCGCGACGCCGGCTGGAAGATCGAGATGAACGCCAAGCGTGTCGAGACCACGCGTGTCGCACGCGATCTGGCGGAGCAACGCCTCGACGCCGAGCGGAAGCGGTTCGAGGTCGGCATGTCCACGAGCTTCCTCGTCGTCCAGGCGCAGCGCGATCTGGCGCAGGCCAAACAGAACGAGCTGGCCGCGGTTCTCGCCTACGATCTCTCGCTCGTCGATTTCGAAGCGCTTCAGCAGGCGGGCCCCGCGGGCCAGTCCTCTGGCGCGACAGGTGGCGCGGCCCAGGGCGG
>JBAUGX010000076.1:0-3121 GCA_049679965.1 Vicinamibacterales bacterium
GACCTCCATCGGAGGGAGTCGATTCAGTCATCATTCCCTTTCGTCACTTCCTGCCGGCCTCACGACGTGCCCCGGCTGTCAATATTCGGGCTGGCCGATGAGCCGGGTGACGCCGACGACGAGCACCATCCATCCCACCAGCATCACGAGGAAGTTCAACAGCAGCCACCGCAGGCCCGACCACTCCGACGTCATCCGCTGGATGGCGCCACGCTGGGCGAAGATCAGATCCACCCCGTTGGCCGCCGGTTGCGAGCAGATGTAGAGGCCGAGCAGCACGCCGACCACGGCGTCAATCGTGCTGCCTGCGCTCCACACCGGAAGCAAGTACTGCCAGCCTCCGTATACGCCAGCGACGCCAATCGAGGCCCAGAGCCGGCTGCTGTTTCGTCCGTCACGCTCGTTGCCACCCCGGCCCCATGCTTCCGCACCGCTCATTCCTTCATGCTCGCGGGGCCCCACCCCCGCTCGCTCGCGCTGCGCCGCTCGAAGACTCGCTATGCTCGCGCGGGCCGCAGGCGCTCGGCGTCATTTTACGCCAACCGGTTGCGGGGTTGGCACGTCGGCAGCCACCGGCCGCTCCCGGCGCAGCCCCTCTATGGCCACCCGTACCCGATCGATGATCTGATCTCGAGCGCCAAGATCCAGTCCCGCAGTTTCGATCGGCCGGCCTACGCGGATGTTGACCATCACCGGGCGGATACTTGCGCTGCCCTTGCGCATCGCGGCGCGCGCGCCGGTCACCGCGATCGGCACGATTGGCGCCTGCGCCTGGATCGCCATGATGAAGCCGCCCTTCTTGAACGGGAGCAGGTCGGTCGTACGGCTGCGCGTGCCTTCCGGGAAGATGAGAAACGAGTTGCCGGATCGAATCGACGCCGCGCCGGCCTCTATCGAGCGAAGCGCCGACTCCTTGTTGCGCCGATCGATTGGAATGAAGCCACCGAGCCTGAACGCCCGCGCCAGAACCGGAATGCGATCGATCTCGTGTTTGTAGAGGATATGCATCCGCGGGTGCAGGGCCGCAAAGAGCAGCGGTGGGTCCACGTTGCTCTCGTGATTCGAGCAGTACACCGCGGCGCGATCGAGCGGCAGGTGTTCGCCCCCCGTGACGCGGTATCGGATCCCGGACAGCGCCAGCCCCAGGCGCACGCCGCCATGCCCAAGAACGTAGAGGGGGCTCGTCCAGCGGCACACGATCGCCAGAAACATGCCGACAGGCGCGGTGACCAACACGTAGAGAGAAATGGCGACGTAGGTGGCGGCGGATCGTGCGGCGGCGACAATCACCGGACGGGATGATAAGCGAAAACGCCCGCCAAGCTCAGGCCTGGCGGGCGCTTTCAGTCCTTTTCACTTCTAACTTTTCACTTTTGACTTCTTTGTCACGACGCTCGTGCGGCGCGGCGCGGCGCCACGCTTGGCGGCGCGGCCTTGACGACCACCTTGGTGCGTGCGGCAGTGCGGGCCTTGGCGGTGAACGAGCGTTCGAGCGCGACCTCGACCCGTGATTCGACCGCGGCCACGGCTTCGCGGATGACTTCAGAGACTTCCGACACGATCAGGAACTTCGCGCGGTCGAGCATGCGCTTCTCGCGAAACGAGAGGCTCTTGGACTTGGCGAGGAACGTCAGGCTCTTCAGCACGTCGGCCACTTCGTAGATCGAGCCGCTGCGCATCTTGTCCGAGTTGTCCTTGAAGCGGCCCTTCCAGTTCTGGTGATTGTCGATCTTGCCGTCGCCAAGCAGGCCGAACAGCCGATCGACTTCATCGTCGCTGATGGCGCGGCGCAAGCCGACACCGTCGACGTTGCTGACCGGAACGAGGACCGCGGTGTCGTTCGCCACGATCCGCAGGTGATAAAAGCCGCACGTCGTGCCGAGAATCGTCTTCTCTTCGATTCGCTCGACAACGCCGAGACCATGATTCGGGTAAATGACCTTGTCGCCAACCTCAAACGTCACAGTGCCCCCTAGGAAGCGAAGTATGTATGGAAGGCTGAAAGTCGTGCTAGCAGCCCGATAAGTATAGCCGGTCATCGGGCAAAACACAACGAAAATGGCCGAAAAACACCACTTTCCGTGCCTCTTCGATTCCTCTTCGCCAGGGGTGTCCGAGCCCGTCGTCGAGCCGTACTTCAACCTAAGTCGCTCTCCGATATCGGGTTGGAGGGTGTTAAGATGCGAACCCCTAATCCCGAGCCCCTGAACCCGCTGGCACCTTTACCCCGAGGCAGACATGTCCTTTAGTTCCGAAGCCCTTGGCGCCGTCTCACGGATGAACCTGCAGCGCGTTCCGGTGGCAGTGGCTTTTCTTGCGGATCCGCCGGCCGGCTTGCCGCACGTTGACCGCGCGCTGCCAGCCGGCTGCAGCTACTGGAAGCACGCCTCGGATGGTCACGCGTTCTACACGCTCTCCGCGGATCACGAGAACTGTCCGATCGGCGCGTTCACGCACGGCGTGACGCTGGCGCCGGCCAAGGCGCAGGAACTGCAATCCCTCGTCGGCATGATGATCGAGTTGCAGTACCTGCGGAGCGACGAGGTAGCAGGGATTCCCCATCGCGCCGAGCCCATGCAGTGCGTCGCCTACGCGCCGCTCGACCGCGCCTCCTTCACTCCCGACGTGGTCATCGTCTGCGGCAACGTGCGGCAGATCATGCTCGTGGCGGAGGCCGCCCGCGCGGCCGGCGTGCACGAGGGTGGCGCGGCGATGGGCCGCCCGGCGTGCGCGATGCTGCCCCAGGCCATGAGCGCCTCGGCCTCGGTGACGAGCCTCGGCTGCATCGGCAATCGCGTCTATACCGGACTGGCCGACGACGAGCTGTACTTCGCGATCCCTGGCGGAGCCGCTGCGCGGGTGTTTGAGAAATTGGATGTCGTGCTGACGGCCAACACGACGCTCGAGGCGTTCCATCAGCAGCGCGCCACTGCAGTATAGTGACGTGTCAGTCTTTCTTCCGTCATTCTCGAAGCCGGAGTGGTGAAACTGGCAGACGCGCCGGACTCAAAATCCGGTGGGGTTTACCCCCCGTGAGGGTTCGATTCCCTCCTCCGGCACCAGCCTTCGCTCGACCTTCGGGCGAGCTTCGGCTTGGTTAACCAAGCGAGCTACCTACACT
>JBAUGX010000077.1:0-30531 GCA_049679965.1 Vicinamibacterales bacterium
GTCCTTGGCGAGCTGCTCGGCCTTGAGGAACTTGGTGACCGGCACCGCTTCCTTGGTTTCCTTGTCGATCATGATCGCCATGCCGACGCCGCAGTTCGGGTGGCATCCGCAGGTGAGCTGACCGAACTCCTTCTCGGCGCCGTGCGTCACGTCCGCCCAGTCGGTGAAGCTGCCCATGAACGAGATCGGGAACCAGTCGCGGATCGGCTCGCCGATGCCGGTCTGGTTCTTCACGTCGTGCGCCAGATGGGACAGCGTGTAGCGCTGCGCCGCCCGCCGCTCGGGCGTCACTTCCTCGTCTCGGCCGGTAAAGGAGACCGGCTGGAACGAGAGGAAGTTGATGGTCTTGGGATTGTCGAGCGCGAACTCGATGATTCGGCCCACCTGCTCGTTGTTCACGCCGTTGACGATCGTCACCACGGGGACGATGTCCACGCCGTTGCTGTGGAGGTTCTCGATGGCGCGCAGCTTGACGTCGAAGAGGTTGCCGACGCGGCGGTGCGCGTTGGCCGCGTTGCCGATGCCGTCAAACTGCAGGTACGCGTAGCGCAGGCCTGCTTCGGCCGCTTCTTTGGCGAACTCCGGGCGCTTGGCGAACTCGATTCCGTTGGTCGCGGCCTGCACGCTGTTGTAGCCGACCTTGCGCGCATAGCGGACCGCGTCGAGGAAGTAGGGCGAAATCGTCGGTTCGCCGCCAGAGAACTGGACCGACATCTGGCGCTTCGGCTTGATCGTGATGGCGTTGTCGAGCACCGTCTTGATGTCTTCCCAAGAGAGTTCATGCACGAACCCGACCTGGTTCGCGTCCATGAAGCAGGGGTCGCACATCATGTTGCAGCGGTTCGTCAGGTCGACGGTGAGCACGGAGCCGCGGCCGTGCTGGATCGTGCTCGTCCCGTGGTTGTGCAGCTTCTCGTCGTTGTGCGCGCGGATGTCGCGCCCCGGAAAGACGTCTTCGAGGTGCTTGAAGAAGGCCGTGTCCATGGCCATCACGTCCTCGAAGTGGCCGTGGATGGGGCAGTCCTTCACCATCAGGATCTTGCCGTCGCGCTCGAGAATGGTCGCCTTGATTTCGCCGACCTTCTCGTTCAGCAGGACGCTCACGTCCTGCTTGCCATCGAGAATCGCCTGCCGCGCCTCGCGCGTGCACGTCGGGCAGAGCGAGTCGGTCTCGCGCGGCCAGCCGAGCGGCGGCTTGGTCTTCTCGTAGGACTTGAGCAGCGGCTTGTCCGACCACTTGGGGATGAACGACGGCCGCTGATTGATCTGGTTCAGGCCGTTGAAGACGACCCAGGCGCCATTGGCGGCGATCGAAAGCCCCTTCTCGAAGTACTTGATGGGCGCGTGCATTCTTTAGTCTCCTCAGTGATGAACTTTTCGCGGAGCCGCGTCCCGCTGGCGACTCACATCACGAACGGTAAATGATAGAGGATAAATGGGTTGTCGTATCATCTTTCAGCGAAATGGCCTCTCCGTACGCTGAACGGGCGGATGCCGTACTGAATGGCCAATTGCCGACTGATCTAGTCCTATATCGGCTCCCGATATGATGGGCCCCCATGGCGGTTCGCGACCTCATCATCATTGGCGCCGGTCCGTCAGGCCTCTCGGCCGCGATTGCCGCAAAACGGCTCGAGCTGGACTATCAGGTGCTCGAGCAAGGCGTCCTCGTCAATTCGATCTACCGCTTCCCGCCGCAGTTGGTATTCTTCACCACGCCTGAGCTGCTCGAGATCGGCGGCCTCCCGTTCATCTCGCCTTACGATAAACCCACGCGTCCCGAAGCGCTGCGGTACTACCGAAAAGTCGTGGACGCGTACGACCTGCAGATCTCTTTCGAGGAGAAGGTATTGGCCGTGGCGCGGGAACCACGCAGCCCGGACGAACCCGGCGAGGTCTTCGCCATCGAGACGCGGACGCCGCGGGGCGTGAGGCGCGTACGTCACGCACGCGCCGTCATCCTCGCGATCGGTTACTTCGATCGTCCGAACCTTCTCGGCATCCCCGGGGAGGATCTGCCGCACGTGTCTCACTACTACGGCGAACCCTACCCCTACTACCGCCGGCGCGTCGTCATTGTCGGCGGCGGCAATTCGGCCGCCGAGTGGGCGCTCGATCTGTTCCGTGCCGGCGCGTACGTAACGCTCGTGCACCGAGGGGCCGAGCTCAAGTCCACCATCAAGTACTGGGTCAGACCGGATATCGAGAACCGCATCAAGGAAGGCTCGATCGCCGCCCACTTCAATGCGTCGGTGTCCGAGATCCGTCCGACGTCGGTGATGGTCACGACCCTGATCGGAGAGCCAGAGTCGACCGAGCTCCCCGCCGATGCCGTCTTCCTGCTGACCGGCTACCGGGCGGACACGACGCTGATGCGCGAGGCGGGTATCGTGCTGACCGAGCGCGAGGGGCCGACCTACGATCCGGAGACGTTCGAAACCAACGTGCCGGGCCTTTTCGTCGCAGGTGGCGCCGTGGCGGGGATCGAAACGGGCACGATCTTTATCGAGAACGGCCGTTTCCACGGTGAGCGGGTGGTGCAGGTGATCGCGGAGCGAATCCGGCTCCACACTTCTTAGTGCGCGACCTTCGACAGGCCCGGTGAGCGGGCGATGATCATCTTCATCTCGAGAAGCTCGACGAGCGACGCGGCGCGTGCGCGCAGACTGTGACGTTCGAGCAGGGCCTGCTTCTCGACGGGCTCGAGGTCGAGATACTGGGCCAGGGCATTGACCAGATCTTCGTCGCCCATCGCGGCCGGAATCTTCGGGTCCGCGGCCCTCGACCCCTTCGAGACGGCAGGGGTTGACGGTGATCCCTGCCGCACCGTCGGGCCCCCCGCCGCCGCGAGCATTGCCTCGAGCCTTTCGCGATAGCGGCGAATGACGGCCCTGTCGTCTGTCTGAAGCGGCGCCTCATGCAGCGATTCGACAACGGCCTGCCGGTAGCTGCGGGTGTGGTCTTCCTGCAGAATACGGACGCGCTCGAGCCCACGCAGCACGATGTTGTACCGGCCGTCGGCGAGAGCTTCGACGTGCGTGATGAGCCCGCTGCACCCGATGGAATAGATGGGTGGCCGGCCTTCGCTCTCCGAGCTTCGGCCAGGCGCGCCGGAGCCCCGAAGGGGCGAGGGCGGCTGCTCCCGCTCGACCTCCCAGCCGGGGCGAAGCAGCACCATCCCGATCAGGCGATCGCCGGCAACGGCGTCGGCGGTCATCTCGCGGTACCGCGGCTCGAAGATGTGCAGCGGCAGAAAGACATTGGGGAAGAGGACGACGTTGGGAAGCGGGAAGAGGGGCAGGAGGTCAGACATAACGAGAATTGCCGATTGTTGATTGATGATTGTTGATTCGGGCGGCCGATTCAATCGGCCATCAGCAATCCGCAATCAACAATTCAGTGGATCGTCTTCGTCTTCTTATCCATGTAATCCATCAGCACGTACTGACCGAGCGTGTACGGTGTGGTGAAGTACGCCTTACCCTTGCAGATCTCGGCCACCCGTCGAACGAAGCTCACCAGATCCGGGTCGCGCGCCAGCATGAACGTATTGATCATGATCCCGCTCTTTCGGCAGGCTGCGACCTCGGCGCAGGTTTCCGAGACGATGAAGGGATCGAGGCCGAAGGCGTTTTTGTAGATGCGGCCGTCGGGCTGCGTGAGGGCCGACGGCTTTCCGTCCGTGATCATGATGATCTGCCGCATATCCTTGTGCTGGCGATCGAGAATGCGCCGCGCCAACTGCAGTCCCGCCCGCGTGTTCGTATAGTACGGGCCGACCCGGACGCGTCCGAGTTCGGCGAGTGGTATCTCCTCAGCCGAGTCGTGAAACAGGACGACCTTCAGCGCATCTCCCGGGTACTGGATTTTGATGAGCTGCGCGAGCGCGAGCGCGACCCGCTTGGCCGGCGTAAAGCGATCCTCGCCGTAGAGAATCATGCTGTGGCTGCAGTCGAGCATCAGCACGGTCGCACAGGAGCTCTGATACTCACCCTGCACGACCATCAGATCGTCATGCGTCACATTGATCATGCCGGGTGGGGAGGTGCGAGAGTGCGAAGGTGCGAGGGTGCCGGAGAGGCGATCGCGTGCTTCACGCTGAACCGCGTTGAGCAGCGTGCTCACGGGCTCGAGGTTGAGCGTGTCGCCGAATTCGTAGGGCTTGGGCGCGCCGGTGGTCTCCACGCCTGTCGCCTGCTCGCGGGTGTCGTGGCGGCCGAAGCTGCTCTTGCCGAGCGACCCGAGCAGATCCCGGAGCGCGCGATACCCCAGGAAATCCAGGGCCTTGTCAGTGACCTCGAACTTGACGGGGGGCTGATCGGGGCCGCGCCCCGTTCGGCCCTGCCGATGGGCACGCTCGGGCTCGAGGTCGGGCGGCGTCGTGATGTAGCCTTCCTGCCCCATGCGCTCGATGATCTTCTGGATCAGGTCTTCGAGCGTCGAGCGCGCGTCGGCATCGGCGTCCGCCGGGTCGCCCAGCAACTGCTCGAGCATCTCGTCGGACAGCATGCCGCCGTTCAGCAGCGCCTCGAGAATCGCGTCGTGCAGCGCCTGCAGCGTCTGGTCTTCAGTGTCTGGCGCGTAGGGATTGTTGAAGCCGCTCGTCAGCAGCAAGTCCGAGAGCTTGGCGACCAGATCTTCGAGATCCACGCCGTCGAGCTCTTCGCCGGTGTACTTGGTGTAGCGGTACTTCACTAGTTGTAATACTTCTTCTTCCCGCTCGGAATGCGGATTTCCTCATCCATCGTCTGCTCGTCGCGGCGCGCGGGGCGGCGCGGCGCCGCCTCGGCAGCCGAGTAGCCGCGGTCGTCGTTGCGGCTGATCTTCTTCTGCGCGTAGAGCCCCTCGAGCACGAAATCGATCGCCGAGGCGACGAGCGGAGCGGGCGCGCCAGGCGCGACGCCGGCCCGTTCGGCCAGTTCAGTGAGGCCCTGGACGCCGCGCGTCTGGGCGATGACGTCGGCGGCCGACGTGGAGTCGGCGAGCGGCAGCGTGCCGCCCAGGTCGAACCATTCGACGACCGTGCGGGTGTCGGCGCCGTCGAACATTCCCGTGAAGACGTTGCCGACGGCCGACCGGATGAGGTCGCGCGCGATGGCTTCGGCCCCGCGCAACTCGCCTTCGTACTCCAGCTCGAACTTGCCGGTGATGGAGGGCAGCGCCGCGTACACGTCGGTGACCCGCGGCACCACCAGCGCCTCGCCGTTGGCGAGAGCGCGCCGCTCGGCGTTGGACACGACGAGCTCGATGGTCGAAATCGGCAGGCGCTGGCTGACGCCGGAGCGCTTGTCAATCTTGCGATCGGCGCGCGCCTGGAACGCCAGCTCCTCGACAACCTCGCGCACGTACGCCGGGACCTCGACCCTCGGCGTCTGCCCGGCACCGCCCGGCCGATCCGTCCACGCCTCCTGTTTGGTGATCTCCATTCCGTGCTCGCGCGTCGCCGGATAGTGCGTCCGAATCTCGGAGCCGATGCGGTCTTTGAGCGGCGTGATGATCTTGCCGCGCGCCGTGTAGTCTTCCGGATTCGCCGTGAAGACGAGCATGACGTCGAGTCGCAGCCGGACCGGATAGCCCTTGATCTGAACGTCGCCTTCCTGAAGGATGTTGAAGAGCCCGACTTGGATCTTGCCCGCGAGATCGGGCAATTCATTGATTGCGAAGATGCCGCGGTTGGCGCGCGGGAGCAGGCCGTAGTGCAGCGTCAGCTCGTCGGAGAGATTGAGGCCCGCCCGAGCGGCCCTGATCGGATCGATATCCCCGAGCATGTCGGCGATCGTGACGTCCGGCGTCGCCAGTTTCTCGACGTAGCGCTTCTCGCGCGGCAACCACGCGATGGGGAGGTTGTCGCCTTCGGCGGCCACGCGGGCGCGGCATCCCGCGCAGAGCGGCGCCATCGGATCGTCGTGGATCTCGCAGCCCGGCACGACGGGAATGCGCTCGTCGAGCAAGTCGGCCAGCGCGCGCAGGATGCGGCTCTTGGCCTGCCCGCGAAGACCGAGCAGAATGAAGTTATGTCGGGAGAGAATCGCGTTGACCAGTTGCGGGACGACCGTCTCGTCGTAGCCGATAATGCCCGGAAAGAGCGGCTCACCGGCCTGGAGTTTCCGCACGAGATTGTCGCGAATTTCCTGCTTGACGGGCCGCGATCGAAAGCCGGAGCGCCGCAGGTCGCCGAGCGTTTGAATGGGAACGGCCATGGAAGCGATTCTATATGAATAAGGTTGCGTTGATCACGGGCGCCGGGACCGGCATCGGGAAGGCCGTGGCTCTTGCGTTGGTGAAGGAGAGCTACAGCGTGGTGCTCGCGGGCCGCCGCCAGGCGCTGCTCGAAGAAACAGCCAGCGAGGGTGGCTCGAGGGCGCTCGTCGTCCCCACCGATGTGGGCGACCCGGCGGCGGTTCGCTCGCTCTTCGCGCGCGCCAAGGACGCCTTCGGCCGGCTCGACCTCCTCTTCAACAACGCCGGCATCGGGTTGAGCAGCGCGCCGCTCGAAGATCTCACCTACGAGCAATGGAAGTCGGTCGTCGATGTCAACCTGACCGGCGCGTTCTTGTGTACGCAGGAAGCCTTCAGGCTGATGAAGGACCAGCAGCCGCGAGGCGGGCGCATCATCAACAACGGATCGATCTCCGCGCACACGCCGCGGCCGAACTCCGCGCCCTACACGGCCACCAAGCACGCCATCACGGGCCTCACCAAATCGACGTCGCTCGACGGCCGCAAGTACGACATCGTCTGCGGCCAGATTGACATCGGCAACGCCGCCACCGATCTCACCGCCCGCATGAAGCAGGGCGTGCCGCAGGCCAACGGCTCGATCGCCGTCGAGCCGACGATGGACGTCGAGCACGTGGCGCGGGCGATCGTCTACATGGCGAGCCTGCCGCTCGACGCCAACGTGCAATTCATGACCGTGATGGCGGCGAAGATGCCGTTTATTGGGCGCGGGTAGGAGGACAGTACGGGGCGCCCTTGTCGAAGACAACGCGCCAGCGGCCGTCGGCGTCGCGGCGCCAGATGGAGTTGAACGTTGCGGTCTGCTGACCTTGCGGGTTGCGGACCGGCCCGCTGCTCAGTGCGAGCGTGCCCGAGTCGAGGACCTCGACCACCTCCGGCTCCCACGAAAACGGTGGCGCTCCGTCGAAGAACGGCTTCCAGGCCGCGAGCACGGCGGCCTTGCCGCGCGCTGGACTCGGTCCGCCGAAAAATACCGCTTCGTCGGCAATGAAGGTCGCGAAGGCCGTGTAGTCGCGCGTGCTCATCGTGCGAGCAAACGCCCGCTCCGCCTCGCGCACCTGGAGCGCGAAGTCGTCTTTGGTCTGACTCTCCGCCGGCTTGTTGGACAGGACGAGCAACACGGACGACAGCAGCAGGATGACGCGTCGCATGGGACACACTCCGTTCTGTGCTCGAGAGCGGTGGATGGTAGCACCTATCAGCGTAGGAAGAAGCTGTACGCCGCGTTGTCGTCCTCGCGCACGTGATCGTAGCCAAGGCCGTCGAGAAACTGCTGGAAGTCGGACATCTGCGGATCGGGCACTTCGAACCCCGCGAGCACACGGCCGAAATCGGCGCCATGGTTGCGATAGTGGAACAGGCTGATGTTCCATCGGCCGCCGAGCTTCTCCAGAAACTGCATCAACGCGCCGGGACGCTCGGGGAACTCGAAGCGGCAGAGGCGCTCCTGGCGCGCCTCGGGCGCCCGGCCGCCGACCATGTGGCGGACGTGCAGCTTCGCCATCTCGTTGTCGGTCAGGTCCACCGTCTCGTACCCGCGTGAGGTCAGCAGGCTTTCGAGGGCGATGGCGTCGCCGCGCGACTCAGTGGCAATGCCGACGAAGATGTGTGCGCGATCGCGCCCGCTCAGCCGGTAGTTGAACTCGGTGACGACGCGCCGGCCGATGGTGGCGCAAAATTCGCGAAAGGCACCCGGCCGCTCGGGGATCGTGACGGCCAGGAGCGCCTCGTGCGCTTCGCCGACGTCGGCGCGCTCGGCCACGAAGCGCAGCCGGTCGAAGTTCATGTTCGCGCCGCTCAAGACCGCCACGAGGTCCTGGCCGCGCACGCCCTCGCGTGCCACCCACGTCTTGAGCCCGGCGACGCCGAGTGCCCCGGCCGGCTCCATCACCGAGCGTGTGTCGTCGAAAACGTCCTTGATGGCGGCGCAGATCTCGTCATTCGTGACCCGGATGATGCCGTCGACCGACCGCTGAACGATCGGGAATGTCCATTGTCCGGGTTCACGGACGGCCACACCGTCGGCGAACAGGCCCACATGATCGAGCCGCACCCGCTCTCCGGCAAGAACGGACCGATACATCGCGTCGTCCTCGAACGGCTCGACGCCGATTACCTTCACCTCGGGCCTCAGCGCCTTGACGTAGCCGGCAATGCCGGCGATGAGTCCCCCGCCGCCGACCGGCACGAAGATCGCCCCGATTGGACCCTGGTGGTGGCGCAGGATTTCGTCCCCAATCGTGCCCTGGCCGGCGATCACCAGCGGATCGTCGAAGGGATGGATGAACGTCATGCCGGTCTGGGCCGCGAGCTGGTCGCAGTGCGCCTGCGCATCCGCGTAGGTGTCGCCAATGAGCACGACCTCGGCGCCCATGTCGCGCACGGCGTCCACCTTGATCTGCGGCGTCGTCTGCGGCATGACGATGACGGCGCGCAGGCCGAGCTTGCGGGCGGAGTAGGCCACGCCCTGCGCGTGATTGCCGGCGCTCGCTGTGATGACGCCGTGGGCCCGCTCGGCCTCGGTCAACTGCGCGATCTTGTTGTAGGCGCCGCGGATCTTGAAGCTGAAGACCGGCTGCTGATCCTCGCGCTTGAGGAGAATCGTGTTGCCGAGTCGCTTCGACAGCCGCGCGGCGGGATCGAGCGGCGTCTCGCGCGCCACGTCGTACACGCGGCTCGTCAGGACGTCGTGCAGCAATGGATCGAGGGGAGACACGGCACGACAATTATAGGTGGGAGGGTGCACGGGTGCGAGGGTGCACCTAGAGAAGAACCTCTCGAACCTTTCTGAATATCGTGTCCATCATGCGTGCCGTCAGCTTGCCGGTGTTCGTATTCTGGCGGCTTGGATGGTAGGAGCCGATGAGCGTGCGGCCGTCGGGCAGCGAACAGACGCCGGCGTGCGCAAACGTCGGCCGGAGACGGACGCCGCCGCCGCGACGTTTCAGCAGTTGCAGGTACGTGTCGAAGGCAATCTTTCCGAGCGCGACAATGACGTGCACGCGGGGGAGGGCGTCGATCTCGGCTTCAAGGTGAGGCAGGCAGCGGCCGATCTCGGCTGGCGTCGGCTTGTTTCCCGGCGGCGCGCAGCGGACGGCAGCCGCCATGAAGACATCGTCGAGCTTCAGGCCGTCGTTTACATCGCGCGACGTCGGGATGTTCGCAAAGCCGGCGCGATGAAGCGCGGCCATCAGAAAGTCGCCGGAGCCGCCGACGCCGTCGCCCGTGAACATCCGGCCCGTGCGGTTCGCGCCATGAGCCGCGGGCGCGAGGCCGACGAGCAGCACGCGGGCGTGCGGGTCGCCGAACCCGGGCACGGGCCTGCCCCAGTAGGTCTCGTCGCGAAAGGCGCGGCGCTTCTCGCGGGCGATGCGTGCGCAGTACGTGCGTAGCCGAGGGCATTTGTCGCAAGCGACAATTGTGTCGCGAACCTCCCGCAGCCCTGCCATCGTGCAATCCTGTCACTCCGCCGTTCAGATCTACAATAGGCGGGTGAAGAACATTGCTCCGAAGGATGCGGCGGAGCTTGACGCGACAGAAACCCGCGAATGGCTCGACTCGCTCGAGTATGTGTTGCAGAGCGGCGGTCCGGCGAAAGTCGCCCGGCTGCTCCGCGAGCTGACCATTCACGCCAGACAGCACGGCGTCAAGCTGCCCTTCACCGCGAATACTCCCTACATCAACACGATTCCCGCTGACGAGCAGGCGCTGATGCCGGGCGATCCCGACGTCGAGCGGCGCATCAAGAGCCTGGTTCGCTGGAACGCGGCCGCGATGGTCGTGCGCGCGAACAAGGCCGAAGAGGGAATTGGCGGCCACATTTCGACCTTCGCCTCGGTCGCCACGCTCTTCGAGGTCGGATTCAACCATTTCTTTCGTGGGGCCGGGAAGGATGACAGCGGCGTGCGCGACGTCATCTATTTCCAGGGTCACGCGGCCCCCGGCGTCTATGCGCGCGCCTACCTGGAGGGCCGGCTCAACGAGTCGCACCTCGAAAACTTCCGCCGCGAGCTGCGGGGAGGCGGGTTGTCGTCGTACCCGCACCCATGGCTGATGCCGGATTTCTGGGAGTATCCGACCGTGTCGATGGGCCTGGGGCCCATCATGGCGATCTACCAGGCGCGGTTCATGCGCTACCTCGAGGATCGCGGGCTCAAGGCGCCGTCGGACGCCAAGGTGTGGGCGTTTCTCGGCGACGGCGAAACCGACGAGCCCGAGGCGCTCGGCGCCATCACGCTTCCGTCGCGCGAGAAACTCGACAACCTGATCTTCGTCGTCAACTGCAACCTGCAACGGCTCGACGGCCCGGTCCGCGGCAACGGCCAGATCATCCAGGAGCTCGAGGCCGCCTTCCGGGGCGCCGGCTGGAACGTGATCAAGGTGCTATGGGGCCGCGAATGGGATCCGTTCCTCGCCAAGGATCGCGACGGGCTGCTCGTCAAGCGCATGGGCGAGATCGTCGACGGCCAGTATCAGAAGTACGCCGTGGAGTCTGGCGCGTACCTGCGCGAGCACTTCTGGGGCGCCGACCCTCGGCTGCTCGAGATGGTCCGGCACCTCTCGGACGACCAGCTCAAGAAGATGAAGGTCGGCGGGCACGATCCGATCAAGGTGTATAACGCCTACAAGGCGGCCGTCGAGCACCGAGGATCGCCGACCGTCATCCTGGCGCGCACCATCAAGGGCTACGGCCTGGGTGAGGCGGGCGAGGGCAAGAACATCACCCACCAGCAGAAGAAGCTGAACGAGGACGAGCTGCGGGCGTTCCGTTCGCGCTTCGACATCCCGATTTCCGACACCGACGTCGTGCACTCGCCGTTCTACCGGCCAAAGGAAGATAGCGTCGAGATCCGCTACATGCGCGAGCGCCGGCAGGCGCTCGGCGGCTACGTGCCAAGCCGCAAGACGCGCACGCAGCCGCTCGCGCCCGTCGCACACGATCTGTTCGAGGAGTTCTACACGGGCACCGAAGGCCGCAAGGCCTCGACGACGATGGTGTTCGTCCGGTTGCTGTCCAAGCTCCTGCGGGACAAGGAGCTCGGTCCGGTCGTCGTGCCGATCGTGCCGGACGAAGCCCGTACCTTCGGCATGGAGGCGCTCTTCAGGCAGGTCGGCATCTACTCCCACGTCGGGCAGACGTACGAGCCGGTCGATATGGACACGCTCCTGTACTACAAGGAAGCGTCCGACGGGCAGATCCTCGAAGAGGGCATCAACGAGGCGGGCTCGATGTCGTCGTTCATCGCGGCCGGCACGGCTTACGCGACGCACGGCGTGAACACGATTCCGTTCTTCATCTATTACTCGATGTTCGGCTTCCAGCGTATTGGCGACCTCGTCTGGGCCGCGGCCGACTCGCGCGCGAGGGGCTTCATGCTTGGCGGCACGGCGGGGCGCACCACGCTCGCCGGCGAGGGGCTGCAGCATCAGGACGGCAACAGCCATCTCTTCGCGATGGCCTATCCCAACGTGCTGGCGTACGACCCGGCGTTCGCGTACGAGATCGCCGTCATCATCGAAGACGGCATCCGGCGGATGTACGTCGATCAGGAGAGCATCTTCTACTACCTGACGGTGATGAACGAGCAGTACGCGATGCCGGCGATGCCCGAGGGCGTGAAAGACGGCATCCTGAAAGGGCTGTACCGCTTCCGCGCCACGTCCACGCCGGATGCTCCGCTGCGTGCACAGCTGTTCGGCAGCGGCGCCATCCTGCCGGAAGTCATCAAGGCGCAGGAGATCCTCGAGGCGCAGTACCATGTCGGCGCCGACGTGTGGAGCGTCACGAGCTACGGCGAGCTGTACCGCGACGGCCACGCGTGCGAGCGCTGGAACATGCTGCATCCGGGGGCGACGCCGCGCATCCCGTACGTCACAGCGTGCCTCAAGGACGCGAAGGGCGTGCTCGTCGCGGCGTCCGACTATGTGAAGGCGCTGCCCGACTCGATCGACCGGTGGCTCCCGCGGCCGCTCACCGCGCTCGGCACGGATGGGTTCGGTCGAAGCGAGACCCGCGCCAGCCTCCGTGACTTCTTTGAAGTCGACGCCCGCTACGTGGTGGTCGCGGCGCTCGCTGCCCTTGCGAAGGACGGCAAGATCGAACGGAAGGTCGTCGAGCAGGCAATCAAGGAACACGGAATCAATCCCGACAAGAGCAATCCCGCCAACGCGTAACGATGCCTACTGATTTCAGACTCCCAGAGCTCGGCGAAAATGTGTCGTCGGGCGACGTGTTGCGTGTGCTCGTCAAGGCGGGCGATTCGGTCGTCGCGGATCAACCCGTCCTCGAGCTCGAAACCGACAAGGCGACCATCGAGGTGCCTTCCTCGGTGACGGGACGCGTCATCGACGTCAAGGTCAAGCCCGGCGACAAGGTCAAGGTGGGTCAGGTGATCCTCAGCGTCGACGGCGCCGCCGCTGCGGTCGCGCCGCCGCCCGCCAAGGCGCAGCCCGCCGTGCAACGGCCCGTCGAGTCGCGTGAAGACGTCCAGCCTGTCGCCTCCGTGCGTCCACCGTCAATGGCCTCGAGGGCAGCCGTTGACAACGTTGTCGACATCAGTCGCGGCGCGCGCGCCAGCGCCGAGTCGGCGGCCGTGATGGCAGAGGCGCAGGCACCGGCCGCACCGTCCGTGCGGCGGATGGCGCGAGAGCTCGGCGTGGACATCGACGCCGTTCCTGGCACCGGCACGGCCGGCCGCGTGTCGATCGACGATGTGAAGGCGCATGCGAAGCGGCTGGTGGCGGCCACCCATGCCGGCGGCGGCATCGTCGCCGAGCCCCTGCCAGACTTCTCGCGGTGGGGCGCGGTGGAGCGCCAGCCGATGCGCGCCGTTCGACGCAAGACGGCCGAACACTTGAGCGCGGCGTGGGCGACGATTCCACATGTCACCCAGCATGCGCTGGCCGACATCACGGCGCTCGAGGAGTTGCGCAGGCGCTACGCGAAACAGGCCGAGGCCGCCGGCGGCGCTCTCACGGTCACGGCTGTGGCCGCCAAGGTGGTGGCCACGGCGCTGAAGGTGTTCCCGCAGTTCAACGTGTCGATTGATTTTGTCGCTGACGAAATCATCGCCAAGAAGTACGTGAACGTCGGTATCGCGGTGGACACCGATCGGGGGCTGCTCGTGCCAGTTCTCCGGGACGTCGACACGAAGAACATGATTCAGATCGCGGTCGAGATATCGCAGCTCTCCGAGAAGGCGCGGACGCGCAAGATCACGCTCGAAGAGATGCAGGGCGGCTGCTTCACGGTGTCGAACCTCGGCGGGATCGGCGGCACCTACTTCACGCCTATCGTTAACGCTCCGGAGGTCGCCATCCTGGGCATTTCACGAGGGACGATTCAGCCGGTCTGGCGCGAGACCGCCCCAGGCAAAGGCGAATTCGCGCCTCGCCAGATGCTGCCGCTGTCGCTTTCCTACGACCACCGCGTCATCGACGGCGCCGATGGCATCCGCTTCTTGAAATGGATCGTCGAGGCGCTCGAGCAGCCGTTCCTGCTGGCGCTCCAAGGATGATCGCGTGGATCAATTCGAGGCCCCTTCACGCCACGAAGTCACGAAGCACACGAAGACAGACAAGATATATTGTGATTCTTCGTGCTCTTCGCGCCTTCGTGGTTGACCGACGCTGATCATGATTTCCACTCAGCTTGTTGTGATCGGCGGCGGTCCTGGTGGGTACGCCGCGGCGTTTCTGGCGGCGGATCTTGGCCTGAGCGTCGCGCTGGTCGATCCGGAGGCGAACCCGGGCGGCGTGTGCGTGTACCGCGGCTGCATCCCTTCGAAAGCGCTGCTGCACATTGCCAACCTCGTCAGCGAATCGCGTCACGCGAAGGCCTGGGGCATCGAGTTCGGCGAGCCCCGCATCGACATCGCAAAGCTGCGCACCTTCAAGAACGACGTCGTCAAGAAGCTCACGACCGGCACCGGACTGCTCGCCAAGCATCGCAAGATTCAGTATCTGCAGGGGCTCGCCGAGATCGTGGACGCGCACAACCTCAGCGTGAGGTTGACGGCTGGATCCGGGAACAGTGTCGAACACGTGCAGTTCGAGCACGCGATTCTGGCGACCGGATCGGTGCCCGCCGTCCCGGGACCCTTGAAACTTGACGACCCGCGCGTGATGGATTCAACGTCGGCGCTCGATCTGCCCGACATCCCGAAGTCGCTGCTGGTCGTGGGCGGCGGGTACATCGGGCTCGAGCTCGGCACCGTCTACGCCGCGCTCGGCAGCGCCGTGACGGTGGTCGAGATGACGCCGGGCCTGCTGCCAGGCGCCGATCGGGATCTCGTGGACGTGCTCGCCAAGCGCGCCGCGCAGAAGTTCAAGAGCGTGCTGCTCGAGACGCGCGTGGTGGGGATGGCCGCCGAGGAGAAGGGCATCCGCGTCAGCTTCGAAGGCAAGGCCGAACGGAAGGAAGAAGTGTTCGATCGCGTGCTCGTCGCCGTGGGACGGCGGCCGAACTCTGGCATCCCCGGACTCGGCCGGACACGCGTTCGGTTGGACGAAAAGGGCTTCATCATCGTCGACGAGCAGCGCCGCACGCACGAGACCTCGATCTTCGCGATTGGCGATGTCGCCGGCGAGCCGATGCTCGCGCACAAGGCGTCGCACGAGGGGCGCGTGGCCGTGCAAGTGATCGCGGGCGAGAATGTCACCTTCGCGCCCAAGGCCATTCCTGCCGTCGTCTTCACCGATCCCGAGCTGGCGTGGGCCGGGCTCACCGAGGTCCAGGCCGCCAAGGAAAACCGCACGGTCGCGATTGCCAAGTTCCCCTGGGGCGCGTCGGGCCGCGCGATTACTCTCGACCGCACGGACGGACTGACCAAGCTCATCATCGATCCGGACACCGAGCGCCTGCTGGGCATGGGCCTGGTCGGACCCGGCGCCGGCGAACTGATCGCCGAAGGCGTGCTCGCGATCGAGATGGGCGCGAACGTCACCGACCTGAAGCTCTCCATCCACCCGCATCCCACGCTCACCGAGACGGTCATGGAGTCGGCCGAAGTCTTTTTCGGCCAGGCGACGCACGTCTACCGGCCGAAAAAAGTCAAAAGTTAAAAGTCAAAACTTAGAAGGTCAGGGTTCGTGGGGAACCGGCTGGGCGGGATTGGATCCGTCGCCGGCGCGCGACATCATCGCGAGTGTGATGGCGGCCACGCCGAACATCACGAGCGAGGCGCCGGCCGTGATGCCTGGGGTGCGGACCGTCAGCAGCCAAGTCGCCGCCCACCACATGACCGGGTGCAGCGCTTGGCGGCCGAGGCTGCTGAGCGTCCAGCCGAGGAACGCGAGGACGGCCGACAGTGCGACGAATTCGGCGCGGCGTCGCGACTCCGAACTGTAGAGCCCCCTGCGATCGACGTCGGTGCGAGCCGAGACGATGAGATCGGGCCATGTCTTCGTGGTCGCGTCCACGGCGACGGCTTCCTCCGGGGTCATCGGCCGTAGCGGCGGCGCGCCCCCGCGACGGACGGTGGGGGTGCCCGGGATCCCAAACTCGGTCGACCGGCGCGCGCGGGCGTTGTCGTCCATCGTCCGACGCACACGCTGGATTCTCTCGAGGTTGTAGGCGCGCATACCGATCGGGGCGGCCCAACCGACCACGCCCATTGTCAGCAGCACGCCCAGCAGCGCAGTCTGGAAGCCGTGTCTGGCCAACGGCCGGCGGGCGCCGGTCCGCGCGTACCAAAGGGCGGGCAACATCGCGAGCGGCGCGCCGAACAGGACGCCGCGCGACACGGCCCACTCGACCATCGCTGCCGAGATCGGCACCGCTCCCCGCGACGAGAGCCTGATGGCGCACTCAAGGGCCGTGGCGCCGACCAGCGCGATGAGGAACCCCACAATGGCGCGACCCACGAAGGCCATCGATTCAGACTTCATTGCGCACCGGCCGCCAACCGGGCATAGGAGTCTGCGGTTTCGTGGGCGTGGTATGAGCTTCGGACGAGCGCACCCGATTCCACGTGGACGAAACCGAGGCCGAGCGCAATCCGTTTGAGCTCGGCGAATTCGTCCGGATGGTAGTAGCGGGTCATCGGCGCGTGAGCGGCCGTCGGTCGCAGGTATTGACCGACCGTGAGAATCTCGCAGCCAGCTTTGCGCAGGTCTTTGAACGTCGTCACCAATTCATCGTGTTCTTCACCCAGGCCCACCATCAGTCCGGTCTTGGTCGGAATCTGAGGGGCGTAGCGCCGCGAACGGGCCAGCAATTCGATGGTTCTCGAGTACCGCCCGCCGGAGCGCGCCATCCGGTACAAGCGCGGCACGGTCTCCGTGTTGTGGTTGAGCACGTCAGGCTGCGCGTCGAGCACGGCGTGCAGCGCGTTCTCGTCTCCCTGGAAATCCGGGATCAGGACCTCGATACGGCATTGCGGCGACCGCGCCCGGGTCTCGCGAATCGTGGCCGCGAAGATCGACGCACCGCCATCATCGAGGTCGTCGCGGTCCACCGACGTGATGACGACGTACGTGAGGTCGAGCGTCTGGATCGCGTCGGCGACGCGGGAGGGCTCCGCGCTGTCGAGCGACGCCGGTCGGCCGTGCGCCACCGCGCAGTAGGCACAGGCGCGCGTGCAGACGTCCCCCAGGATCATGAACGTCGCCGTCCCGTGGGCCCAGCACTCGCCGATGTTGGGGCAGCGCGCCTCCTCGCAGACGGTGTGGAGGTTGAGGTCGCGCATCAGGCCCTTGAGCCGCTGGTAGCTCGGCGAGCCTGGCGCGCGGACCTTCAGCCAGTCCGGCTTCGGGACGCGAGGCTCCGACGGGATGAGCGGGATCAGAAGGGCCACGCGTCAGTTCTTGCCTTCTTCGCACTTGCCGCCAGGACAGCGGTTGTTCTCCTGACAGACGAACTCGAACAGTCCGTCCTTCTCCCATTCGGGATGGAACGCCATCGTGAAATCCTCGGTCCACGGGGCCGTGAAGATCTTCGGATCGTCAATCGTGATCGACCACGAGAGCGCGTTGCGCGTGGGGCGCGTGATGCGCTCGATCGTATGGAAGGCGTCGCTGTGCATCCGGTTCTTGGTCGGATCGACGTAGTGGTAATCGTCCAGAATCCAGCGCTTGAAATTGGTCGTGTCGATGACCAGCGTGTCGCCTTCCCAGTGCCCGACCGAGTCGCCCTGGAACGACGGCTCCACCTTCGTGCTGTGCGGCCGGCCGTCGAGCGGGATGATCCGCGTCATGCGCTGGAATTCGTGCACCATCACCAGGTACTGCGGTGTTTGAATCACCTGCACGGGGTACGGGGCGAGGAATCCCCAAGGGAACCCCGAGGGCCAGCAGAAGTCGCGCGGCTCGTCGTGAAACGGGTCGCCATTGTGCATTTCAAAGAAGAGCGCCTCGCCGCCGGGCCTAAACGGTGCCATCTTCGCGGCGCTGAACCTCGGGCCTCGCTCGGCGCCGACCGGCGCCTGATAGAACCCGCTGAAGTCCGGCTTGCCGTCGGCACCGCGAGGAGCCGACTGGGGCGCGGCCTGAGGCGCCGGGGCGTTGCCGCGACCCTGGCCGACGACACGCGTGGGCAGGATCGCCGCGGCGACGACCACCATTGTCAGTGCGGCCAACGACGCCACGATCAGATTCTTTTTCACGGGCATCTCCTCGAAAAGTCGTGACTACTGGCCTCTGCCCGGCGGGATAACGTCTTCAGCCGAACCGGTCAGCGCGTTCCGCCCGTCCTCGAACGTGACCCGGCCGCCCGACGCGTTGCTTGACCCGTCTTTGGCGCGGAAGCCCGTCACGACGACCACGGTGCCCGGCACCAGGTTTTCCTTGCGGACGCCGCGCCTGGTCAACAGGCCCGGAGGGCCTCCGGAAAAGCCCCAATTCGTGATCTTGCCGGTCGCTTCGTCCTTCACATCGACGTAGATCCAAATGTGAGGATTCGCCCACTGAAGCCTGGTGATCGTGCCTTTCAGGCTGACCGGCTTGTTGCGGTCGAATTCCGCCGCGAACGAATGATGGGCCCACGCCGGCGCGGTGGTCGCGGCCAAGGCCACGAGCACGCCGACGATCCGTGCCACGCCTGCGAGTCTGGACTTCATTGGCTCCTTCCTCCATCGGTGATTTTGGTCCCTGCGCTACCGCGCGTCAAGGCCGCGACGAGCGAGTTTTCCCCTGGCGCACGCGAATATTTCCCGCCGCTAGCCGGGCTGCAGCCAAGAACCTCCCTGTTCTGAAGGTTCTTACGCGGCACACCTATTGCCTTGGGAATGGTCGATTCAACCGACGTGCGGAGGGAGGGTTTTATGCGCCACCCAGTTCTCTTCACGGTGATGGCGGCCATTCTCCTCGGAGCCACCGGCACACCAGCCAGCAGCACCAGTGCTGCCGGCGCGGCGCGTCAGCAGGCTTTTGCCTACCTGGCCGAGCCGACTCTCATCGGATCCACGATCGTGCAGGGGCCGGTCCTTTTCACCCACGACGAGGCGAAGATGCAGCGCGGGGAGCCCTGCACGACGGTGCACCTCGTCGAGCCCGGCAAGCGATCTGTCGAGGTTGTGGCGTCGTTCCACTGCATCCCGACACGCCGGCCGGTTGTCGACAAGTTCACGATGACGACGGAGCCCAATGCCGTGCTCGGCTACGGGTGCATCCTGACGGAGTATCAATTCGCGGGAGACACCGAAGCCCACGGCGTGCCGATGCCGGTACTCGTCAGAGTTGGTGCGCCGAGCGCTGGCGGAACGTAAGGCCGATGGCATGTTAAGCTCTGCGAATTGGAGATTGACATGAAGCACGCAGTCAAAATACTGGGTTTCGTGTGTGCTGCGCTCATCGTCACGGCGTTGCGGGTTTCGGCTCAGACCTCGATTCTCAACACAGAGCTGCTCAAAGACTGGGTGGAGATGAAGGCGACGATCATGAAACTCGCCAACGAGATGCCTGAGGACAAGTACGCGTACAAGTCCACTCCGGCGCAGCGCGACTTCGCCCAGCAGGTGCTGCACATCGCCCAGGCCAACGTCATGAATCTTGGATTCTTGCGCGGGAAGGCGATGCCACCGACCATCAATCGAGCCGCCCGGTCCAAGGCCGAGGTGCTGAAGGCGATGGCCGACTCGTTCGATTACGGCGAAGCCCTCATCAAGGAGCAGACCGACCAGTCGATGCTGGAGGTCGTGCAGACCAACGCGTTTCTCGGCCCATCATCGCGCGCGCGCGTCGTCTACTTCCTGATCGGGCACACGTGGGATATCTACGGACAGATGGTGGTCTATCTACGTCTGAATGGCGGCACCCCGCCGGCGAGTCAGCGACCGTAAGAGGTGCGTCGGTGCTTGGGTTCATCGGTGTTTAAGCGTGGCACCTCAGCACCAAAGAACCTACGCACCTACGCACCTTAGCCTCGCCAGACAATCATCGCGAGCGTCAGACCGATCATGCCGACGACCGTTGCCCAGGCGACGGTGTTGTACCAGCGGGAGTTCACGTGTTCGCCCATCAGCCCGCGATCGTTGACGAGCATCAGCATGAAGATGAGCACGAAGGGGAGGACGACCCCGTTGACGACCTGCGACAGCACCATCACCCGAAACAGCGGGAAGCCTGGCACGAGCAGCACCCCGGCGCCGAAGACGATAAGCGCCGTATACAGCCAGTAGAAGGCCGGCGCTTCGTCAAACCGTTTGTCGAGTCCTGACTCCAGCCCCATCCCCTCGCACACTGCGTAGGCCGTCGAAATGGGCAGAATGGACGCCGCAAAGAGCGACGCGTTGAACAGCCCGGCGGCAAACAGGACATACGCGTACTCACCGGCCAACGGACGGAGCGCCTGCGCCGCGTCGGCCCCGTTTTCAATCCTGAACCGACCTACGGCGTGCAGCGTCGCCGCGCACGCGACGACGATGAACCAGGCGACGATGGCCGCAAAGAGGCATCCGACGATCACGTCGATGCGCGAGGTCTTGTACTGGCGCGCGGTGATGCCTTTTTCCACGATCGACGCCTGCAGATAGAACTGCATCCACGGCGCGATCGTCGTGCCCACGAGCCCGACGATCATCGACAAATACGAGTAGTTACGGAACCCGACGCTCTCGGGCTGTGTCAGCGTAGACATCGCGGCCGCCCTCCAGTCGGGATGCGCCAGCACGCCCGAGACGATGTACGCGATGTAGAATGCCGAGGCCGACAGAAAGATCTTCTCGATAGTGCGGTACGTGCCGTGCACGACCATGCCCCACACGATCGCCGCCGCGATCGGCACGCTGACGTACTTCGAGATGCCGAACAGCTCCAGGCTGCTCGCCACCCCGGCAAACTCGGCGACGATGTTGCCGAAGTTGGTGAGGATGAGCGCGATCATCAGGAAGAACGTGACGCGCAGCCCAAACTGCTCGCGGATGAGGTCGCTCAGGCCCTTGCCGGTGACGGCCCCCATGCGCGACGACATTTCCTGGACGATGACCAGCGCGATCGTGATCGGGATCATCGTCCATAGCAGCGTGTAACCGAACTGCGCGCCGGCCACCGAGTAGGTGGCGATGCCGCCGGCGTCGTTATCGACGTTGGCCGTGATGAAGCCTGGCCCGACGATGGCCAGCAGCAAGGCCAGGCGGATCCGCCATTCTTTCCACTTGGATCTCATCAGCACTCGTCAGCGGCGATGTCGCAGCATCGTGATCACATCGTCGGCGGTGATGATGCCCGCGATGCGGCCGTGGTCGTCGACCACCGGCAGCGTGATCAGATTGTATTTGTCGAACAGCGCGGCGACCTCGGCGTCCGGCGTGTCGAGCGCGCACGCGACGACATCGTCGCGGATGCCGGCAAGGGGAACCATGGGCGACGAGACGGCAATCTTGACGAGCGGTACGGCGCCGATCAGTTGCCGGTCGGGGCCGGTCAGGAAGATCGTGGCGACGGCCTCGTGGCCGCCCTCGAACGTCTTGAGGGCCTCGATGGCGGCGTGGACCGTGTCGTCGCCGGAGATGGCGAGGAACTCGGTCGTCATGCGCCCGGCGGCGGTGCGCTCGCCGAACTCCAGGAGGTGGGTGACCTCCTGTCGCTCCTCGGGCGCCATCTCCTGGAGAATCTGGCCCGACCGAGCTTCCGTCAGATCGCCGAGGAGGTCGGCCGCGGCGTCGGGATCCATTTCGCCGACGATGTCGGCCGCCCGATCGGAGTCGAGCGACTCGACGATGGACTTCTTGATGTTGGGGTCGATCTCCTCTAGTGTTTCGGCCGCGACCCCTTCGTCGATCGTTTCGAAGACAGCTTCGCGATCGGCCGGCGGCAGATCTTCGACGATGTTGGCGATATCGGCCGGATGCAGGGTGGAGAGGCCCTTGTAGGCGATCTTCAGCTTGACCCGCCGAGCCGGGTCGGCCTCGATCAGATCGACGAACTCCCACGGGATGACGCGGGGCGGGATCTTCGCCAGCAGGGCACGAAGGGTGAACGAGGGTACTATCCCCTTCGAGAGCCGGCGGATCGCGCCGCGGCTGCCGACGTCGACTGCGACGACGTTGAGCACCAGGTGGCCATTGACCGGCCGTGAGTCGATCTCGACGTCGTTGACGCGGACGACCTTCCGGCCGTGGACGTCGATGATCTGCTGGTCGAGGAGGTCGCGCTTGAGCAGCAGGTCGCCGTCCGAGGGCTCGTACCGGATCCAGGCTGCGGCATCGCTGGCTGCGCGCACCGTGGGGCCGGATGACTTGACCGAGTCGGCGGGCAGCACCCGCTCGCCGTCGAACGTCTTGACAATTAGATATGCGACGCGGGTCGCGTGTTCCTGGCGTGCGACGGCAAGCTCGCGCACCCGGCCGCGGACGATGCCGCTGGCATCGCGCACGGGGGCGCCGAGCATTTCAGAGAGGGCAACCAGGGACATGCGGGCAGGTCCGTCACAGGTGATTCAAGGATAACAGTATTGCGTGGTAAGCTTCGACCTCAATGCGCTCCGTACGACAGCGACTCTCGTGCGTTATCGGCATCTGGCTCGTGTTCCAGTTCGCCGGGCTGGCGGCACCGCTGTCGTTCCCGGTGACGCCCGCGGCTGCCGAGACTCAGAAGTGCACGTGTCCGCCCGGAACGGCACCCGGCGAGGCGTGCCCGATGCACCATGGCCATGAAGGGGCGCGTGAGTGCGTCCTCAGGAACGCGTCGATCCCTGCTGACGCATTGCTGTCGCTCTCCAGTACTCTCGGCCTGATGCCACCGACGCAGATATTCATCGCAGCATTACTTGGCGCGGAAGTCGTCGTGCCGGTTGCCGCATCCTCTATCTCCCAACCCGTCCGACCCGAGTCTCCCCCCCCTCGCGCCTAGGCGCCGAACTCTGAACCACCGATCCGTGTCGAGCTGGACCAACAGGTCTGCCCGACCGCCTTCCCGACCGCCCTGCAGAGGCGCGGCAAGGCATGGGGGTCCGTCTGAGGAGGTTTTTTGTGCGGTCACTACGTCGATCCATGGCGTCCGTGAGTCTGTGTCTTGGGCTGATTGGCTGCGCGTCGCCGCCACGAGAGCAGGCTGCGCCAACTCAAGAGGCATCGCCGCCGCCGCAGGGTGAGCAGCGATACGACCTGAAAGGCAAAGTGGTGGCGATCGACAAGTCTGGCAAGAGACTGACCGTGGACCACGAGGCCATACCCGGGTTCATGGGGCCGATGACGATGGCCTATGCGGTCAAGGATGCGCCTCTGCTCGAGAACCTGTCGGTGGGCCAACAAATCACAGCGAAAGTCGTCAGCGGGAGTGGCGGATTCTGGATCGAGGAGATCGCTCCGGCGGCCAGGGCCCTGCCCAAGGACTTACCTAAGTAGATGCGACACCATTTGTCGCTGAGGGTTTTATGAATATGGTGTGGGCGCTGCTCATTGCAGCACAGACGATGTCGTCCGCGAGCGTCACAGGTACGGTCCGTGACGCAAGCGACGCCGTGGTGCCGGGGGCCACGGTGCAGATCAAGAATGACGACACGAACCAGACGTCGCAGGCGGTCAGCGACGAGCGCGGCCGCTTCCGGCTGCTGTATTTGCCCGTGGGTCGGTACCACTTGTCAGTTGAACTGGGCGGCTTTGCCCCGGCGGCGCTGGATCTGACGCTGGCCATCGGGCAGGCGCTCGACGTGCCGATCGTACTCAGACCGGCGGGCGTGGCTGAGACGGTCAACGTAGCCGCGCCGCTCGTCGAAGTGCGGCGAACGGAGATGGCAGCGGCGATCACGCCGCGCGAGGTCGATACGCTGCCGCTCAACGGCCGGAACTACCTCGACCTCGCCCTGTTGGCGCCAAACGTCTCCCGCACGATCCTGCGGACCAACGATCGGTTCGCCGAGACATCGGCCGTGCCAGGTACCGGCGTGTCGGTTTCGGGCCAGCGCAACCTCAACAACACCTTCGTGGTCGACGGGCTGTCGGCGAACGACGACGCGGCGGATCTTGCGGGCACTTCGTTCAGCCAGGAGGTCGTTCGCGAATTCGAAGTGGTGACGTCCGGAGGCGCGGCCGAGTTCGGCCGGGCGTCGAGCGGCGCCGTTTCCATGGTCACCCAGTCGGGCACTAATCGCATGGCCGGACGCGTCTACGAGTTTTTCCGCAACGACGCGTTCGATGCGCGCAATCCCCTCGCCACCCGGAAAGATCCGCTGAACCAGAACCAGTACGGCTTTACGCTCGGCGGTCCGATTGCCCGGGATCGAACCTTCTGGTTCGGCAACATCGAGCGCACGCAGCAGGAGCGTACGGGCATCGTCACGATTTCGTCCGCGGCCGTCGCCTCCGTCAATGCCGCGCTCAACGCCGCCAGCTATGGAGGCCCGAGGATCGGCACGGGCAACTACCCGACCGGCTACACGACGACGAACGTGTTCGGACGCGTCGACCACCGGGCGACGATGGCGTCGAGGCTTCAGATGCGGTACAGCCTGTACCGAGTGACCAGCGAAAACGCACGCAATACCGGCGGCCTGGGTGACGTCAGCCGGGGCACCGGGCTCGAGGACACGGACCAGACCCTCGCGGTCAACTATCTGACGACGCTCTCGTCAGGCACGATCAACGAGGCCCGCGCGCAGTACACGCGCAGCCGTCTGGGCGCGTTGGCCAACGACCTCGTCGGGCCGGCCGTCAACATCAGCGGCGTCGCGAATTTCGGCACCGCCACGTCCTCGCCGACGGCGCGGGACCTCGACGTGCTGCAGATCGTCGACACCGTCACGCTGCAGCGCGGCTCGCATCTGTTCAAGACGGGCGTCGATCTCCTCTACAACCGCGTCAATATCGAGTTTCCCGGTGCGCTGCAGGGCGTGTACACATTCACCTCGCTCGCCAACCTGCAGAGCGGAACGTATTCGCAGTTCCAGCAGGCCTTCGGCGCCCCGTCGCAGTTCCAGTCGAATCCCAATCTTGGCGTGTTCGCGCAGGACGAGTGGCGTCCGCGCGGCGACCTGACCGTCAATGTCGGCCTGCGCTACGACTTGCAGTGGTTGCCCGAGCCGATCCAGCTCGACGCGAACAACGTGTCGCCGCGTCTGGGCGTTGCCTATTCGCCTGGCGACGGGAGGACCGTGATTCGGGCGAGCGGCGGCCTGTACTTCGACCGCATCCCTCTGCGGGCGACTTCGAACGCGCTGCAGCGAGACGGCAGCAAGTACCAGACGGCCGTGTTGTCGTTCGGACAGGCGGGCGCGCCGGCGTTCCCGAACGTCCTGCCCGCATTCCCGGCCGGCGTGCTCGTCTCCATCACCAACATCAACCCGAATCTTCGGAGCGGGTTCAGTCAGCAGGCCGGAGTGGAAGTCGAACGGGCGATCACCAAAGCGGTGTCGGCGACGGTCGGCTACAACTACCTGCGCGGGCGGGCCATCATCATGTCGCACAACGTCAACGTGCCGACGTTGACGGCCGCGCAGGCGCTCTTGCTCGGCATTCCCAATCTCGGCCGGCCGAATCCGAACTTCGCCAACATCAGCCAGTACGACTCGATTGGCGACTCCTGGTTCAACAGCCTGACCATGTCGCTCGGGACGCGTCCAGCTGCCTGGGGCCAGACGCGCGTGTCCTACACGCTGTCTGATGCGATGGACGATGCGGGGAATGCGTTCTTCCAGTCGCCGCAGACGCAGAACGACATTCTGGCGGACAAGGGACCCTCGGACAACGATCAGCGGCAGCGCCTCGTCCTGAGCGGATCGTTCGGCGACCCGCTCGCGACGTTCGGCGCGGGCAGCGCCGCGCTGCGCCGTGTGCTGGGCGGCTTCCTGTTCGGCTACGTGTACTCGTATGCGTCCGGGGCACCGTTCAATGTCGTGACGGGCAGCGACAACAACAACGACACCACGACCAACGATCGTCCGGCCGGCGTCGGCCGCAACTCCGAGCGGCTGCCCGCCACCTCGTCTCTCGACGTCCGTATCTCGCGCGCGTTCGCGATGGCGGGCGGCCATCGTCTCGAGGCGATGATCGAGGCGTTCAACTTGATCAACAACGTGAACGTCCTGAACGTGAACAACACATTCGGCAACGGCACCACGCCGAACGCGACGTTCGGCCAGCGAACCGCCGTCGGCGACATGCGGCAGCTGCAATTGGGGGTGCGATGGAGCTTCTGACACTGCTGGTGCGACGGTGCGGGGGCCGCCGTCGCGCCTTTGGCGCTTCGGCGAGCCTAGCCATAGCTCGCTCTGTTCGCCAGCGAGCGAAGGCTGGTGCGAGGGTGCGAAGGTGCGTTCGTGCGACGGTGCTTGGTGCGACGGTGCTTGGTGCGACGGTGCTGGGCGCCGCGACACTCAGCACCGACGTGATCGGTGCCACAAACGACGCGATCCTCGCGATTAGGGGGCGGGCGAACACCAATGCGTCGATTGCCGCGGCCGGTGATTTCGTGGCAGTCGTCTGGGGCGCAGCGACTGCAAGCGGGACGACGGATATTTATGCGGCCGTCAGCCGTGACGCCGGCCGCACCTTCGCGGCGCCGTCGCGCGTGAACGACGTGGCCGGGGACGCGCGTGTGTCAGGAGAGCAGCCGCCGCGCGTGTCCCTTGTGCCGCATCCAGGGGGCGATCCCTCGGTCGTGGTCGTGTGGACAACCAAGGGTCCGGGCGGCACGCAACTGAAGACGGCCCGGTCCGACACCGGTGGCCGGTCGTTTACACGCTCCACGATCGTGCCCGGCGGTGACGCGCAAGGGAATCGTGGCTGGGAGAGCACGGCGGTCGATGGTGAGGGGCACGTGGCCGTTCTGTGGCTCGACCATCGAGAGACGGTGTCGCAGAGCGCCGCCGCCGCGCCGATGCAACACGAGGGTCAGCACACACACAGTGATCCGTCCGCGCAACCGGACCTGGTGGCGAAGGCACAGCTCTCGAAGCTGTACTTCTCGCGGCTGGACGGATCGACTCCGCCGGCCGCGGTCGCCGGAGGTGTCTGCTACTGCTGCAAGACCGCGCTCGCCGCGGGCCCCGACGGGTCGCTGTATGCCGCATGGCGGCATGTGTATCCCGGCAACATTCGCGACATCGCGTTCACGGTCTCGCGAGACGGCGGCAGAACGTTCGCGGCGCCGTCCCGGGTCAGTGAAGACAAATGGGTCCTCGACGGCTGTCCCGAGGACGGGCCGGCGATTGCGGTCGATCGCCAGAACATCGTCCACGTCGTGTGGCCGACGCTCATCGATGGACCAGCGCCCGGCGCCGAGCCGACCATCGCACTCTTCTACGCGACCACGCGCGACGGCCGGTGGTTCACGCCGCGATACCGCCTGCCGACCGAAGGTCAGCCGCATCATCCGCAGATCGTGATCGCGGCGAATGGAGCGGCTGTTGTCGTATGGGACGAGCTTCGGAGCGGCGTGCGCCGAGCGGCCCTGGCGCGCGGCAGCGTCGATGCAGTGGGGCAGCCCCAGTTCGCTCGCCGGGAAGCCGGTGAGGCTGCATCGGCGAACCATCCCGTTGTGGCGGCGGCGGGCGCCGGGATCGTCCTGGCGTGGACCAGCGGACCAGCAGAGACTTCTCAGATCCGGGTTCGGACGCTGCCGTAATCCGCAGACGACCAGGCGCCGCCACGACAAGGCCCAAAGTCCCCGCTTCAAACGCCGACCTGCAAATAGGCCTTGACCGACCGAACTGGTCGGGATTATCCTGCCTTTCCGAAACTGAGACTCAGTCTCAGTTATGACTGTCTCAGGCAGGAGTCCTTATATGCACCGCTTCTTGTTTATTGTTCTCTCGGTCGTCCTGACTTCCATTGGACTGCCTTCCACCTCTGCGGCCGGACCAGCGCAGGTGGCTGCCGCCCGGTTTCCATTTGAAGGCAAAGTGCTCGACGCGACCGGGATGCCCATTGCCGGCGCCCGCGTGACCGCGGTCCCACAGGGCCAGAACTCGGGCCCGTCGACGCTGACCGACGAGCGCGGCGAGTTCACGATTGTGCTCGATGCCGGCCGCTACATCATCACCGTCGGCGCTGCAGGATTTCTCGAAATCTCGCAACCGTTCGACGCTCCTCAGAATGGCGTGGGATCGCGAGCATTCGTGCTGCAGGTTGCGGGCCCGCGCGAGACGGTCAACGTCAATGCGCCTGCGGCCTATCAGGTGCCAGCCATCATGAGCGCCACCAAGACGCTCACGCCCTTACGGGACGTGCCGCAGTCGGTGACTGTTGTCACGCGAGAGTTGATTAGAGATCAGGCAATGACGAGCATCGGCGATGTCGTGCGCTATGTGCCCGGCATCACGGCGCACCAGGGAGAGAACAACCGTGATCAGGTCATCATCCGCGGCAACAGCTCGTCGGCCGACTTCTTCGTCAACGGCGTGCGCGACGATGTTCAGTACTATCGCGACCTCTACAACCTCGATCGGGTGGAGGCGCTCAAGGGATCGAACGCGATGATCTTCGGCCGCGGTGGTGCCGGTGGCGTGGTCAACCGGGTGACCAAACAAGCTGGATTCCAGCCGCTCAGCGAGATCTCGCTGCAAAGCGGCTCTTACGACAACAAGCGGTTCACCATCGACCTCGACCGGCCGCTCAACGCGACGGCCGCGTTTCGCGTGAACGGGCTGTACGAGAATTCGGACAGCTTCCGCCACGGCGTGGGTCTGGAGCGCTCCGGCCTCAGCCCGACGCTGATGCTGGCCCGGAGCGACCGGACGAAGATCGCGCTCGCTTACGAATACTTCCAGGATGCGCGGGTGGCCGACCGCGGCCTCTCGTCGTACCAGGGCCGTCCGGCTCATGTTGACGTCGCCACCTTCTACGGGAATCCGGCCGACAGCCACGTTCGGGCGACGGTCAATCTGGGATCGGTCGCCGTTGAGCACCAGACAATGGCGGGCGTCCTCGTGCGCAACCACACGCTGATTGGCGGCTACGACCGCTCCTATCAGAATTTCGTGCCGGGTGCCGTCACAGCGGATCAGAGCCAGGTGGCGCTGACGGCGTACAACAACGCCACCAAGCGCCTGAATGTGTTCAACCAGACAGACGTCACCTACGCCGCTCTGTCGACCGGGCGCTTTCGCCACACGTTGCTCGCTGGAGTCGAGGTCGGGCGGCAGGGCACGGACAATTTCCGCAACACGGGATTCTTCAACAACACCGCCACGTCGATTCTGGTGCCCTACGCCAATCCAACCATCACGACACCAGTGACGTTCCGGCAGAGCTCGACCGACGCCGACAATCATCTCCGGACCAGCGTCATGGCGGCCTACGCGCAGGATCAGGTCCAGGTGTCCCGCCTGGTTCAGGTCGTCGCGGGCCTGCGCTTCGATCGATTCGATCTCGAATACCACAACAATCGGAATGGAGACACGCTCGATCGTGCCGACAATCTGGTGTCGCCGCGCATCGGCGTTGTGATCAAGCCGAGGACGCCCCTCTCCTTCTACACGTCGTACAGCGTGTCCTATCTGCCTAGCTCTGGTGATCAGTTCTCGTCGTTGACGATTGTGACCCGTCAGGTGGAGCCCGAGAAGTTCAGCAACTACGAGATCGGCGCGAAGTGGGACGTCTACCCTGACCTGTCCATGACGACGGCCGTGTATCGACTGGATCGCACGAATACCAGATCGACGGATCCGAACGATCCCACGCGAATCGTCCAGACGGGCAGTCAGACGACCAATGGCTACGAATTGGGCGTGAACGGCCGAGTCACCCCGGCGTGGAGGATCGCCGGCGGCTACGCCTATCAGGATGCGTTCGTGGCTCGTGCCACAACGGCTGCCGCGGCGGGAGCGACCGTGGCGCAGGTGCCGTCTCATACGTTCTCGCTATGGAATAGCTACCAGTTCCACCCGAAGGCGGCAGCCGGCGTCGGCGTGCTGACACGATCTGACATGTTCGCGGCGATTGACAATGCCGTGACGGTGCCGGGCTACACCCGCGTGGACGCGGCTTTCTATTACTCGATCGGGGAGGACCTGCGGCTTCAAATGAACGTCGAGAACCTGTTCGAGACCACCTATTACGTGAACGCCGACAGCAACACGAACATCTCACCGGGCGTCCCGCGGGCCGTGCGCGTTGGTCTGACAGCGGCGTTCTGAAATCGTCGGGCAGCCCAACGACAGGAGTTGAGGATGAATGCAGATGTACTTCGCGCGATTAACGTGCAGATCAACTCGGAACTGCGCGCCTGGTATCAATACCTGGCAATGTCGGCGTTTTGCGAGCGGGACAAGTTCACCGGCGCCGGCAAGTGGCTCAAGCAACAGAGCCTGGAGGAGTACCAACACGCCTTGAAACTGTTCGACTTCGTCCTTGCCCGCAACGGGACCGTGGAGCTGCTCGCGCTCGAGCAGCCTGTCCGGGCGTTCGAGACGCTCGGCGACATGTTCGAGTCGGTCCTGGAACTCGAGGAGCAGACGACGGCGCAGATTAACGATCTGTTCGAGCTGGCGTTTAAGTCGAAGGCGTTCGCGGAGATGACCGAACTGCAGTGGTTCCTGACCGAACAGGTCGAAGAGGAGAAGATCGCCCGCGAGCTGGTCGCGAAGTTCCGGCTCGTCGGCGACGACCCCGGGTCGTTGCTCGATATCGACCGGGAACTGGGCACCCGCACGACGGCCGCCTAGGCCTCAGCTGTCGGCCGCCAGGCTTCCCGGCCGCCGTCTTTTGAGCCGCGGTCACGAAAATTGGTATAGTCGCAGGGCTTTCGGAAAGCAAAGACTCGTGGATCGAAATAACGAGGAGGCGCGATGAGAACCATAGTGACGGTGGCCCTGGCGGCGAGCCTCGCGATTGCGGCGAACGGCTTGTCTGCTCAGAACCAGGGAGCACCGGCCGGACAGGCACCGGCGGGACCGGCGGGACAGGGACGGCAGGGCGG
>JBAUGX010000078.1:0-25125 GCA_049679965.1 Vicinamibacterales bacterium
GCCGAGGGCCTGGTGCTCGTCGCCGGGCCGCGGTCGAGCGGCAAGCGGACGCTGATTTCCGCGCTCGTCGACGTGATCAACCGTACGCGGCAGGATCACGTGATTACCATCGAGCGCGAGATCAATGTGGTGCACGCGCGCGGGAGCTCGTTTGTCAGCCAGCGCGAGGTGCGGGGAGGAGACGAGGCGCTGCTCACGGCGGCGCGCGCCGCGCTGCGCGAGGATCCCGACGTGCTGGTGCTCGAGCACATCCCCAACGGGGCCCTGATGAACGTCGCGCTCGAGGCGGCCGCCTCCGGCCACCTCGTCATCGGCGGCTTCGCGGCGCACGACGCGACCGAAACGATCGATCGCATCATCGATCTCTACGCGCCCGAGCACAGCCGTTTGGTGCAGTTCGCGCTGGCCGACAACTTGCGAGGCGTGGTCGCCCAAGTGCTCCTGCCCAAGACGGGCGGCGGCCGTGTGGCGGCTCGCGAGCTGTTGCTCAACACGCCGGCGGTTGCGAGCGTGCTCGCGGAGGGCACGACGTCACACCTGCCGATGGCGATTGAGGGCGGCCGCCGCCACGGCATGGTGCCGCTCAACGACGCTCTCGTGCCCCTCGTCCAGAGCGGCGCGGTCGACGTGCGGGAGGCGTGTCGGCATGTCACCGACAGGCCCGCGTTCCTTGCGCTCCTGAAGCGCTATGGCGTCGATACCTCAGAGGTTGAGCGCCTCGCCTGAAGAACGTCCTCTCACCTCTCGACGAATGGTTCGAGCCCCTTCAACACGAAGGCGAGCACCTCGTCTTCGCCGAGGGTCTCCGGATCGCCGACGGTCGTTTCTGTCTGGAGGGTGCGCTGCCCTCGGCGGCGACTCGTCCGGCCCGTGACCACGGGCTGGTCCCCAGATGTCTCCAGGACCAGCTCGATGTAGTCGTCGGCCGCCCGGTCGGACATCAAACGCACGCCGTCGGCTGGTGTGAAGACGTCGAAGACGTAGCCCTCCGCGCGCAGCACGTTCGCCACCTGACGGAACAGCGGAACGGCCGTGCGCTCGAGGAACGCGTCGTACGCGCGCGCGGCCGCGTCGACGCGCACCCGGCGCTCGGCCGCGCGGTGTTTGGCGCCTTCGATCGTGCGCAGGATCCTCTTCTTGACGTCCGCGATTTCCATCCATGGCCCCCAGTGACAGCATTGTCCGTTACCGAGCGCACCGGACAGCCTAGCGCGTCGCGGTCATTGTGCACTCGAAGCGGCCGTTCGCTCCTGAACTATACTGGCGGGCTGGTGGCGGGGGAGGACGGGGCGGACGAATCATCAATATCGGTGCGGAATCGTCGATGACGCTTGCCACGCCTCCAGATCTGGCTCGGATTCCCGCCGGCGACTTCCTGATGGGCGCCGCGGACGCCGATGAAGACGAGCGCCCGGTCCATCGGGTCTACGTCAGCGAGTTCTTCATCGGGCGCTTTCCGGTGACGCACGACGAATTCGCCCGATTCATCCGCGCGACCGGCTATCCGGCGCCCTCGGTCCGGGGACTGCCCATCGTCGCAAGCGGGGCCCGAGACGCCAGCTTCCGAGTGCTGGCTGCGCCCTACGTCTGGGACAAGGCTGAACCGCCGGAAGGTCGCGGCAGCCATCCGGTCGTTCTCGTTCGATACAATGACGCGCTCGCGTACTGCCGATGGCTGTCGGAAGCGATCGGTCGGCCGACGCGGCTTCCGACCGAGGCTGAGTGGGAAAAGGCGGCCCGCGGCGGCGCCGAGGGCCTCAGATACCCGTGGGGCAACGACATCGATGGATCGCGCGCCAACTTCCTGACGGATCCGTCGCTCAAACCCCAGCGGGGCACGCGCCCGACGGGCACGTATTCGCCAAACGCGTACGGCTTGTGCGACATGGTCGGGAACGTCTGGGAATGGGTGTCGGACTGGTACGGCAGCGACTCGTACAGCGAAGGCGACGCGCGCGATCCGCGCGGGCCTGACACGGGCCGCATGCGAATCGTTCGCGGCGGCTCCTGGATCAGCGACGATGTGTCGATGCTCCGATGCGCGTGCCGTCACCGGGTTCCGCCGGATACCTACAGCTACAGCATCGGATTCAGGGTTGTCTGCGCCCCGTAGAGCGGCTCGCGCTCCGCGCGCGCGTCACACTCATCGCCGCGGTGCAGCAGGCCCGTCGCCCCTGGCACCCTTGACGTCGTTGACGTCGGACGGCTACGCGCGTGCGCGCCGCGTGCTGCTGCGGCGCGACCCGACTCTGGGGGCTTTCATCAAGCGCATCGGCCCTTGCGGCCTCGCCGGCCGCCAGCGGACGGACCATTTGAGCGCGCTCGTTGGTGCGATCGTCAGTCAGCAGCTCTCGACCAAAGCGGCAGGCGCCATCTGTGGCCGCCTCATGGCGCTCTTCCCGAATGGCACGCTGAGCGCCGCCGCAATCGACGAGGCGAGCGACCAGGCGCTGCGCGATGTCGGCTTGAGCAGGCAGAAGGTCGGCTACCTGCGCGACCTGTGCGCGCGCCTCGCCGACGGCCGTCTGGCGCTCGAGGAAATCGAAGCCCTCCCCGACGAGTTGGTGATCGATCGCCTGATATCTGTGAAGGGCTTCGGGCGATGGACGGCCGAGATGTTCCTGATGTTCCGTCTGCATCGGCCCGACGTCCTCCCCGCTGGCGATCTCGGGATCGTCAACGCTGTGCAGAGGGTGTATCGGCTGCGCAAGAAACCTGATGCGACGCGGATCATGAAGATTGGCGAGAGGTGGCGTCCGTACCGATCGGTCGCGTGCTGGTACCTATGGCAGTCGCTGAAGACTTGAAAGTGTGAACTTGAGCCAGAGCAGCAGGTATCCGACGGCAATCGCCATGAGCGTGCCCCGCTCGCTGAAGAGCATCTCGCGCCAGGAGTGCAGCGCGGTGGCTCCTTCGGTTGCGGGCGAACCGAGCTTCGGGAGCCACCGTGGTACACGCCCGAGGTAGGCGCGGTAGGGGGCGCCGAGTTGCGCGTCGAGCCGTTGTTCCTCCCACCGTACAATCGCGTGGTACTCGAATCCCAGCACGACCCCGACGACCGGTGCGAGCCAAACCAGGCGCGCGGTCAATGCGAATCCGACCCACAGCGCGACGTTGGCCAGGTAGAGCGGATTGCGAACCAGAGCGAAGGGGCCCGACACCACCAGCGGACCGAGGCGGTCGCTTCTGGTGCGCGAGATGACGCCGATATGGCGGACGCCCCACAGCCGTACGGCTTCGCCGAGGATCACCAGGCCGACGCCTGAAAGGGTCAAGACCACCGACGGCGGGGCCGCTCCGATATTTATGCCCAGGAGGGCGAGCGCGAGAGGGATGGGAGTCACCGTCCGATGACGAAAGAGCCATTCGCCCAGGCGGACCATGCCAGGCGTATCTCGCTGTAATGACTGAAGTTCCACCTATTTCAGGGCACCCATGTCTTCATGTGAGTATAAAGGTTTGACAGCCTTTCTCTCGCTGATATAATTCCGGACTACTTCGGTCGTATATCGACACATGGCCTCATCAATCCCTGAATCCTCGATGATTAGCCGGCCGTCGAGTTCCTCGGTGCTCGACATGATCGGTCGCACACCGCTCGTGCGGCTGCACCGGTTCGAGCGCGAGGTGCCGCAGGGCGTCGAGCTCTACGCGAAGGCCGAGTGGCAGAACCCGGGCGGCTCGGTGAAGGATCGCGCGGCGGCGCGAATGATTCTCGAAGGCGAGGCATCGGGTCGATTGACGCCCGGCCGCACGATTCTCGACGCGACCTCAGGCAATACGGGGATCGCCTATGCGATGGTCGGGGCGGCGCGCGGGTACGCCGTCAAGCTGTGCATGCCGGAGAACGCGAGCCCGGAGCGCAAGCTCATGCTGCGGGCGCTTGGCGCCGAGCTGGTGCTCACCAATCCTCTCGAGGGGACCGACGGGTCGATTCGCGAGGCGCGGCGCATGTTCGCCGAGGAGCCGGATCGATATTTCTATCCGGATCAGTACAGCAACGATGCGAACTGGCGCGCGCACTACGACACGACGGGTCCCGAGATCATCGAGCAGACGAGCGGACGGCTCACGCATTTTGTGGCCGGCCTGGGCACGAGCGGCACGTTTGTCGGCACGGGCCGGCGGCTGCGCCGCTTCAACCCGGCGATCAAGCTCATCTCGTTCCAGCCCGACGCACCGTTCCACGGGCTGGAGGGCCTCAAGCACATGGAATCGGCGATGGTGCCGGCCATTTACGATCCGACGCTCGCCGACGAGGATCTGCGGGTCAGTACCGAGCGCGCCCACCGGATGGTGAAGCGGCTGGCCCGCGAGGAGGGTCTGCTGGCGGGCATCTCGTCTGGCGCGGCGCTGGCGGTCATGCTCGACGTGGCGCGGCGGCTGGATCGAGGCATCCTCGTGACCATCTTTCCTGACGGTGCAGAGAAGTACCTCACCGACAGTTTCTGGACCGCCGATGACTAGTCACCGCCTCATCATCGCCGCCGATGTCGACGAGGCGATTCGGCGGCACGGGCAGGAGACGTATCCGCACGAGTGCTGCGGGGCGCTGGTGGCCACCGATGCGGGCATCACGGCGACCGTGGCGCTGCCGAACACGACCGACGAGGGACCGCGGCGCCGATTTCTCGTGCGGCCCTCGGACTACCGGCTGGCCGAGGCGCGCGCGCGCGAGCTGGGCGGCGAGCTCGCCGGGTTTTATCATTCGCATCCGGATCATCCCGCGCGCCCCTCCCAATACGATCTGGACCACGCGTGGCCGAATTTCGCGTACGTGATTGTGGCGGTCGCCGCTGGACGGGCCGGCGACATGACCGTCTGGTGGCTTAAGGACGACCGATCGACGTTCGAACAAGGAACCTTTCATGGCAACGAGAATTCTGATTCCGACACCGCTCAGGCCGTTCACCGATAAGAAAGACGCGGTCGACGCCGATGGCGCGACCGTGGGCGAACTGCTGGCGGATCTGACGCGGCGGCACCCGGGTCTCAAGGCCCACCTGTTCAACGAGCAAGGGCGGCTGCGCAGCTTCGTGAACATCTACGTCAACGACGAGGATATCCGGTACCTGCAGAAGGAACAGACGCCGATCACGTCGAGTGATACGGTGAGCATCATCCCGTCGGTCGCGGGTGGAGTGGGGACTGTTGAGGAGGTACATGCGTCGGGGCTTCAGCCAGACCGTGCTCTGCCGCAGCTGACCAACGATGAGGTCAAACGGTACAGCCGCCACCTCATCATGCCGGAGGTCGGCGTCGACGGCCAGCGCAGGCTGAAGGCGGGCCGCGTGCTCTGCATTGGAGCGGGCGGCCTCGGGTCGCCCGCCGCGATGTATCTGGCGGCCGCCGGTGTCGGCACCATCGGCATCGTCGATTTCGACGTCGTGGACTTCAGCAATTTGCAGCGCCAGATTATCCACGGCACGCCGGACGTCGGGCGATCGAAGCTGGCCTCGGCGAAGGATCGGCTGACGGCGATCAATCCGCATATCGACGTCCAGACGTACGAGGTCGCGTTGTCCTCGGAGAACGCGCTGAAGCTGTTCGAGCCGTACGACGTCATCCTCGACGGGACGGACAACTTTCCGACGCGCTACCTGACCAACGACGCATGCGTCCTCATGGGCAAGCCGAACGCCTACGGCAGCATCTTCCGATTCGAAGGGCAGGCCTCGGTGTTTGCGACCAAGGACGGCCCGTGCTATCGCTGCCTGTATCCGGAGCCGCCGCCTCCCGGACTGGTGCCGAGCTGCGCCGAGGGCGGCGTGCTCGGCGTGCTGCCGGGCGTGATCGGTGTTATCCAGGCGACCGAGGCCATCAAGCTGATTGCCGGCATCGGCGAGCCGCTCATCGGGCGGTTTCTGATCTACGACGCGCTCAAAATGCGCTTCCGCGAACTGAAGCTCAAGAAGGATCCGGATTGCCCGGTGTGCGGCACCCATCCGACCGTCACACGGCTGATTGACTACGAGCAGTTCTGCGGCATTCCTCCAACGGTACCGGAGCCAATCATCGTGAACAACGCTACCGAAATCACGTCAGTCGAGCTGAAGAAACGGCTCGATCGCGGCGACGCGCTCACGATCATCGACGTCCGGGAGCCCAACGAGTACCAGATCAACCGGATTCCGGGCTCGACGCTGATTCCGCTCGGCGACGTGCCCACGCGCTATGGCGAACTCAACCCGGGCGACGAGATCGTGATGCAGTGCAAGTCGGGTGTGCGCAGCGCCAAGGCGGCTGACTTCCTGAGGTCGGTTGGGTTCAAGCGGGTCTTGAACCTCAAGGGCGGCATCCTGGACTGGATCGACAAGGTTGATCCCAGCCAGCCAAAGTATTAGACTAGCGAACTACGACTAGATAGGTCGGATATAGCGCCCGCAGGAAATCACGATGCTCAGGCTGTCGAAAAAGGCCGATTACGCGCTCATGGCCATGAAACATCTGGCCGTGCGACGGGACCGCGGTTCGTCGAGCGCGCGCGAGATCGCCGAGCTCTACGACATTCCCATCGAGTTGCTGGCCAAGGTGCTCCAGCGTCTCGTGCGGCGTGGGCTGCTCCTGTCTCAGCAGGGGACGCACGGCGGGTATCAGCTGGCGCGGATGCCGGGTCAGATCTCGGTGGGCGACGTGATCCAGGCGATTGACGGGCCCATCACGGTCACTGCCTGCTCGACCCATGAGGCGCAGTGCGAGCAGTTTTCGAAATGCAACGTGCGCGACCCGCTGTGGCGTGTGCGTGAACGGATTCTCACCGCGCTCGGCGAATGCACGATCGCGGAGCTGGCATCGGATCCCCCGGTGCCGGCGACGGTGCGCGCCGCCGTGTTGCATACACATCTATAGAAATAGAAAGAGATATGGCGATCAAACTTCCCATCTACATGGACTATCACGCGACGACCCCGGTCGATCCGCGTGTGCTCGACGCGATGCTGCCGTTTTTCACGCAGAAATTCGGCAACCCTGCGAGCCGCAACCATCCGTTCGGCTGGGAGGCCGAGGAGGCGGTGGACGCGGCGCGCAAACAGATCGCCGATTTGATTGGCGCCAACGCGAAAGAGATTGTGTTCACCAGCGGCGCCACCGAGTCGGACAACCTGGCGATCAAGGGCGTCGCCGAGATGTACCGCGAAAAGGGCAACCACGTCATCACGGCCGTCACCGAGCACAAGGCGGTGATCGACACGTGCAAGCGCCTGGAGAAAGACGGCTACCGTGTCACCTATCTGCCGGTGCAGAAGGACGGGCGCATCAGCCTGGACGATCTGCGGAACGCGATCACCGACAAGACGATCCTCATCACGATCATGGCCGCCAACAACGAGATTGGCATCCTGCAGCCGATCGCCGAAATTGGCGCGATCGCGAAGGAGAAGGGCGTGCTGTTCCACACCGACGCCGTGCAGGCCGCGGGCAAGATTCCGTTCAACGTCAGCGATCTGAAGGTCGATCTCGCGTCGATCACCGCCCACAAGATGTACGGGCCGAAGGGGGTGGGTGCGCTCTACGTGCGCCGGCGCAACCCGCGCGTCCTCCTCGCGCCACTCATCGACGGCGGCGGTCACGAACGGGGCATGCGGTCCGGCACGCTCAACGTCCCTGGCATCGTGGGCTTCGGCAAGGCGGCGGAATTATGCCGGCTGGAGATGACGACCGAGAGCCAGCGGCTCCGTGGGCTGCGCGACTTGCTCAGCGAGAAGCTGCACAAAGGCCTCGACGAGATCTTCATCAACGGGTCGATGGAGCACCGGCTGCCGCACAATCTGAACATCAGCTTCGCGTACGTCGAGGGCGAATCCCTGCTGATGGGCATCAACGACGTGGCGGTCTCGTCGGGCTCGGCGTGCACCTCCGCCAGCCTGGAGCCGTCCTACGTGCTGAAGGCGCTCGGCGCTGGCGACGATTTGGCCCATTCCTCGATTCGCTTCGGCCTCGGCCGCTGGTCGACCGCGGAGGAAGTCGAGTACGTGGCGGAGAAGATGACACGCGTCGTGACGCGGTTGCGCGAGATGTCGCCGCTCTACGAGCTGGCAAAAGAGGGTGTCGATCTTTCGACCATGCAGTGGCAGGTGGACTGATTAACCGAATTGCAGATTTCAGATTGCAGATTGCAGATTTGGAGATGGTGAGATGGCGTATTCAACCAAAGTAATCGAACACTACGAGCACCCGCGCAATGTCGGCTCGATGCCGAAGGACGATCCCAATGTCGGCACGGGGCTGGTGGGCGCGCCGGAATGCGGCGACGTGATGAAGCTGCAGGTGAAGGTCAATCCCCAGACTGGCGTGATTGACGATGCGAAGTTCAAGACGTTCGGGTGCGGCTCGGCGATTGCCAGTTCGAGCCTGGCGACCGAATGGCTCAAGGGGAAGACCGTCGATCAGGCGCTCACGATCAAGAACACCGACATCGTCAACGAGCTGAGCCTGCCGCCAGTCAAGATTCACTGTTCGGTGCTGGCCGAGGACGCGATCAAGGCTGCGATCAGCGACTACAAGAAGAAGCAGGGCGTGAAGGCAACGTCTGCCGAAAAGGAAACACAGCCCACGGCGTGAACATGATTGAGATTAGCGAAACCGCTGCACGGAAGATCCGGACGTTGATGGCCAAGCAGGGCATTGACGAGGGCGGGCTGCGTGTCGGCGTGAAGGGCGGAGGGTGCTCGGGCCTGAGCTACACGTTCGGGTGGGAGAAGCAGGCTCGCCTGGGCGACGAGGTGTTCGAGGGGCCGGAAGGCGCGAAGCTGTTTGTCGACAAGAAGAGTCTGCTCTATCTGAACGGCACCGTTCTCGACTACGACACGAGCCTGATCAGCAAGGGGTTTGTCTTCAACAACCCGAACGCGAAGACGACCTGCGGCTGCGGGAGTTCCTTCGGAGCTTGACCAAGTCTCAAGTGCCGAGTCTCAGGTCTGAAGTTTCTTCACACTTGAGCCTTCAGACTTGAGACTTACCACCGTCATATGTCTTCCCAGCTTTCGACCCCGACACTTCAGGCCTGCCGGACCTGCGGCGGTGGCGCGCCGGTCGACGTGCACTTCTGCCCGCAGTGCACCAAGATTCTCTCGCTCGGCCGCCACGGCGACTACTTTGCCTTTCTCGGCGTGCCCCGGAAGCTCAGTCTCGACGAGAAGGATTTGGAGCAGCGGTTCCGAGCGCTCAGCCGGCAGTTCCATCCCGACTACTTCCACAACGCCCCGCCCGCCGAGCGGCTGGCGAGCCTCGAGCGGTCGTCGTACCTCAACGATGCCTATCGCACCCTGCGCGATCCGATTCAGCGCGCTGAATATCTGATCCAGCTCGCGCTGCCGCGGGTGGCCGAGCGCCCCGACGGCGGCAAAGGCGCAGGCGACGTCCCGCCGGCGCCCCTCGAGGAGGTCTTTGCCCTCAACGAGGAGCTGGATGAGATTCGGGAGCTTCGCAGAAGCGGCGCGCCGATTGACGAGTGGAAAGCGCGGCTGGATCGCGCGCGGGGGCCAATCGAGGCCAAGCGCCTCGCGCACGACACCGAACTGCGGGAGCTGTCGTCCCGGTGGGACCGCATGGTCGACGCTCACGCGCCGGACTCCGAGAGCCGGGACGTCTTGGAGGCGCTGCGTCAGCTCGTCCTCGAGCGGAATTACGTCACCAATCTGCTGACGGGCATTGAACGGGAACTGACGCAGTGAGCAGAATCGTCGGCATCGATCTCGGCACCACCAACAGCTTGGTCGCTTACGTGAAGGATGGCGTCCCGGTGGTCATCCGAGATCGCAATGGGGACGGACTCGTGCCGTCGGTGGTCTCGGTTGGCGCTGAGGGCACGGTGTACGTCGGTCGAGAGGCCGACCGGCGCCTGCTGACCGATGCGGCGCGAACCGTCTACTCCGTGAAGCGCTTCATGGGCAAGAGCGCGGACGACGTGCGGGACGAAGCGCGCCTATTCCCGTTTCAGGTGGGCGGCAGCGACGGCGTCGTGAAGATCGGCCTCGGCGATCGTGAGTTCACGCCGCCGGAGATTTCGGCCTTCATCCTGCGCGAGCTCAAGCACCGGGCGGAAGCGTTCTTCGCCGAACAGGGCGAGGTCGATGCCGAAGTCGATCGCGCCGTGATTACGGTGCCGGCGTACTTCAACGACGCGCAGCGCACCGCGACCCGCGACGCCGGACGGATTGCCGGCCTCGACGTGCTGCGCATCATCAACGAGCCGACGGCCGCCTCGCTCGCGTACGGGCTCGACAAGCGGAATACGGGTCGTATCGCCGTCTACGACTTTGGCGGCGGCACCTTTGATATCTCAATCCTGCGCGTCGAAGACGGCGTGTTCCAGGTGTTGTCGACCAACGGCGACACGCATCTGGGCGGCGACGACATCGATCTCCTGCTGACCGAGCGCGTGCTGCGCGAGCAGGGCGGCTCGCCAACCGTCGAAGCGATTCAGCACGTGCGGCAGTCGGCGATTCGGGCCAAATGGGAGCTGTCGGAGCGCGACGAGACCATCCTGAACGGGAAGTGCCTCTCGCGAGCCGAATTCGAAGCGCTGATCCGGCCGATCGTCGATCGGACGCTCGAGCCGTGCCGGCAGGCGCTCGCCGACGCCGGCCTCGCGCCGTCCCAGATAGACGAGGTGGTCCTCGTCGGTGGATCGACCAGGATGCCGCTCGTGCGACGGCTGGTGGGCGAGCTGTTCGGCCGGACTCCGCACACCGAGCTCAACCCGGACGAAGTAGTGGCGCTCGGAGCGGCCGTGCAGGCCGACATCCTGGTCACCGGCAACCGCGATCTGCTGCTGCTCGACGTCACCCCCCTTTCGCTTGGCATCGAGACGATGGGCGGCGTGATGTCGAAGATCGTCATGCGCAACTCGACCATTCCGGCAACCGGCAGCGAGATGTTCACGACGTTCGTCGATGACCAGACGGCTGTCGACATCCACGTGCTCCAGGGCGAGCGTGAAATGGTCGCCGACAATCGCTCCCTCGCCCGCTTCAGGCTGCGCGGCATTCCGCCGATGCCGGCTGGCATGGCGCGCGTCCAGGTGCGGTTCCAGATCGACGCGAACGGCATCCTGAGCGTGACCGCACGCGAGCTGCGCACCGACATTGAACAGACGATCGAGGTCAAGCCGTCGTACGGCCTCACGGACGAGCAAGTCGAGCGCATGTTGCTCGATTCGTTCGAGCACGCAGAAGTCGACTTCGCGACGCGGCTGCTCATCGAGGCGCGCAACGAGGCCGAGACCGTGATCCACGCGACCGAGAAGTCACTGCGCGAGCCAGACTTCTCCGCGATCGCCAAGGCCGAGCTGGCGCCAGGCGAGCGGGCCCGGATCGACTCGGCGCTAATCGATCTCAAAGCGGTGCTCAGCAGCGAGGACCGGGATCTCATCCAGCAGAAGCTGCACACGCTCAACGAAGCCACCCACCACCTTGCGGAAGTCTTGATGAACCGATCCGTTCACGCGGCGCTGTCAGGCAGGAATGTGGACGATATCTAATGCCCAAAGTCACTTTCATCATCGACGGCGAATCGCGGACGGTGGAGTTCGAGGCCGGGACGCTTCCGTATGGCAATCACGGCAAGCCCGGGTCGTTCCTCGATGTCGCGAAGCACTTTCACCTGCCCCTCGAGCACGCGTGCGGAGGCAGCTGCGCCTGCACGACGTGCCACGTGATTATCAGAGAGGGCGCCCGAAACCTGAGCGAGATGCAGGACGACGAGGCCGATCGCCTCGACACGGCGTGGGAGCTGACGCCGCAGTCGCGCCTGGGCTGCCAGGCCGTCATCAAGGGCGACGTTGTGTGTGAGCTGCCGATGTATACGCGGAACTACGTCCAGGAGGGCGGCGGCATCCAGCTCGGGAAAGTGGAGAAGAGGGAGCGCAAGGCCCAGGAGGTCGTGCCGTGAAATGGATCGATGCCGAGGAGATCGGGATCGCGCTGGCGGAGAAGTTTCCCGATCTTGATCCCCTGACTGTCAGGTTTACCGATCTGCGCGCGCACGTGCTCGCGCTCGACGGGTTCGATGACGACCCGAAGGCGTCGAACGAGCCGAAGCTCGAGGCAATCCAAATGGCCTGGCACGAGGAATGGGACGACGCGCGGTGAGCGTGGCCGGCCTGTTCCGGCCGGGCATGCGGACGTATTTCATTCCGCTGATCGCGGGCGTGGCGCTCTCGGCGAGCGCGTTTCTACCGTGGGTCGTGGTCGGTGAGGTGTCGCTTCGAGGCGTACCGGACGTGATGGCCCTTTGGGTCGCGGGCCTTGGGGCGCTGGCCGCCGTACTCGCGGCGCTGAGCCTCATCACGCGCAAGAACTCGCGTCATCCGCTGCTGGTCGTCGGGCTCGCCTCGCTCGGCATCATGTTCCTCTCCTGGCGCATCATGCCGCGGCTGGCGGGCGAACGGGCGCTCACGGTCTCGCAGGCCTTCGCCATCGTCGAGGATCGGCCGCTGGGGGCCGGCCCTTCGGCCAGGGCTGGCAGCGGCATCTATCTTGGTCTCGCGGCCGCGGCCGTACTGGTCGGGTTCGGTATGACGATCGTGATCAAGCGTGTCTCCCAGCCTCACGCCGTCCTCGCGGCCGACGACGACGTCGATTGACATCAGGGCGCATGCGCATTCTCGTCGTCTCCGCCACATCGCAGGAGACCGATTCGATCGGCGCACGGCTCCGCGACTTTCCCCAACACCGCATCGATCTTCTGGTCACCGGCGTCGGGATGGTGGCCACGGCCGCGCGATGCGCCCAGGCGCTGACGCGCGAGAGGTATGACCTCGCGCTCAACCTCGGCGTGTGCGGCAGCTTCGATCGGACACTGGCGCCGGCCGCGGTGGTGCATGTGGTGACCGACCGTATCGCGGAACTGGGCGCGGAAAACGGCGAAGAGTTCCTGACGATTCAGCAGATAGGCCTGCTCGGTGAGAACGAGTTCCCGTTTACGGGTGGCCGGCTGGTCAATGCCAGCCCGCCCGTGAATGCGGCGCTGCGGCCTCTGCCTTGCGTCGATGGCATCACGGTCAACACCGTACACGGCAACGCACGAGCGATTGCGGCGATCGCATCGCGGTTCTCGCCGCAGGTGGAAAGCATGGAAGGCGCCGCGTTCATGTACTGCTGCTTGATCCACCGCGTGGCATTCGCGCAGGTGCGCGCCGTATCCAACGTCGTGGAGACACGCAATCGCGAGGCCTGGAAGATGGCCGATGCGATTGATGGCCTCGGGCGAACCGCGCTGAGCATCCTCCAGCACGCATGACCCTGTCCCTCGGCTTCTCGCCTTGCCCGAACGACTGCTTCATGTTCGATGCGATCGTGCATCGACGCGTGGATCTCGAAGGGCTGGACTTCGCTGTTCACCTGGCCGATGTCGAGGCGCTGAACACCGCGGCGTTTGCCGGAGAGGCCGACGTCACCAAGCTGAGCTATCACGCGTACGCGTACTGCGCCGATCGCTACGTGCTGCTCGATGCGGGGAGCGCGCTCGGGCGAGGCTGCGGGCCGCTCCTCGTCTCGAAGCGCGCGATCTCGAAGGAGGACGTGGCGGCCGGCACGCTCAAGATCGCTATTCCCGGGAAATACACGACCGCCAACTTTCTACTGAGTCTTGCGTTTCCGAACGCGCGCAACAAGACGGCACTCGTATTCTCCGAGATCGAATCGGCGGTGTTGAACGACGAATGCGATGCCGGGTTGATCATCCATGAGAACCGGTTCACGTACGAAGCCAGGGGCCTGAAGAAGATCATCGACCTCGGCGAGTTCTGGGAAGGCGAAACAGGCGCGCCCATTCCGCTCGGCGGCATCGTCATCCGCCGTTCGTTGCCCGCGGATGTGCAACGGGCGGTCGATCGCATCCTCCGTCGAAGCGTGGAGTACGCGTTCGCGAACCGATCGGCCAGTCTGCCCTACGTGCGCGCGCACGCGCAGGAGATGAGCGAGGACGTCATGTACAAGCACATCGATCTGTACGTGAACGCGTTCTCGGTCGATCTCGGCGTGGAAGGGAAGCGCGCGGTCCGCACGCTGTTCGACAAAGCCATCAAGGCCCGCGTGATTCCGGCCGTCGAGAAGCACCTGTTTCTCGACTGAGAATCGGCTATCACTACCTCCACGCTTCGGGATGGATCGTGCGCGCGAGGCGTTCGGTCGCGAGGACGACGCGCGGTCCTGGGATCACGAACTCATCGCCCTGCAGGACGTAGAGCCGGCGATTTCTGACCGCGGGCACCGACGCCAGCGCATTCCACACGCGCAGGTCGGATTCGGCATTGGGATCGCTGCGCCCGTAGTGCAGCTCGACGATCACTTCGGGCGCTCTCGCCAGTACCATTTCCGTCGTCATCACCACCGACTGCCGGCGGATGTCGCCGAGAATGTCGTCGCCGCCGGCGGCCTCCAGCATGTCGTGCAGAAAGCCCAGACCGCCGCTCGCGTCGATGTTCCGCAGCGAACCGCGCTCGCGGCCGAAGACCAGCAGTGTCTTCGGTCGGCCGCTTTTGGCCACGCGCGCCTGGATATCCGCCAACTGACGCTCGATGCGAGTTGCCAGCGCGTTGGCGTCGGCCGCCACGCCCACGCGAGCGCCCAGCGACCGGATGGTCTCTGGAATGTCGGGCAGGCCCTTGTGCGTGTACGAGTAGAAGGGAATCCTTGCCCGCTCGAGCTGACTCCTGAGCTCGGTCTGCGTGTCGTACATCACGACCAGATCCGGCCGCAGGGACAGGATACGCTCGACGTTGGGATCGATGAGCGCGCCCACACGCGGGAGGCGTTCGACCTCGGGTGGATACCGATCGTAGCTGCCGGCGGCGATCAGCCGGTCGCCGGCCCCCATCGCGAACAGCATCTCGGTTGTCGCCGGAATGATGGAGATGATGCGAGTGGCCTGCGCGCGGACGTGGACAACACCGAGTACGAACATCGCGACCACCAACGCGAGCAGCGCGAAGCGAGGCGCGCACAGCGCGCCTGCGAGGGAGCGGCGCGGGGCGCAGGGGCCCCCGCGAGCGACCGAGCCGGGGTGTGGGGCGGAGCCCCACTCTAGTTGACGCGACGGAACAAGAGCCATAAGAAGAATGGTCCTCCAACCATGGCCGTGATGATGCCAACCGGCAGCTCGACTGGCGCAAAGATGGTGCGCGCAATCAGGTCGCACACGACGAGGAACGAGGCGCCGAACAGCGCCGAGGCCGGCAGCACGAGCCGGTGATCGGCGCCAACGATAAGACGGACCAGATGCGGTACGATGATGCCGACGAAGAGCACCGGTCCGCCGAGCGAGACCGCGGCACCAGTAGACATTGACGCGCTGATGAGCGCGATCCGTTCCGCGCGCTCCACGTCCACGCCCCGCGCCTCTGCCGCTTCCTGCCCCATGCTGATCAGGTCGAGCACGCGCGGTAGCGTCGCGAAGCCGACCCCCGCAATCGTCATCGGCACGAGTGCCGCGACGATGGGAGCGTAACCAGCCACGTCGAGCGATCCCATCAACCACTGCATGGTACGGAAGGTTTCGGTGAAATCCGCGAGGTACTGGATGAAGCGGCCCACCGCGGCGAGCAGGGCCGCCACGGCGATGCCGGCGAGCAGCAACATCGTGCTCGACGTGCCCCGGCGACGGGCCGCCGAGAGCCCGTAGACGATCGCGAGCGCGCCGATGGAGCCGGCGAAGCTCGCGAGCGGCACGGCGGAGATGCCAAACAACGTGACATCCGCGTGAAACGTGATGGCGAGTATCGCGCCGAGCGTGGCGCCGGCGGCCACGCCCAGGGTGTCGGAGGAAGCCAAGGGATTGCGTAGAAGCGCCTGGAAGACCACGCCGGAGAGCGACAGGCCGATGCCGACCAACGCCGCAGCCGCGACGCGCGGCAGACGGGAAATGAAGAAGACTTGCGCGTCCGGATTGTCGGCAAACGGCAGCGTTCGGCTGAAGACCTTCGTCAGATCGATGGGCGTACTCCCGACGAGCGGCGCCACCAGACACGTCACAACCGCCAGGGCGCCGAATCCGGCGACCGTCGTGACGACGCGGCGGCGGACGTCAATTGGCCCGTGCAAGAGGCACCACCGTCAGATGACCGGCGCGCGGGTGACGGGCCACGTCGGCGTCAATCCCGTATAGAGTCCGGATATTCTGAGCCGTCAGAACGTCTGCCGTCGGTCCACGCGCGAGGACGCGGCCGGTCTTGAGCAGCACCAGCTCGGTGCACAGCGTCGCCGCCAGATTCAGGTCGTGCGTCGAGACGACGAGCGTCGTCCCTCGCTCGCGGTTCAGGCTCGCGAGGAGCGTCGCAATCTCGAACTGAAAGCCGAGATCGAGGGACGCCGTCGGCTCGTCGAGCAGCATCACGTCAGAGGCCTGCGCGAGGGCGCTGGCGATGACGATGCGCTGTTTTTCGCCACCGCTGAGTGTCGCGAAGCGCCGTGCCTCGAAGGCCGTCGTTCCGGTCGCCGCCAGCGCTTCGCGCGCGATCGCGAGATCGTGGAGACCTTCGAGCGCGAACGGGCCCAAATGAGGATACCGGCCCATCAACACGATTTCGAGGGCGCTGAAATCGAACGTCGTCTGCGTCTCCTGAGGCACGACCGCGATGCGGCGGGCCAGATCGCGCCGCGAGAGCGAGTCGAGGGCGACGCCGTCGATGGTGACCTGGCCGCTGGCCGGCTTGAGCGTGCCGCCGAGCAGACGCAGCAGCGTGGTTTTGCCGGATCCATTCGGCCCGAGCAGGCCCACGATCGACCCGCGGGGCACGTGCACGGACACGTCCCGAAGGACGAAGCTTTCCTGCTGCTCCCTGTCCTGGGACCGGTATCCGAAGGTGACGCTATCGGCTTGCAGCAACCCTCAGTCCTATGATTCCGCTGCGATGCATCGCCGGGAACCCAAACGCTTCTTCGTACTGCCGATCGGCCAGATTGAGCACGCGCACGTAGGCTTCGAGCTGCGGCGTCAGGCGCACGCCGCCGCCGATATTCATCACGGCATAGCTCGGCGCATAGAAGAGTCCGCCGAAGCTGCCGAAATTCGGCTCGACGTCGAAGGTCCGCGATCGGCTCGTCATCTCGCCGAACGCGGTGAGACGCCCGGCGCTGTACGTCGCGGTCACGCCACCCTGGTGACGCGGCCGTCTGACGAGCGGGTTGCCCACCTTGAACGGCGAGGGCGCCGTGCCTTCAAGCCCGTCCACGGAGAGAATCTCGGTATCGAGGAGTGTATACGTGGCGCGGACCGACAGTGATGTGAGCAGGCGACCGTCCGCGGAGAATTCAAGTCCGCGAGCGCGCGCGTTCGAGATGTTGTCCGTTTGGTACTGGCTCGCGCCCTGCAGCGAGGCACCGACCGTCACGAGCAAGTCGTCATAGCGGTTGAGGAACGCCGTGACGCCGAACACGTACGCGCCGCCGGCCAGTTGCTGCTCGACCCCCAAGTCGACGCTGCGCGTTCGTTCAGGTTTCAGATTCGGATTGTCGGTGAACGCGATTTCAAACGCGTCCGGCGGACGGATGCCGGTGCCGGCGCTGGCATGGAGACGCGTCGGCGCGCGCCCGGCCATGGAGGTCGGCAGCAGATAGCTCACCGCAATCTTCGGATTGAAGGAGTCGATCGTCTGCTCAGCAAAAGCCGGGCGCGAGCCGAACGCATCTGGCTCGACGGCGTCTCGTGTCAGGTGCTCGACCCGGACGCCGCCGGTCACCGAGAGGCCGTCGACCGCGACGTACCGAAGCTCTGCGAACGCGCCCGTGACGCTGCGCCGAATCGGAATAGGCGTCCCGTTGGCGCCGGTCACGAACGTGCTCGATCCGCGTTCCCTGAGAGACTCCACGCCTGCAGAGGCGCCAAGCACGGACGAGATGGCCAGGTTCTCCTGGAGACGAACATCGAAACGATGACTGCCGCTGAACGAGGGGCCGAAGCCACTGGTGAAATCGCTCGACAGATCCATGTAGCTGGCCTCGAACCGCTGGCGGACGCGGGGCGACCACGGATGACTGAATCGCAGACTGGCCTGGCCCGTGTTGTTGATCCCTCGCGACAGACGGTCGATGCCGCTGAACGCGCCAATGGGATTGCTGCCAAAGGGGCCTGGAGAACCGCGTTCGTCGCGACCCACTCGAGTGGCAATCAGCATCTCCGGGCCGTCGGGCCGCTGCCATCCGAGCGAGCCTGAGAACTGGACCAGGCGATCGTCATCGTTCGTCACGATCTCGCCGCTGGCCGGCGCGATGCCGGTGAAGCCGTCGGAGCGCGCGCGCTCGACGCCGGCCCCCCATTTCCACGCGCCGCTCGACCCAGAGGTGCTCACGGCCGTTCGCATGGTGTTCTGGCTGCCGCCTTCGATGAGCCCGTCCACGCGCGGCGCTCCGCCCTGGCGGGTGATGATCTGCACGACGCCGCCGATGCCGTCGGATCCGAAGAGCGCGCTTTGCGGACCGCGGACGATCTCGATGCGATCCACATTGGAGAGGGCCAAGTGTCCGAAATCGTATCCCCCGCCGAACGAGTTCACGCGGATGCCGTCGATGAGCACCAGCGTGTAGTTCGATCCGCCGCCGCGGGGAAAGAGCGACGTCAGCGCGCCGCGCTCGCCCTGCCGGACGACGGCGAGGCCGGGGACGAAGCGGAGCGCGTCAGCGACGGTCTCGCTCTGGCGCGCGCGCAGTTCGGCCGCTGTGACGACCGTCACGCTGTCTGGCGCACGAGACAGGGGCACGTCGACCTGCGACGCCGAGACGACGATCGACTCGGCGATGGCGGCCAGGCGCATCTGCAACGGCACGTCCCGCGTGTCGTTGGCCGCGAGCGTCACACCGATCGGATCTGCGGTGAATCCGTCGGCGACGATGCGCAGTTCGTAGGTGCCGGCGGCAAGCGCCGTGATCTCAAAACGGCCGTCCGCGGCCGTCGAGCGATCTGCCCGCGTCCCGAACGCGTCAGTGAGAATCACGCGAGCGCCGGCCACAGGCCGGCCGTCGGGATCGACGACGCGCCCCGACAAGGTGGCCGCGCTGGCGGCGGCTGCCGACAGGTGCGTGACAAAGATCAGGATGAGTGACAAACGGCAGGCCGCAGCCAGCCGTTGAAGGCGGGGGACGAACATGAGGCTCCTTCCGGCGTCTCTCGCGCCGTGGAAAAGGACGCCCCCGGTTGACCAGGTTTCCTGACTTACGGATCAGCGCCGCGCCCGCCGTCTTCCCAGGCGCCTTCGCACGAAGACGATGCTTCGTGCTTCGGCGGCCCAGTGACGGTACCGAGGACCACGAAGGGTGGCCCAAGGACTCCGCGAGCGAAGCTCCCCGTTTACAGTGGCGGGACCGTGTGGGTTTCGCACCCACTTCGCGTGGCCGCCGGGGCGAGCGTCAATTGTCAGGCGAGTATAGCCGAAGACACCCCGCGGTTGCCTCGGCACAGGTTTGCGCGTAACATACGCCGATCGTGTCCAAGGCTGGACGCGAGCCCCCAACCGAGAGGAGCGCATGAGCAAGAGTTCGACCGTCACTGTTCGCGAGAGGCCCGTAGACGAAGTGGCATCGGCGGCAGTCGGCGGCCTTACGATTCATGGCGAAACCTTTATTATCCAGACCGATCAGCGCATCGAGCTCGTCGATCTCACCATCCGGGTCATGGAGTTTGTCCGCCGCTTCAACATTCGCGAAGGGCTCGTGAGTCTGTGGTCGATGCACACGACCTGCTCGCTGTTCATCAACGAGTTCCAGACGGCCCTGCTCTCCGACATCAAGCGCTTCCTCGAACAGATGGTCGCGCGCGACGCGGAATGGATGCACAACAATCCGGAGCACTCCGATTGTGATCGGATGAATGCCGATTCGCACATTCGGGCGCTCCTCCTGGGGCACAACCTCACGCTCCAGGTCAGCGGCGGGGAAGTGGTGCTCGGTCAGTGGCAGCGGATTCTGATGGCCGAGCTCGACGGTCCGCGGGCCCGCTCGCTGCGCATCCAGATCCTCGGCATTTCCTGAAAGCCGCGGGGCTATGCACTCGCGGCTGGCGGCCGCCAATCTTCTCGACATCGCCGACAAGCTCGACGCCGGCGTCCGGTTGACACTGGACGATGGCGTTCGGCTGTTCGACAACCCGGACCTGCTGGCTGTCGCCTGGCTGGCCAACCGCGAGCGGGAAAAACGACACGGCGGCCGCACGTACTACAACCACAACATCCGGCTCGAAGCGACCAACGTGTGCGTGGCGAGCTGCCTGTTCTGTTCGTTCGCGCGGCTCAAGCCGGGCGACACGGGCGCCTACACCCTGACGCTCGAGCAGGCGTGGGACAAGCTGAGGCAGCGCGCCCGCCAGCCGCTCACCGAGGTCCACATCGTCAACGGCCTTCATCCCGATCTCCCGTTCGACTACTACACGGAGCTGCTGCGCGGCTTCAAACGGATCCGGCCGGACATCCATCTGAAGTGCTTCACGGCGGTCGAGATCGCGTTCTTCGCGGATCTCTACGCGATGAGCGACGAGCAGGTGCTGCGGGAACTGATGGCTGCCGGGCTCGACTCGCTGCCCGGCGGTGGAGCGGAGATTTTCGCGGACCGGGTGCGCCGGAAGATCGCACCCGACAAGTGCGGCACCGAGCGTTATCTCGAGATCCACAGAATGGCGCACCGGCTCGGCCTGCGCTCCAACGTCACGATGCTCTACGGGCACATCGAGACGTCGGAAGAGCGGGTCGATCACATGTTGCGCGCGCGGGCACTACAGGACGAGACCGGCGGGTTCCAGGCGTTCATCCCGCTCGCCTTCCATCCCGACAACAACCAGATGCGGAAGCTGCCCGCGCCGAGCGCGACCGACACGCTGCGCGTGCACGCCGTGGCGCGGCTCGTGTGCGACAACATTCCGCACGTCAAGGCGTTCTGGATTGCGACCGGCGTCGAAGTGGCGCAGACCTTGCTGTGGTTCGGTGTCGATGACCTCGACGGCACCGTGCAGGAGGAGAAGATTTACCACATGGCCGGCGCGCGAACGCCCGAGGCGATGACGCCGCGCGAGATCGAACGGCTGATTACGGCGGCGGGTCGCGAGCCGGTCGAGCGCGATACGCTCTACAACGTCGTCGGCCACGCGGCGGTGTAGGACCAAAGACCCCGCGGCGCGGTGTTATACTGCAAGGACCGCCAAGCCCGATCGAGACCATCCGGTGGGGCTTGGCTTTTTCGTAGCGCGTCTTTGCGAAAAGTTTCACAAAGTAGACATGTTGCTGCCTGTCCTCACGGCCTACGAAAAGGAGCACCTCGCCGAGCGCCAGGCGCTCCCTGAGGCGTACCTCGGCCTGTCGGACGAGGAGATGGACCGCCGCATCGCGGCGGCGAAGGCCGCGCTCGGGCGCCGCGTCCTGATCCTGGGCCATCACTATCAGCGCGACGAAGTGATCAAGTTCGCCGACTACACCGGCGACTCCTTCAAGCTCGCGCGTCAGGTCTCCGAGCATCCCGAGGCCGACTTCATCGTCTTCTGCGGTGTGCACTTCATGGCGGAGAGCGCCGACGTGCTCTGTGCGGACCATCAGCAGGTCATCCTGCCGGATCTCGCGGCCGGCTGCTCGATGTCCGACATGGCCGAACCCGAGCAGCTCGAGATCTGCTGGACCGATCTCGAGCAGATGGGTGTCGGCCGGGAGGCGGCGGCGCGTGGAGCGAAGGCGCCCCTCGTCCCGGTCACGTACATCAATTCCGCGGCGGCGATTAAGGCCTTCTGCGGCGAGCACGGCGGCGTCGTCTGCACGTCGTCGAATGCTGCGGCGGCGATGCGGTGGGCCTGGGAGCGCGGCGAGCGGATCCTGTTCCTGCCCGATCAGCATCTGGGCCGCAACACCGCCTACAAGAATGGCGTGCCGCTCGACCAGATGGTGGTCTGGGATCCCAACGAGATCTGGGGCGGTTTGGAGCCCGACGCGGTCGAGCGCGCGCGCGTCATCCTCTGGAAAGGGCATTGCTCGGTCCACGCGCGGTTCACCGTGCGACAGATCGAAACCATCCGCGCGCAGCATCCCGGCGTGCGTGTCATCGTTCATCCCGAAGTGCCGTGGGACGTCGCGCAGGCGGCCGACGAGTTTGGATCGACCGAGTACATCCTCAGGCGCGTGAGGGAGAGCCCGGCCGGCTCCGTGTGGGCGGTTGGCACCGAGATTCACCTGGTCAACCGTCTGGCGCAGGAGCTGCAGCCCGACCGCACCGTCTTGTCGCTCGATCAATTCGGCTGTCTGTGCTCGACGATGTTCCGCGTTTCACCGAATCATCTGCTCTGGGTGCTCGAAGGCCTCCTCGACGGCGAGGTCCACAACCGCATCGTCGTGCCCGACGACCGTAAGTACTGGACAAAGGTCGCCCTCGATCGCATGCTTAGCGTTTCCTAGGAGGTGTCGAACCGATGGCTCATTCACTACCCCCGCTTCCGTACCCGTCTGACGCGCTCGAACCGCACATCGACAAGCAGACGATGGAGATTCATCACGGGAAGCATCACAACGCGTACGTCACGAACCTGAACGCGGCGCTCGACAAGCATCCCGAGCTGCATGCCAAGAATGTCGACGATCTGCTGCGCGGCATCAATAGCGTGCCGGAAGACATCCGCACGGCCGTGCGCAACAACGGCGGCGGGCACGCGAATCACACGATGTTCTGGCAGCTCATGGCGCCCAAAGCGGGCGGCGCGCCAACGGGGGCCATCGCCGACGCGATCAACTCGTCGTTCGGGAGCTTCGACAAGTTCAAGGAAGAGTTCAAGAAGGCCGGCATCGGCCGGTTCGGCAGCGGCTGGGCGTGGCTCATCGACCAGGGCGGCAAACTGGCGATCGAGAGCACGGCGAACCAGGACAGTCCGCTGATGGAGAACAAGAAGATCGTCATGGGCATCGACGTCTGGGAGCACGCGTACTACCTGAAGTACCAGAACCGCCGGCCCGACTACATCGACGCCTGGTGGAACGTCGTCAACTGGGCGGAAGTGAACAAGCGCTTGCAGGGCAGATAGGGCAGGTCGGACCTGCCCCATGCTTCCGTCTGCCGTCCTGTCCCTTTTCCTCGCGCATCTCGCCGTCGGCATCGCCTTCACGCTCGTCTTCGTCTCTCGCGAAGCGGGCGTGAAGTTTTTTCGGTTCAACGCCGGTCTGGCTGCCATTCTCGGGGCCATCGCGCTGGCGTTTCAGTACGACACGCCGCTGCTGTCGGCCGAAGTCCTGTTGGTGTTCTACTGGGCGACGATCGGCCGGGCCTTCACGCGTTACCAGCGGGAGATTCTCGCCGTGGCGGCCGGCGTCGGGTTGTTGGCCGTGGTGATCCAGGCGCTGACGGTGGCGTCGGCCTGGACGCCGGTGACGCAGGCGCTGACCGTCGCGAGCTTTCTCAGCTCCGCGGTGCTTCTCGGCGGGGCCTGCACGGCCATGATTCTCGGCCACTGGTACCTCATCCTGCCGTCGATGGAGGTCCGGCATCTCCAGTCGATCGTCAAGATTCACATTGCGTCGATGGTCGTGCGGGTGGCCGTTGTGACCGCTGCCGTCATCTTCGCCATTGCGACGTGGCAGCCAGGCCTCGGGCCGAGCTTCCGCCGCTACATCATGTCGGTCGACGGCATCTTTTTCTGGCAGCGGGTGGCGTTCGGGCTGGCGGGCCCGGCGGTCCTCTCGTATCTCACCTGGGAGACGGCAAAAATCCGCTCGACGCAATCGGCGACCGGCATTCTCTACGTCGACTTCTTCACGGTCGTGGTCGGCGAGGTGCTGGCGAAGTACCTGCTGCTCGCGACCCGCGTGCCTGTATAGAGTGTGTAGTAGAGTGAAGGCTTGCGGCGGGTTGCACCGCGGTCCGGAACCTGTGCAATTGTCAGACTGCGAACCGCGTCAGGGCCGGAAGGCAGCAGCGCTCAACAGATCCTGACATGTGCCGCAGACCCTCCGGGCCGCGGTTCAGCCCGCTTCGCCGCTCAGTCCTTTTGAGTCTTAACTTCTAAGTTTTAAGTTTTCCATGTCGTATCAAGTGCTCGCCCGGAAGTGGCGTCCCCAGAAATTCGACGACGTCATCGGGCAGCCGGCCGTCACGCGTACGCTCAAGAACGCGCTGGCGAGCGGACGAATCGCTCAGGCCTTCGTGTTCGCGGGGCCGCGCGGCGTCGGAAAGACGACGACGGCACGCATCCTCGCACGGGCGCTGAACTGCATCCAGGGCCCGACGGCCGATCCGTGCGGGCAATGCGAGGCATGCGTCGAGATCGCGGAAGGGCGCGACATCGACGTCCTCGAAATCGACGCGGCCACGCACACCCAGGTCGACAACGTTCGCGAAGTGATTATCGCGGGCCTCGGGATCATGCCCGTGCGCAACCGCTACAAGGTGTTCATCATCGACGAGGTTCACCAGCTCTCCAATCATTCGTTCAATGCCCTGCTCAAGTCGATTGAGGAGCCGCCGCCGCACGTCATGTTCATGATGGCGACGACCGAGCTCGAGAAGATTCCCGAGACGGTGCTGTCGCGGTCGCAGGTCTACGAGTTCCGCACCATCAGCAGCAAAGCCATCGTCGATCAACTGCGACGCATCGTCGACGCGGAGGGGATTACGGTCGGCGACGCGTCGCTGCAGCTCATCGCGCGCGACGCCGAGGGCAGCATGCGAGATGCCCAGAGCAAGCTCGATCAGGTGGTCGCGTTTACGGGCAAGACGATCGGGGCTGAAGATGTGGCGACCGTGCTCGGCCTGGTGGGCCGCGATCTGCTGCTCGACGCCGTCCAGGCCGTCGCCGATGAGAATGCGCCCGCCGCATTCGAGCTGGCCGGCCGGGCCGTCGAGCTGGGCTACGATCTGCGGGCCGTCTGCCGGGAGTTGTCACGGGTGGCGCGCGATCTGCTCGTGCTGACGGTCGATCCTGCAAGGATTGGCGATCCCGAGATTGCCGGCGAGGGCGAGCGCGATCGGCTGAAGGCGCTGGCCGCGCGGTTCTCTCGCGAGGATCTGCTGCGGGCATTCGATCTGCTCACGCGTGCGGACGGCGAGATCCGAAACGCCGCTCAGCCTCGATATCATCTCGAGATGGCGCTGCTCCGGTGGATTCACCTGCGGAAGCTGATGCCCATCGAGGACCTGATCGCGGGCGCAGGGTCGGTCACGTCCGGCTCAAGCC
>JBAUGX010000079.1:0-6345 GCA_049679965.1 Vicinamibacterales bacterium
GTGCGCAAGGCCGCCCGCGCCCAGCTGGCCCGGAGCGGCAGCCGGCGCCGCGCGGGAACGGGGACCAGCTGATGCCCCCGCCCAAGCTGCAGCTGGCCGACGAACTGCTCCGTGCGCTCGCCGCGACCCTGCGCGCGCTGCAGCTCTACTCGAAGAGCCACCCGATCATCGCCCGCAACATCGACGCGCTCTCGAGCGCCATCCAGCTGCTCCTCTCGCTCCAGCCGTCGATCGTCATCGGCTTCATCGGCGACGACGTCATCGTGGACGACATACCGGTCGGCAAAGCCGACGCCTACGGTGCCATCGTCCGACGGCTCAAACACGCGGGCATCGAGCGGATCACGATCGACCGCGGGATGACGCGAAACGAGCTGCTGACGTTTGTCGACACGGTCGCGAGCGCCGAGCAGAAAGGGGACGCATCGGCGGCGTTCCCGACGCTCGCCCACATCCGCATCGGCCGCGTCACCGTCGAATCGACGGTCGAGGGCAACATCGCCGACATGGCGGAGATCAAGCGTCTGTACAACGAGGCGGTCACCGCCGCGACCAGCATCTGGGAGAGCGCGGCCACCGAGGGCAAACCCGATGCGACGATGGCGGGGACGGTGATCGACGGCCTCGCGCAGGCGGTCGCGCAGAACCGGACGGCGCTGCTCGCCCTGACCACGCTCAAAAACTACGACAATTACACGTTCACGCACATGGTGAACGTGTCGATTCTCACGATGGGCCAGGCTCGGGGCCTGGGCATCGAGGGGTCGCTGCTGCGCGAGTTCGGCCTCGCCGGGCTGATGCACGATATCGGCAAGGTGCGAACGCCGGCCGAGATTCTCACCAAACCCGACAAGCTGACCGACGCCGAGTTCGTGATCATGAGACGCCACGTCGTCGATGGCGCCGAGATCCTGCGGAAGACGCCCGACATGCCCGCGCTCGCGCCCGTCGTGGCCTTCGAGCATCACCTGCGCACGGACGGATCGGGCTATCCGTTCAAGGTGTTCCGCGCGAAGCTCAACATCGGCACGATGCTGTGCAGCATCGCCGATGTCTACGACGCCATGCGGTCGGTGCGGGTCTATCAGGGCGTGATGCCGACCGACCGCATTCTGGCCGTGCTCAAGAAAAATGACGGCCTGCAGTTCGACCAGCCCCTGGTGCGGCGCTTCGTCCAGCTCATCGGCATCTATCCGGCCGGCAACCTCGTCAAGCTCACGACGGGCGAAGTGGCGGTGGTGCGGAAGGTGTACGCCCCGGATCCGTACCGGCCGCAGGTGCGCGTGCTCATCAATGCCGCTGGCGAACGGCTCGACATTCCCTATGAGCTGAATCTGTGGGAGACCAGTCCCGACCGCCCGTCGGCCGCGGTGGTCGCGCCGCTCGATTCGGCCGATTACGACTTCGATCCGCTCATGTTGATGTAAGGTTCTGGAAGTTCTGGGGGTGCTAGGGGTGCCAAAGGTTCTAAAGGTGCTGGCGATCGCCGCGACGATCGTGCTCGGCACGGTGGCGAGCGTTCCGCGCCAGGGGTTCACGGAGTTCGCACGGTTCACGGGGTTCACAAGGGTCCCGGGGTTCGTGGAGTCCCCAGGATTCGCGGGGCCTGTTGCCAGCACCGTCGCAGATCGTCCGGCAGATCCAATCGCCCTGCCGAAACCCGCGAACGCTGCGAACTCCGTGAATTCAGAGGTTGGGAACCTGGGGACCCCGGCGAACCCAGTGAACCTCGAGAACCCCGTGAACCCCGGGAACCCCGGGAGCCCAGCGAACCCCGTCGTAAGCGCCGTCGTACCGTCTCAGATATCCACGACCACGGCCACCGCGCGCTTCGAACCGCGGGCGCAAGCGTCAGCGAGTCCGCAGACCGCGGGCACCACTGTCGCCGCGACCACACCACGCGCCATCCAGCCATGGGACACGGCCATCGAGCAGATGGCGAATGACGGCGACCTGCGTCTCCAGCGAACGACAAACGACCCGCTTCTGCCAGGACACGCGCACGAGCGATTCGGCCAGTACTACAAGGGCGTCCCTGTCTACGGCGGCGACCTGAGCCGGCAAACGGATCGGGGCACCACGGTCTCCGTGTTCGGCACAATCTATCCGGACATCGATCTCGACGTCACGCCGCGGCTCTCACCCAATGACGTGCGCGTCATGGTCGAGCTGGCGCACAACGTAGTGCTCGGGCCCTCGCGGACGCCCGAACTGCTGGTGTTGCCGGACGCAGGCGTATACCGCCTGGTATATCGGGTCGTCGTGTTTTCGCTCGACGGCGGCACTGAGATCTTCATTGACGCCACGACCGGGGTCACTGTCCGTGAGCGAGATGCCGTGCAGCGACAAGGCGCTTCAGCGGTTGCACGCGGCACAGGTGTCCTCGGTGACCAGAAGAAGATCAGCGTGATGAGCCAGGCCGGGGCGTTTTTCGCCTCGGACTTGCTGCGTCCGCCCTCGCTCCAAACCTTTGACCTGGGTGGCGTTCTCAGCAAGTTGATCAATTTCCTAAACGGGGTCCCACTGACGACGTCTGACCTCGCCACCAGCCCATCGGCGGACTGGAGTGACGGCGCCGCGGTGGACGCCCAGGCGTACTCCGGTCTGGTCTACGACTTCTATTTCAAGCGATTCAGCCGCCAGGGCCTCGACGGCAACAACATCCCTCTCGTGAACATCGTACATCCGGTGCCTCGAGCAACCACCTGCGGGAACTCGGGCAATTCCGGATTCGGGACCTACTGCGTGAACGCCTTCTATTTTGGCGGCGGCGTCATGGTGTACGGCGAAGGGGCAACAATCCAGTTCCAAGGTAGGCTGTGGAATTTCCTGGCTGGCGGACTGGACGTCGTCGCCCACGAGCTGACGCACGGCGTCACGGATTTCACGTCAAACCTGATCTACCAGAACGAGTCCGGCGCGCTCAACGAGGCGTTCTCGGACATCATCGGCACGGCGGTCGAGTTCTACTATCAGCCGGCCGGGACGGGATTCCTGAAGGCCGACTATCTGATTGGCGAAGATGTGGTCACTCCCGGAGGTCTTCGATCGATGGCCAATCCTTTCTCGTACGGCTATCCCGACCACTACAGCCTTCGCGTCACCGGACCGGCGGACAACGGCGGCGTCCACACGAACTCATCCATTGTCAACCACGCGTACTATCTCGCGATTGAGGGCGGCAACCACCGATTGAGCCCTTTCCCTTTCGTTCAGGGTGTCGGCCAAGCCAACCGCGCCCAGATCGAGAACGTGTTCTATCGCGCCTTCGCACAGATGATGATGCCGTCGAGCGCGACGTTTTCGATTGCGCGCGCGATGACCATTCAGGCTGCAACGGACCTCTACGGGGCCGGAAGCACCGCCGTGCAGGCCGTGACCCAGGCCTGGTTCGCGGTGGGCGTCAACTAACTTGGGTTCCTGGTTCCGAGTTCGGCGTTCAGGGCTCAGAGCGCTCATGCTCGCGTGCACGGCCGTGATCGGTTCGGCGGCCATGGCGGAGGCGCAAGTGCGAACTACCTTCGGCGTGAACGGCGGTATCCAGACGATAGGCCAGACAGCCTCGCAGAACTTCTCGGTGCAGAAGAATCTTGAGACGGCGCCGATTGCCGCGGCGCTCAGTCTCGGATCCGCGACGTTTATTGACTTTTCGGCTGCAGTGACCCACGAGCCAAGCCGCCTTGGTGGGAGCATCAGCGTGTCATCAGTCCGACGGCAGTTCGGCGGTGATGTCAGCGCCCAGATTCCACACCCCTTCTTCTTCAACACGCCGCGGCCGGTGAGCGGCTCCGCCTCGGGCCTGCACGACACCGAGCTCGTTCTGCACCTCGACGTCACGTACCGGCTCAGGGGATCCGACCGCTTCGATCTGGTGGGTTTCGCCGGACCATCTATGTTCAAGGTCACCCGCGACTTCGTGACGAATGTCACGGTCAGCGAGACCTATCCGTACGACACAGCCACGTTCGAATCGGCTCAGACCTCAAGCACACGCGCCGACACGCTCGGGTTCAACGTCGGCGCTGATATGACGTGGAAATTGTCGAGAAGAATCGGCGTCGGCGCGCTCATCCGATACGCGCACGGGTCGATCGTGCTCACGCCGTCGGCCGGCAACAGCGTGAGCACGAAATTGGGCGGGCTGCAACTCGGCGGCGGTCTCCGACTTCTCTACTGACGCTTCTCGCATCTGCCTCGACTTTAGGGACGAGTCGTCGTCCATTGGACATTGGGGGGATCCCAGTGCCGGACACGTCGTTGGCAACTCCGGCCAGCGTCGTAGCAGAGGCGTTGGGAGTACCCACAAACGACCACTGTCCAGGACCGCCGGTGAAGGTGAAGGTGAGGTTCACCTGGCGAGTCGTCGGGTTCACCGACCAGGAAACCGTGGCCGCATTTCCTGAGTCCTGGTCGGCGTACGTGCCAATGAGATTCGTACCGGACCGGGTCAGCACAACTAGCATTGGCGGCACAGTCGGGAGGAATTGTGCGAGGTGGCGGCCGGACGCGGACGGAACTGGGAGACACGCCCAGCGACACCACGCGGACGTTCCCCAGATAGCCCCCCTTGACGAGACGGACGCGATGATCCCCGACCGTGAGGCCCGAGAGGCGAAGCGGCGTCTGCCCCGCCGGCAGCCCATCGAGGTAGACGTCGGCAGCCGCCGGCTCGCTCTCGATGAGCAGCACCGCCGCGGCGGTTGGCGGCGGGGCTCCACCGGCGGCCTCGCTCCAGGTCCGGGTCGTCACCGGACTGGCGACCAGCGCTGCCATCAACACGACCGCCACGCACGCCTTCACGACACTACCGCCGTCGGATTTCATCATCCTGGTATCCGTTGTACGGATCCCTGACACGAGATCAACGGCCGATCGAGCAATGCTGAAATACCAGCCGCCGTCACACGCCCAGTACAAGCCCCGGCTGCGGCGTCGCTAGGTTTGATGTAGGAATTGTTGAGAGGGATGGGCGTCCGCACGCTGGCGGCATGCGCACGGGCCAAGTACGCTCACCTGTCGGCCTCCGACAGCGTGAGCACGAAAATGGGCGAGCTACAACTCGGCGGCGGTCTTCGCTTCCTCTACTGACGTCACTCCCGCCGAACTGCCTTCAGGGACGGGACATCGTCCATGTGGTGCCGTTGGGCGGACCTGAGCCAGAGAGGTTGCTGGTGACTCCGGTCAGCGTCGTAGCAGCGGCGTTGAGAGTGCCCACAAACGAAAATGATCCCACGAGCTGGGTTAGCGTGAAGTTGAGAGTCACCTGACGAGTCGTCGGGTTCACCGATCCTGTAAAGTTGGCCGCATCTTGCGGGGCTTGGTCCGATTCCGTGCCAGTAAGAGTCGTACCTGACTGGCTCGTCACGATGAGTATGGTATTGAGCGGTCCGCAACAGTTAAGCAGTCCAGTCCACGTGCCCACGAGACTCTTGACGACCAGGCTACCGGTCGTCGTTGCAGAACTCTCGCCGTCGCTGACCGTGAGCGTGACGGTTTTCGTTCCGGCGGTCGTGTAGATGTGTGTGACCGTCTCACCGGTACCCGCTGCCGTCCCGTCCCCAAAGTCCCACGCGAAGCTGAGCGTGTCCCCGTCTTCGTCCGCCGCGCCGACGGCCGTCAGCGTCGTCAGCGTCGCCATAACGGCGGTCGCCGGAGAGAACGAGATCGAGCCAGCTGACGGTGCGTGACTCTTGTCCTTCAGTAAGAAATATGCCGCGACCCCGCCTCCACCCGCCAGAGCCAGGTAGAGGGGCAGCTTCGATCTACCGCCGCCCCCGCCGCCTCCGCCGCCACCCAACTGCGCTGCCAGTTCCGGGCGGGACCCGGCATCGCGCGTCAGCCGCACGCGGACCGTGCTGGCAGCGGCGCCCACCGATACGAGCCGCGCATTCTCGAGATAGCCGCCCTTGACGAGGCGAACGCGGTGATCACCGGCCGACAGGCCCGACACGTGCAGCGGTGTCTGCCCCGTCAGTTGTCCGTCCACGTAGACGGCCGCCCCGGCCGGTTCACTTTCGACCATCACGGAGTCCCCGGGGGCGACGGCCGCCGGTGGTGCAGCCTCAGGCGGGCCACTGGCCACCATCATGCTCGGATTGACCGTGAGGACCGCGATGACCGCGAGGGCCACGCGCCGCTGCAGGGCGCTACCAGTATTTCTACTCATGAGCCTGCCTCCATCACACGAACGTTTCGCTCAAGCGCCCGACGACCAGCGCCCTTGCCGCCAAGGAAACAGACAGTAATCGGCCAAGCCTGTTGTGTCAATCCGAAACATTGGCGTCGGCGCGTTCGTGCATTATGCGGACGGATCGGCGACGCTCACGCCGTCGGTCAGCGACAGCG
>JBAUGX010000080.1:0-13317 GCA_049679965.1 Vicinamibacterales bacterium
GGCCGATCCGGATCGGCCGCCAGCGCCGGGTCGCGCCACAAGGGCACGCCGTCGGCGCGCCAGTAGCAGGTGATCGCCCACCGGGGCAGCGATTCGCCCGGGTACCACTTGCCCTGACCGAAGTGCAGCAGCCCGCCGGGGGCGAATGTCTCGCGCAGTCTGCGGACGAGCGTCCCGGCCAGCTGCCGCTTGGTCGGGCCCGTCGCCGCGGTGTTCCACTCCTCGCCCTCCATGTCGTCGATGGAGACAAACGTCGGCTCGCCCCCCATCGTCAACCGGACGTCGCGAGCGACCAGCTCGGCGTCGATGCGGTCGCCGAGCGCGAGGATGTCCTGCCACTGCGCGTCGGTGTAGGGCTTGGTGACCCGCGGGTCTTCGTGAATGCGCGTCACGCGCATCTCGTGGAGGAACTCCACCTCGCTTGGGCTCACCAGACCCGACACCGGCGCGGCCGATTCCGGAGAGGGCGTGGCCGCGAGCGGGATGTGCCCTTCACCGGCGAAGAGACCAGAGGTCGGATCGAGGCCCACCCAACCGGCTCCCGGCAAGTACACCTCGGCCCACGCGTGGAGATCGGTGAAGTCGTCGGAGGGCCCCTCGGGGCCGTCGAGCGGCTTGAGGTCGGGCTTCAGCTGGATGAGATACCCGGACACGAAGCGGGCCGCCAGGCCGAGATTGCGGAAGATCTCGACGAGCAGCCAGGCCGAGTCGCGACACGATCCAGCGGCGCGGCCGAGCGTCTCGTCGCTCGTCTGGACGCCCGGCTCCATGCGGATCAGGTACCGGATCTCACGCTGCAGCCGCTGATTGAGCGCGACGAGAAAGTCGATCGTCCTCATCTCCGTGCGGTCGATCGTCGCGAGCCATGCCAGCAGACGCGAGCCCGGCGGCGGCACGGTCAGGAACGGCAGCAGCTCCTCCCGCTGACGGGCGTCGTACACGAACGGAAACCGCTCGGCCTGCGGCTCGAGAAAGAAATCGAACGGATTGATGACCGTCATCTCGGCCACCAGATCGACCTCGAGCGAAAACGCCCGCGTCGGCGCGTGAAACGTGAGCCGCGCCAGGAAGTTGCCCTGCGGATCCTGCTGCCAGTTGATGAAGTGCGACGCCGGCTCGATGCGCAGCGAGTAGCTCGTCACGGGCGTGCGGCTGTGCGGCGCCGGACGTAGCCGCACGATCTGTGGCGAGAGCGTGACCGGGCGGTCGTACTTGTAGACCGTCTTGTGATGCAGCGCGACGCGGATGCTCATGCTCAGACGGTGGCGGGCCCGGACGTCTGACTCCACGTCTGGCTCGACGTCTGGGTCGCGATCTGCGGCACGCGCTCCACGAAGTCGGCTCGCAGGCTGGCGTCGATCGCGTTCATTTTGAGCTGCAGCCGGTCCAGGTACTCGTGCAGTCCCCCGCGTATCACGTGTTCCACAGAGGTGAAGTCCAGCTCGGCCCGGAGTTGCCCCATCAGCTGTTCGGAGGCGCAGCTGAACGCGCCGATTGGAGTCCCCGTGATGGCATGGAGCGCGGAGCTGGCCGAGCGAACGCAGTAGTGCACGGCCCGCGGGAACTCCGTGTCCATGACGAGGAAGTCGACGACGTCGGCCGGCGTGATGCGCCCGAACTTCTTCCGGTACATCTCGAAGCCGCTGACCGACTTGAGGACCGCCGTCCAGTGGATGTCGTCGTACGGCGTGCCGACGTCGTTCGAGGACGGCAGCAGCATGAAGTACTTCACGTCGAGAATGCGGGAGGTCTTGTCCGCGCGCTCGAGCGTGCGCCCCAGGCGCAGGAAGTGCCATGCCTCGTTGTGCGACATGGTCGCGTCCGTGACGCCCTGGAACAGGTGGCAGCCCATCCGGATCTCGCGGAAGGCGTCGAGCATGCGTTCGGGCTCCGGGAGCGAACGCTGGCTCTGGATCTGCAGGTACATGCTGTTGACCTGCGCCCACATCTCCGAGGAGACGGTCTCCCGCACCGAGCGCGCGTTCTCCCGTGCCAGGCGGAGGCACGACGCGATGGAGTTCGGGTTGTCGGTGTCGTAGGCCAGGTATTCGATGACGCGCGTCTGCGTCGCGTTGCCGTAGCGTGCCCGGAAGGCCTCGGTATCGCCGCTCGTATCGATGAGCGGCTGCCACTGATGGGCGGGCGCGAGCGGCAGGTCGATCTGCAGGTTGAGGTTCACGCCGATGAAGCGGGCGATGTTCTCCGCGCGCTCGATGTAGCGGGCCATCCAGTAGACCGAATCCGCGACGCGGCTGAGCAGGGGCAGCGGCTCGGACCTCATGCCGCACCTCCCGCGTCCGGCGAGAGCACCCAGGTGTCCTTGCTGCCGCCGCCTTGCGAGGAATTCACGACGAGCGAGCCCTTGCGCAACGCCACCCGGGTGAGCCCGCCCGGGACCACCCGAATCTCATCACCATAGAGAATGTAGGGCCGGAGATCGACGTGGCGTCCTTCGAGCCGGCCGTCAACCAGCGTCGGCACGCGCGACAGCGCGAGCGTGGGCTGGGCGATGTAGTTGCGGGGGTTGGCCTGGATCTTCGCCGCGAAGGCCTCCCGCTCGGCGGCCGTGGAGTGCGGTCCGACCAGCATCCCGTAGCCGCCGGCCTCGTTGGCGGCTTTCACCACGAGCGTCTCGAGATTCTGCAGCACGTGCTGCCGATCCTGATCGCGCCAGCACAGGAACGTGGGCACGTTGGGCAGGATTGGGTCCTCGCCTTCGTAGTATTTGATCATGTCGGGCACGTAGGCGTACATGACCTTGTCGTCGGCCACGCCATTGCCCGGCGCGTTGGCGAGCGCGACGCGCCCGGCGCGATAGGCGCCCACCAGGCCCGGCACGCCGAGCATCGAGTCCTTGCGGAAGGTGTCCGGGTCCAGGAAGTCGTCGTCGATGCGACGGTAGATCACATGGACCCGGCGAAGGCCTTTCGTCGTCCGCATCCAGACCGTGTTGTCTTCGACCACCAGGTCTCGGCCCTCGACCAGGGGGATGCCCATCTTCTGCGCCAGATAGCTGTGCTCGAAATACGCGGAGTTGTACATCCCCGGCGTGAGCAGGACCACCACCGGCTTGGTCGTGATGCCGGGAGGCGCGATGGACTCGAGCGTGGACAGCAGCAGACTCGGATACTCGACGACCGGTCGCACGTGCAGCCCTTCGAAGACCTGCGGGAACGTCCGCTTCATCAGGTCGCGGTTCTCGAGCATGTAGGACACGCCGGAGGGCACGCGCAGGTTGTCCTCGAGCACGTAGATCTGGCCGTCGCCGTGCCGCACAAGATCGGTGCCGGTGATGTGGCACCAGACGCCCTTGGGCGGGTTGATGCCGACGCACTGAGGCCGGAAGAAGGCGGCCGAGCGGACGACCTCTTCCGGGATCACCTTGTCCTTGAGGATGCGCTGACCGTGGTAGATGTCGTCGATGAACGCGTTGAGCGCGTGGATGCGCTGCTTCAGGCCGCGCTCGATCCAGTCCCACTCTTCCGAGCGCACGATGCGCGGCACCAGGTCGAAGGGGAACGGCCGTTCGGTACCGGCCGAGTCGCCGTAGACGTTGAACGTGATGCCGAGCTGCACGAGGATGCGTTCGGCGGCCTGCTGGCAGCGCTGGAGCTGCCCGTCCCCGAGCGATCCGATGGTGTCGAGCAGGAGCCGCGCCTCAGGCCGCGCGTGTCCCGCCTGGTCGAACATCTCGTCGTAGAACCCGCCCGTATCGTATCCGTCGACGTGCATCGAAGTCCTCGCATCCGACCGCAGCGCTTCGCCGGGCCAAGTCTCCAGACGATAGGCCGGACTGGGGGTGTCGTCAACACGACGAATACGTCGGTTTTCAACGACGAATACGTCGGTTTTCACCTTCGCAGGGAGATTATTGACCGTCGGGATGTGGCCGATCGCCTCGCCCAGCCCGCCGAGAACTACTATCATTGGAGGCCGAAAGCGTCAGCCTGTCGGAACGGTCCAGAAAACACAAACCAATAATCGGAGAGAACATGGATACGGAAGCCAAGTGCCCAGTGGCGCACACGGTCGCTGGAGCCCCATCGAACGCGGACTGGTGGCCCAATCAGCTGAAGCTGAACATCCTGCACCAGCACTCCTCCAAGTCCGACCCCATGGGTGAGGGTTTCGACTACGCCAGGGAGTTCAAGAGCCTCGACCTGAACGGCGTCGTCAAGGACCTCCATGCCCTGATGACGGATTCGCAGGACTGGTGGCCGGCGGACTTCGGCCACTACGGACCGCTGTTCATTCGGATGGCGTGGCACAGCGCCGGCACGTACCGCATCGGCGATGGTCGTGGCGGCGCAGGGAGCGGCCTCCAGCGCTTTGCTCCGCTGAACAGTTGGCCGGACAACGTCAACCTCGACAAGGCGCGCCGGTTGCTCTGGCCGATCAAGCAGAAGTACGGCCGGAAGATCTCCTGGGCCGACCTCATGATTCTTGCCGGGAACGTCGCCCTGGAGTCGATGGGGTTCAGGACGTTCGGCTTCGGCGGCGGCCGTGCGGACGTCTGGGAGCCCGAAGTAGATACGTACTGGGGGCCTGAGGCCGAGTGGCTGGGCGACAAGCGCTACACCGGCGATCGTCAGCTGGCGAATCCGCTCGGGGCCGTGCAGATGGGTCTGATTTACGTCAATCCGGAAGGCCCCAACGGCAAACCGGATCCGATCGCGGCGGCGCGGGACATCCGCGAGACCTTCGCTCGCATGGCGATGAACGACGAAGAGACGGTGGCGCTCATCGCCGGCGGCCACACCTTCGGCAAGACCCACGGCGCCGGCGATGCGAAGCACGTGGGGCCCGAGCCGGAAGCCGCCGGCATCGAGGAGCAGGGCCTGGGCTGGAAGAGCAGCTTCGGTACGGGCAAAGGCGGTGACGCGATCGGCAGCGGCCTGGAAGTCACCTGGACCAGCTCGCCAACGACGTGGAGCAACAACTTCTTCTGGAACCTGTTCAGCTTCGACTGGGAGCTGACGAAGAGCCCCGCCGGTGCGCAGCAGTGGAGGCCGAAGGGCGGCGCGGGCGCCGGTTCCATTCCGGATGCCCATGACAAGTCCAAGCGTCACGCGCCGGCCATGCTGACCACGGACCTTGCCCTGCGTTTCGACCCTGCTTACGAGAAGATCTCCAGGCGCTTTTACGAGAATCCCGATCAGTTCGCGGACGCATTCGCGCGCGCGTGGTTCAAGCTGACGCACCGCGATATGGGCCCGCTGTCGCGCTATCTCGGGCCGCTCGTTCCCAAGGAGCGGCTGCTGTGGCAAGACCCCGTTCCCGCAGTGGATCACAAGCTGATCGACAAGAAGGACATGGCCGCCTTGAAGGCGAAGCTCCTCAAATCTGGCCTGTCCATCTCCCAACTTGTCACCACGGCCTGGGCGTCTGCGGCGACGTTCCGCGGCAGCGACAAGCGCGGTGGAGCGAACGGGGCGCGCGTCCGTCTCTCGCCGCAGAAGAACTGGGAAGTGAACCAGCCGGCCGATCTGGCGAAGGTTTTGGCGGCGCTGGGAAGGATCCAGAAGGCGTTCAACGGCGCGCAGTCCGGCAAGAAGAAGAAAGTTTCACTCGCTGACCTCATCGTGCTCGGCGGCTGCGCAGCCATCGAGGCCGCTGCGAAGAAGGCCGGGCATGACGTGAAGGTGCCCTTCACGCCGGGCCGTACGGACGCATCGCAGGAGCAGACCGACGTGGACTCGTTCGCGGTACTGGAGCCGGCCGCAGACGGGTTCCGCAACTACGCCCGCAAGGGACTCGAGGGATCGGCGGCTCAGTTGCTGGTGGACAAGGCGCAGTTGATGACGTTGACCGCCCCTGAGATGACGGTGCTCGTCGGCGGCATGCGCGCGCTCAATGCAAACGTCGGGAAGTCCAGGCATGGCGTGTTCACCAAGCGCCCGGGGATGCTGACGAACGATTTCTTCGTCAACCTGCTCGACATGCGGACGAAGTGGCAGCCTTCCGCCACTGACAAAGGCGTGTTCGAGGGGCGCGATCGCGCGACGGGCAAGGTCAAGTGGACGGGCACGATCGTCGATCTCGTCTTCGGCTCGAACTCCCAGCTTCGGGCCCTCGCGGAAGTCTATGCGTGCAGCGACTCCCAGCGGGCGTTCGTGCGCGACTTCGTGGCGGCCTGGGCCAAGGTGATGAATCTCGATCGCTTCGACCTTGCATGATCTGAGCGGCCAGCTATGTCTGATGAAAATGAAAAAGGCCGGCGTGTGCCGGCCTTTTTCGATCTTGGTGCGGAAGGGGGGATTCGAACCCCCACGCTCTTGCGAGCGCCAGCCCCTCAAGCTGGTGCGTCTGCCGTTCCGCCACTTCCGCTTACGAGGGATGAATTGCCGATTGCTGACTGCTGATTGATGATTCTACTTCAGGCCTTGAGACCGCACTCGAGGAATAACTGGGTCTGAAGCTGAGCTCAGCCACATCCACCCTTGACGGGCACGACGATGCCGACCTGGTAGGTGCCACGCCCGCCGGTCACCTCCGGTGTCGCGGGCAACGTTCGGCCGCGAACGGCCGGCGCATCGACCTGCAGGAACTGTTGCACGTTGCCGGGACGGATGAAGACGCTCGTGTTGTCAGTCGGCAGCGACGCGACGCTTGCGCAGAACGCCGGGATGGTGCCCGCATCGCGCAGGTAGTGCTCGACCGTCGAGACGTAGAACGTCGAGACGATCGCGCCCTGCCGGCGCGTGTAGGCGCCGACGGCACGCAGCGTCTTCGGGCCCGAGAAGTCGCCGACGAGCGGCACGAGCAGGCCGCGGGCCTGAAAGTTTTTCAACCACAGGAACTTCTCATGGGAGCTGAGATAGCTCAGCTCTTTGCCGCTTGCGTCGACTTGCGTCATCAAGTCCCAGTAGGTGGCGCTGGCGCGGCCGCCGCCTCCGCGGCCGAAGCCGCCCGTCAGTGGCGTCAGCGCGGTGCTGGCCTGGTAATTGATGGCCGGGCCGTAGAAATAGAAGCTGCGATACGCGGCGTCGATGCCGTCGATGTCGTTCTGCGGCAGTGGAATCGCGTCGGTCTTCGTGAGCTGCGTCATGATCGCGTCGAGGTTGGCTTTGTAGGCAGCCTCGTTGCCGGTCTTCACGTCCCAGATCGCGTCCATGATCTGCCGTGCGCTCGACGTCGCCGTGAGACCGGCGGGTCGAGCACGCGTGAACAACCGCGAGATCAGTTCAGCGCGGTCAGCCGACAGCTCGAAGAGCGCCCTGTACATCAGGAGCACGTGCAGGTTACCGCGACGGATGTCGGTGATAAACGCCATCCGCGGATGCAGCACCGCGAGGTAGCTGAAGTTCTGCTCGGGGCCGACGCCCATGTAGACGCCACCCTGCTTGGCGAGCGCCGCCACCTCAGGCAGCAGGCTCGCGAGCACCATCTCGTTCGAGATCATGTTCTCGGACCTGAAGTTGCCGTCCGGCTCCGACATGTCGGTGCTGAGCTTCCAGAACTCGGCTCCTGTCAGTCGCGTCGGCAGTTCGGCCGCCGAGAGCGGCGCGAGCTGTAGAACGGGCCTGGAACAGACAAGCGCGATCAGAACGAAGATGAAGAGGAGCTTGCGACGTCGCACTGGTCACCTCGCTGTGGGTAATGAGACAAATAGTGTCGCAGGTGTTGGGCGCGAAAGGTATGGATTTTTCTAGGTGGCCTTCGATGACCTGACAACACCTGACAAAAGACGGACATCGACAACACACCGCCCAGACCGTTAGCATATTCGTCCCCAGCTGTCGCGCCAACATTCGTCGAGAGGGTCGTATGCGGCTTTCTCTCCGATTCATCGTTCCGCTGATGCTCGCGCTCGCGGCGATCGCCTACGCCGTCGTGCCCCTCGTCGACAACCTGACGCTGCGCTGGTTCGTGCGGGATCTCGAGATCCGCTCCAATGAGATCGCCAGCACCGTGCAAGAGCCTCTGGAAGAGATGATCCGTACCGGCAGCCGCAGCCGCATGCTCCAGTTCTTCACGAGCGTCTCGCGGGACGAACGTCTGTATGCCTTGGGGTACTGCGACTCGCCGGCGAGCCAGCCGCTGGCGACCACGACGCTCCCGCCGGAGGTCACGTGCGCAAGGCTCGAGATGTTCTCCGGGCCTTCGGGACCCATGCTGGCCACCGCACACGGTCGGCTCCTTGTGTCGGTGCGGCCGCTGCAGGCCGGCGGCGCAGCGGCTGGAACCCTCGTGCTCCTGCATGACATGAGTTTCGTCGAGCGCCGGAGCGAGGAAACTCGAACGTACCTGTTCTATTTCTTTGTCGCGCTGGGCGCCGCGATCTCACTCATCACGGTCGTCATCGCTCAGTTGAGCTGGCGCGGCTGGGTGCATGGCCTGCGGGCGCTGCTGCGGGGCGAAGGGCTCGTGCGTCCATCGGGGAAGTCCGACTCCGCGGAGCTGCGGCCGATTGCGCTCGAGCTCCGCGCGCTGATTCGGGACATCGAAGCCGAGCAGCAATCGCGCGACCACGACCGGGTCGCCTGGACGCCCGAAGCCGTGCGCGCGATCCTGCTCGCCGAGCTTCGCGGACAGGCGATCATCGTCGTGTCCAACCGCGAACCGTATGTCCACGTCCGCCACGGCGACTCGGTCGAGGTGCAGCGGCCGGCAAGCGGCGTGGTCACGGCGCTCGAGCCGATCATGCGCGCCTGTTCCGGGACGTGGATTGCGCATGGGAGCGGCTCTGCCGACAAGGACGTCGTGGATCGAGACGACAGGGTGGGTGTTCCCAGCGAGCGGCCGGCCTATCAGCTCCGGCGCGTGTGGCTCAGCGCCGAGGAGGAAGCGGGTTATTACTACGGCTTTGCGAACGAAGGGCTCTGGCCCCTCTGTCACATCGCCCACGTGCGCCCGACATTCCGCACCTCGGATTGGGAGCAGTACGTCAGAGTCAATCGCCGATTCGCCGACGCCGTCGTCCACGAGTCGCAGTCTCCCAATCCCATCGTCATGGTCCAGGATTACCACCTGGCCCTGTTGCCGCGGATGATTCAGGAAGCGCTCCCGGCGGCCACGATCATCACTTTCTGGCACATTCCCTGGCCGAACCCTGAAGCGTTCGCCATTTGCCCCTGGCGGGAGGAGCTGCTCGACGGCTTGCTCGGCAGCAGCATCCTCGGATTTCACACGCAGTTTCACTGCAACAATTTCATCGATACGGTTGATCGAGTGCTCGAGGCGAGGGTCGATCGGGAAATGTTCAGCGTGTCGTACCGGGGCAAGCTGACGGCGGTGAAGCGCTATCCGATCTCGGTCGAGTGGCCCCCGTCGGAAGCCCTGGTCCAGAAGCCCGTCGAGGAATGCCGCCTCGACGTCTGCGAGCGCCATCGCCTGCCGATCGACCACGCAATTGGCGTCGGCGTCGACCGGCTTGATTACACGAAGGGCATCGAGGAGCGCCTTCGGGCCGTGGAGCGTTTTCTCGAGTTGTGGCCGGAATGGGTGGGCAAGTTCACCTTCATCCAGATCAGCGCTCCGACGCGAGGCAGCATCGGGCAATACCAGGAGTACCAGGCGCGGGTGAAGGCGCTGGCGGCGGGCATCAACCGCCGGTTCGCCCATGCCGCCTGCCCGCCGGTGGTGCTCAAGATCGAGCATCACGAGCCACAAGCGGTCTATGAATATTTCCGCGCCGCCGATCTGTGCTTCGTCAGCAGTCTGCACGATGGGATGAATCTGGTGGCCAAGGAGTTCATCTCGTCGCGCGACGACGAGCGCGGCGTGCTGGTGCTGAGCCAGTTCACAGGTGCGGCGCGCGAGCTGCCGGAAGCGATCATCGTCAATCCGTACGACACCGATCAGTGCGCCAGGGCGATCCATCTCGCCCTGACGATGCCGCCGGCGGAGCAGCGCGCCCGTATACGTCTCATGCGGGGCCTTGTCCAGGAATTCAACGTCTATCGCTGGGCCGGGCGCATGCTGATCGACGCGGCCGGCATGAGACGCCGCGGCCGTCTGCTCGATCGCACAGCCGCGTCGGACTTGTCGCCGCACGTCCCCGTCGGACACGGAGTGGACCACGGGCTATGAAGCAATCAGACAGGGCCGGCCGGCGGGAGAGCGCCCGGTGACGTCCCTGGATCTGGCGCTCGTCGGCAACGGCACGATCGGCTGCCTGGTGAATCCCAGGGCGGAGATTGTGTGGGGTTGCTTCCCGCGCTTCGATGGCGACCCCGTGTTTTGCTCCCTGCTGCGAGAGCCGTCGCGTGAAGAAGATTTCGGCTTCTTCGCGGTGGATCTCATCGATCACGCGCGCGACGAACAGCAGTATCTCGTCAACACGCCCGTCCTCGTCACCCGCATGCATGACCGCTTCGGCGGATGCATCGAGATCACGGACTTTTCGCCGCGCTTCCGCCAGCACGGCCGCATCTTCTGTCCCATGATGCTGGTCAGGCAGATCAGGCGGATTGCCGGGAACCCTCGCGTCCGCGTGCGTCTTCGTCCCGCCCACGCGTACGGCCGTCATCCCTCCGGATCGACGTCGGGGAGCCACCACATCCGATACCTGGGCACGGATCTCGTGCTGCGCCTGACCACGGATGCCTCCATCACCGCGCTGCTCGAAGAAACGCCGTTCTTTCTGGAAGACACGGTGACCCTGATCCTCGGTCCCGACGAGACGATGCAGGGTTCTGTCGCGGAAGTCGGGCGCCACTTTCTCGAGGAAACGGCCGCCTATTGGCGGCAGTGGGTGCGCTACCTCGGCATCCCCTTCGAATGGCAGGACGCGGTGATCCGCGCGGCGATCACGCTGAAGCTCAATGTGTTCGAAGACACGGGAGCCGTTGTCGCGGCTATGACGACGTCGATTCCAGAAGCGGCGGGAAGCGGGCGGAACTGGGATTACCGCCATTGCTGGCTGCGCGACGCCTACTTCGTCGTCAATGAGCTCAACAGGCTCGGTGCGACGCGCACCATGGAGCGCCATCTCGCGTACATCCTCAACGTTGTTGCCGGCGCGGCAGACGGCCGGCTGCACCCGATGTACAGCATCAGCGGACGCGAGACCGTCGATGAGCGCGAGGTGGACTCTTTGCCCGGCTACCGTGGCATGGGCCCGGTGCGAGCCGGCAATCAAGCCGGCCGGCAGGTCCAGCACGACGTGTACGGCTCGGCCATCCTGGCGGTGACGCACGTGTTCTTTGATCAGCGGCTGGTCCAACGTGGTGACGAAGCGCTGTTCCACCGCCTCGAGGCCCTCGGCGAACACGCGGCGGCGCTCTTCGATCAGCCGGACGCCGGCATCTGGGAGCTGCGCGGTGTCAGACGCGTGCATACGTTCTCGAGCGTGATGTGCTGGGCGGCGTGCGACCGGCTCGCCAGAATAGCGGCCCACCTTGGACTTGCCGGCCGGGCCGCGTACTGGCGCAGCCATGTCACGCGCATCCATCATGCGGTGTGTGAGCGGTCGTGGAATCCCAAGCGCGGAAGCTTCGTGGCGACCATGGGGGGCGACACGCTCGACGCAAGCTTGCTGCGCTTGAACGAGGTGGGCTTCCTGGCGGCAGACGATCCTCGGTTCGCCGGCACGGTGCGCGCGGTTGAGCGCGAATTACGCCGCGGCGACTTCGTGTTCCGCTATCTCGAGAAAGACGACTTCGGGCAGCCGGAGAATGCGTTTCTCGTGTGCACGTTCTGGTACATCAACGCGCTGGCCGCGCTCGGCCGGCGAGACGAGGCGCGCGCCCTCTTCGAGAGCATGCTGGCCTGTCGCAACCAGCACGGCCTCCTGGCGGAGCACATCGACCCGCGCACCAGGGAGCAGTGGGGCAACTTCGTGCAGACCTATAGCATGGTCGGGCTGATCGGTTCCGCGATCCGCCTGTCGGTCCGCTGGGACCAGGCGTTTTGAAGCGACGTCTGCTCCTACTTCGGGGCTGGCGCCGGTGTCGTGTTCGCCGGAGCCGATGAGGGGGTTGTTGTCCCCGGCGCATTCGCCGGAGCACCGGTTGGTGTCGCCGTTGCGCCGCTCGGCGCGGAGGGCGCGCCCGCCGGAGCGGCCGGGGCGGGTGAGGGGCTGACGGGCGCCGGTCTCGGTCCGGGCGTGCCGCTCAGGACCGACCCTGTTCCCCGCTGCCCGATGATCGCGAGCGACAGCGCGCCCAACATGAAGAACACCGCGAGCACGGCGGTCGCCTTGGTCAACACCGTCGCGCCGGCGCGCGCACCGAACGCCGACTGGCTGCTGCCGCCGCCAAACGCCGCCGCGATGTCGCCCTTGCCCTGCTGCAGCAGAACCACCAGCAGCAGCATGATGCAGGCCAGCACATAGATCGTCGTGAACAGGTAGTACAACATCGATAACTCTCGCTTGGAACCGGCTTCGCGACCAGCTGCCGCGAGCGTCGGACGTGACGCGTCGGCTCAATCGCGGGCCAGAATTATACCCCAGCCTCCGGCCGGCTCCTCCTGACGAGGTCGGCAAACCCCTTCACATCAAGGCTCGCGCCCCCGACGAGCGCCCCGTCGACATCGGGCTCGGCGATGAGGACCTGGATGTTGTCCGGCTTCACGCTGCCGCCGTAGATGACATGGCACCGATCCGCGGCGTCCCCGCCGAACCACTGGCCGATCCGCTTTCGGATGTGCGTGTGCGCCTCGCCGGCCTGCGCCGCCGTGGCATTGCGGCCGGTGCCGATCGCCCACACGGGTTCGTAGGCGAGGACCAACTGGGCGACCTGATCGCCGGCGAGGCGATCGAGGCCGTCCTTGATCTGTCGGTCGAGCACGGCGAGCGTGAGGTCGCGCTCGCGCTCCTCGAGCGTCTCTCCGACACAGACGATCGGCGTCAGGCCGGCCTGGATCGCCGCCATCGTCTTGCGATTGACCGTCTGATCGGTTTCGCCGAACAAGCGCCGCCGCTCGGAGTGTCCGACGATGACGAATTCCGCGCCGGCTTCTTTGATCATGCCCGCCGAGACTTCGCCGGTGAACGCGCCTTCCCGTTCCCAATAGAGATCCTGGGCTGCCACGCCGATGTTGGTGTTGCGCGCGGCCGCGGCGGCGCTGTGCACAGCCGTGAATGGCGGCGCGACGACGATCTCCACGCCGCCCACGTCTTTGACGAGCCCGCTCAGCTCTTTGACGAATGCGACCGTTTCCTGCACGGTCTTGAACATCTTCCAGTTGCCCGCGATGAATGGAATGCGCACGGGTTATTTCTCGGTAAGGGCGGCTACGCCCGGCAGGACGCGGCCGCCGAGGAATTCGAGTGAGGCGCCGCCGCCTGTTGAGATGTGCGTGATGCGATCGGCGATCCCCGCCTTCTTGACAGCCGCAATCGAGTCGCCGCCGCCGATGATCGTCGTGCCC
>JBAUGX010000081.1:0-1603 GCA_049679965.1 Vicinamibacterales bacterium
CCGTTGAACGGGGTGACCCGCAGATCGCCGGCGTGGCAGCCGGCATGTGCGAGACGTGCCATCGCGCGCAGGGCGTCCCAGAGGCCAGGGGCGCCTTGCGGCTGTTCTGCTGCTTCGCGCAGGGCCTGCACGCTGTAGCTGTCGCGGTACACGGGGTGCCACATGGGCACGAGCGCGCGCGCTTCGGCAAACAGCAGAAAGACAATGCGATAGACGATGGTGAGCGCCTGCTCGAAGCTGTCGTCGAGCATGAGAGCACGCCTCGCCGTCCGGGGCCGGACGAGGGCGTTGAGCACGTCGGCCGAGGCGGCCAGCACACCGCTCCGAAGCGACCGGCACACGCCCGAGGCGTGACGACCCGACGCCTCGACCAGCGCGTGGAGAGGCGTTCCAGCATCCGACGCGGGGAGCCCGCGCGGGCTCATGACGGCGAGGCAGGCCGCGAACGTCTGCGGGTCCTCCAGCGTGCGATCCAGATGGAACTCGATGTGCCGCCGCGCGAAGAGGCGCCGTGCGTCGATCGCGCGGAGATGGGTGCCGTTGAACAGCAGACACCAGGGTGCGGAGCGGGCGATGGCTTGCGTGACGGCCGCGCGCCAGAGTGGATCGAGGCGATCGCCCCATGACGTGACGAGCAGCGCCGCCGGACGCAAGCCTCCCCGTATCGTGGCCGCGAGCGACCGCTCGGCAGGCTCGATGTCCGCGGGCGGATCGAAGCCGAGCGCGGCAACGAGCGGCGCCGCTCCGGCCTGCAGCATCGCGTGCAGGCTCGACGCGGGCCCCAGTGTTTCGGTCTGGCGGCGCCACGCGATGAGCTCGCGATGGACGCGAGCGAGGATCCGGTCGGTGTCGGCATCGCGGATCGTAGACAGGTGGGCTTCGAGAAAGGCTTCCGAGACGAGATGGCCGGTGAGACCGGGAAGCATGAAGGCAATCGTTCAGGGCATCAGCACGAGCAGCAGCTCGGCGTCGGCCGGAGAAGGTACGGCCGCTTGCTCGAAGGCCGCGATCGTCGCGGCCCGTTCGATCCTCCGGTCGCCTTCAGAGGCGAGGATCGCCAACCGCGCCTGTTCGTGCCGGCGATCGAACAGGCCCGGCTGGAAGATCGTTGGTGCGGAAGCGTCTGTCGTGCCGATCGCGCGCTCCCGGTCGAGCCTGGTTCCGATGAACACCCGGTGAACGTCGGCGGCGCGCCGTTGCCACGATAGCGTCGCGAGATCACCTTGCCGCCGAAGGTCTGCGTCGAGGCGGCGCAGCAGTTCACACGTGTCGCTGACGATTGCATCGCCCAGCAGCTGAATGGTGAGGGGCACGAGGACCGAGGCGCGGACGGCCGCGGCGTTGGTATTCAGGCTCACGCGCCACAACATCAGGACCCGCCGACCAAGGGCGGCGCGCGTCTTCGAACGGCGGGCGCGCGCGATGTGTGGTCCACGCCCGTCGAGTTGGGCCAGCAGGTCCTCGTCGCCCGCGCGGACGGTCGCCCGTGCGCGCCCGATTCGGTCGGCCTCGGCCGTCGCCTCGGTGGCGAGGGCCGGCGTGACGAAGTCCTCGACTGCGACGTTTTCATTGACCCACTCATTCGTGGGGTCCGCCTTCAGGC
>JBAUGX010000082.1:0-37785 GCA_049679965.1 Vicinamibacterales bacterium
CCATTCAGGGCCACGGCGGCGTCGGCATTGTGGTCGAGGTCGGCTCGGCGGTCAGGCGCTGCCAGGTCGGTGACCGCGTGATCGTGCCCGTCACGGCGAACTGCGGCCAGTGCTTCCTGTGTTTGCACGGCCGGGGCGATGCGTGCACGGCCGGCGCCGGCAGGCCGGTCTTGCCGGTGGCCGACACATCCGACGGCATCCCCGTCAACGGCACGCTCGGCGGCTTTTCCGAATACATGGTCGCGTGGGAAGAGCAGACGGTGCCCGTGAACACGACGGTGTCGGCCGCCGAGCTGTCGCTGCTGTCGTGCGTGATGAGCACGGGTCTGGGTCTGGCCATGCGCCGGATGCCCATCGAAGCCGGGATGGACGTTCTGGTGCTCGGCGCCGGGCCTCTCGGCCTGAGCGCCGTCCAGGGCGCGCGCATCCAGGGCGCCGCGCAAATCATCGTTGTCGAGCCGATCCGAGCCCGGCGCGATCTGGCGATGAAGCTTGGCGCGACGACGGTGATCGACCCCAATGTGGACCGGGGCGTGGGCAACGCGGACCTCATCGCCAAGATCCGAGCGCTCTGCAAGACCGGCATGGAGCGATCGTACGCGGGTGGTCGCGGTCCCAATCCGGCGGCCTACGGTCCGATGTACGTGCTTGAGGCCGTCGGCGGCGATCGCTTCCCGCCGAAGGCGGAGGCCGGCCCGGATCCGACCGGCGTCGAGTCGCTGCAACTGGCCTGGACGGTGTGCGCCAACGGCGGCGTCATCAGGACCTGCGGCGTCGGTCAGGCGGCCGGCTCTACCGTGACGTTCCCGGCCGGGCAGTGGGCGAATGCCTTGAAGACGCACCTCCCCGGGAACTTCGCCGGCGTCAACACGATGCGGGACATTCCGGAGTTCGTGCGGCTCATCGAGAGCAAGCGGTTCGACGCGGCGTCGCTCGTGGGCCAGACGGTCCCGCTCGACCGCGCGCGCGACGCGCTGCAGGTGGCGGCCGACCGCACCGCCATCAGCGGCATCGTCACGTTCACCTAGTCAGTGAGTACGTGGCATCCGGCTTTGGCCGGATGTTCAGCCGGACGTTAGAGGACGACAAATGGCGCGCGGGAATTTCACCCGCGCGCCATTTCCTTTTCCGAATCACGCGCCCCGTTAGACACGGCGGGAAAACGACACGACGCCGCTCATATCGAGTACGATATGTGACAGCTCACTCGGCTCACCGCTGAGGAGGGCGACCAGCACGTCGATCACGGGCCGCACCTCTGGCGCCTGCGATGCCACTCACAGGGAAGCGCTTTACTTTGGGAGGACTTCCCCGGTCCAAAAGGATTCGGATTTTGCGAGGGCCCTTTTAGCTCATGTTTCAACAACGTAACGGCTCGGCTACTCTCGAAGCACTCGGTTCGACTCTCGCCTCCTCGGATGCCCCAGCGTGGTCTGCTTTGCTGCCCACGCACCCGAACATCCTGTTCGAGGGCACCAACACCTCGACGGAGGCATTCCTCTCAACGCTCAGGCCGTATCTCCGCGAACCGATTCTGTGGCGGAGGCCAGGCGCGCCTCTCGAACTCGAGGCCGGCCAGGAGGGCTCGCTCATCCTGCAGGAGGTTGCAGGCCTCGACCTGGAACAGCAGCGTCAATTGAGCCAGTGGCTCCAGGGCAGGAGCCGTCAGAGACAGATCGTGTCAACGACCTCGACACCCCTGTTCCCCCTCGTCGAGCGGGGACTTTTCGACCCCGTACTGTATTACCGCCTCAACGTGCTCCTCCTGCAGCCGTAGACAAGGCCCAGGCGGCTACAATAAGGGCCCATGGCGACCCTGATTGAGGCCATCGACATCAAGCGGAAGATGTTCTTCGAGTTCGAAGGCGCGCCATATCTCTGCCTGGAGGTCGAGGTGTCGAGGCCAACTGCTCGTGGCGGCCAGACGCTCGTGCGCATCAAGATGCGTAACCTGTTGACGCGCGCCGTCTTCGACAAGACCTTCAAAGCGGGCGAGAAATTCGGCGAGCCGGATCTCGAGATGCTGACGGCTTCCTATCTGTACGCCGACAGCGCGGGCTACCACTTCCTGGACCAGGAGACCTTCGAGACGCTCACGCTCGGATCGGATATCGTCGGCGACGATCGGGATCTGCTCGTGGACAACCTAATCCTTCAGGTTCACCAGTACAACGGCAACCCGATTGGCTTGCAGTTTCCTCCACACGTGGAGCTGAAGGTCACCGAGAGCGAGCCGGGCGTCCGGGGCGATACGGCGAGCGGTGGCGTCACCAAGCTGGCCACGCTTGAAACCGGCCTCAAGGTCCGGGTGCCCCTGTTCATCAAGGAAGGGGAAAAGGTGAAGGTCCACACCGAGACCCGGGAGTTCGCGGGAAGAGCTTAGGGTCTGGCGCCGATGACCAGCGAGAGATTCAGCAGGATCGCCTGAGGAATTTCATTCACGAACCACTCCGTCCCGTAGCTCCGCGTGTCACCGAACAAGGCCGCGTAAGTCAAGCGGCCAGCTGGCCCGATGCTCACCGACAGGGTGCGCGTCGGGCTGATGTACCACAGAACATCCACCTCTCCGTCGGGATCGACGCTCACGTCGGGGACTGGGGTCGTCGTTGGGAGCGCCTGCAGGAATCGAAGCGCCGCGAGGTACGCGCGGCGATCGAGCGGACGAGCGCCGTACCCGTCCCAATTTGCCGTGGCAACCGCGGTGTGCTTGACCAAGCTATAGCCCGCCGCGCTTCGCGCCTTCCGACGGCGCTGCGAGCCAGCCCTTCCGCGTAAGAACTGTAGACGCCAATGTGATCTGTCTGGGAGTGAATTGCTTCTTCTGCTCGCCCCATGCATGGACCGCGCGAACGACATCCTCTGGGGATGCCGCGCCGTCCCCGTTCATCACCCAGTGAACGGTTGAGAGCAGCTCCAGCCCAAAGGGAGTCTCGAAGCCTTCAACGAGATCGGCCACCCGACTGAACCGCGACTGCACGTCGGGATGATCCGCGAGGAACGCCTGCGCGTCTTCGATGGCGCCGGGAACGAGACTCAGCTCCTTGTCTGGAGCCTCTCCTCCTTCCCCGTAGCCTGAGAGAAAGTACCCGTCGATCTCGCTCAGCACATGGCGCAGATTCTCTGCGTAGGGGCCGAACGGCCCTTCAACGTATCGAAGCCGCAGCGGTTCCCCAGCCACTTGCATGAAGTACATCAGCTTGTGCACTTCGAGGAGGGTCACGAACGGATCCAGGAGTCCGCTCAGATAGCGGCGCATCAACTCGACGAGCGCCGCGCGGCCAGGCGTCATCTTCGGCGGTGGCGCAGAACGCCCCGTTTCGGTAGGGTTGGCTGGTGCGACGTCTCGTGGTTCGAAGACCGTGAACGAGACGTTCGGGAGCGAGCGAACAGCTTCCTCAATCCGGCGCCTGACATCGGGCCAGTGGAGCCCCCCGAGACCGCTCCCGAGAGGCGGCATCGCCACCGAATGAATCTGTCGCTCCCGGATCACGTCCACGAAGGCGCGCAGTCCGGACTCGATGTCCTCGATCCGGCTCTTGCCTTTCCAATGGCGCTTGGTGGGGAAGTTGATGATGTATTTGGGATTCCCGACGTACCCGGTTTCGAAGACGAACATCCGCCCAGGCTGGACCTCTTCCCTGGCGCAAGCAGCCTTGTACGCGCTGAAATTTTCCGGGAATGCCTTCTTGAACTGCAGCGCGACGCCACGTCCCATAATCCCGACGCAGTTGACCGTGTTCACCAAGGCCTCTGCGTCAGTCTGAAGGATGTCGCCAGTCCTGAATTCGATCATGGTGCGCTTAGCCACCATAGTACCAATCCTGCTTGATTTCAACCGGCGGCCGATGGGCCTGGCCAGACAGCGCCTCCGAGACCCGGTGCGCGGTTTCGCGTGATCTGACCCCGATCCGCTCTATTAGTTCCCAAGGGAAGTGGCGTTCGACCAGAAATTCGGCCTGCTTGCCGTGGCGGACAGCGCTCGGAACACCCGGCCCGGACCAGCGGTTGGCCCCGACGGCGTCCCAGTCGATCTCGCCCAGTGCATCAAGCGTCTTGCGATCCTCGAAACCGTAGGCGCCGGCGTTCGACAGCGTGAAGGCCCACCGACGGCCGATTCTCTCAGCCCAGCGCACGGTCGCCCGCAGGTCGGCTTCCAGGTGCACGATCGGACCTTCCCCGCCTCGATAGCCAAGGTCCGCGTCGTTGGCCTTCCAGATCACGTACAACATCACGGAACGGGGACAGAAGTAGAACGGTACGCACTGTCCCACGTATAGATCAGGGTGGGACGAGAGTGTCAGCTCGGCGAGGCGCCGGTGCTTGATCTTGCTCATCCCGATCACCGTCCCGGTATCCACCAGGTTCACCATGTCGGCGTCGCACCTGAGTTGATCTACCGCGAACACCGACGGCAATCGATCGACATGGATGATGTGATAAATCTTCGGCTGCTTGGGAGGTGGCACTGCTGGTCCTGGTCGGTCTACCCGAACTCCGGCGCGATCATTGGTGCCTGTTCTCGGGCTGTCAAGACGTCACGCAAGGTGGCTTCGAGTAGCGCTCCCTGAGCAACTCGCCCGGCTTCGAGCTGCGCTTCGAGGCGGTCGCAGACGGCCATCAGTTCGTCAACCTTGGCGACGATGCGTCGCTGCTCTGCCAAGGGCGGCACGGGAAACCTGACTTCCTTCAGGTTCGAAGCGCTGATGCCCCAATTCCCGACAGTTGTCGCACAAGCTGCTTCAATTTGGCGGCGAACCAAGCCTGTGTCGCCAGCGAATCGAATGAACGCCGGCGCGACCAGCTCGCGGGCCACTCGAACTCGAATGAGTTTGTCTGGGTAAATTGGCTGGAGGCGAAGACGGTCGCGAAAGATCGCTAACCGACCCACGAAGGATCTGTTGCCATTGAACCGACAGGCCAAGAGGTCGCCAACGTTCAACCCATGTTGAAGGCGGACATCGGATCCAATTCCGCTTATGAGCTTGTGCTCTTCTTCAGCGACGACACCGTCTCCGCGGATCGTGCATGCGCTTATTCTAAGGATTGGAGTTCCTCCAGGGATTTCGTCTGGCTTCCGCGAATAGCCATTCCGGGTGTCTTCCGCCAGTAAGCTAGCTAAGGGAACGTAACGCCAACCGTTCGGAACTGCTGCCGGAAGCCATTCCTCGGCAGACATTGGCAACTTCGCCGGCTCCTCGTTCTGAAGTTGTGGAACCAGCTTTCCGCCAACGGCGAGGTGGAGAATCGTCTGGCGCAGTTGCTGAACGTGCGCCCGGCTGCTGGTCATGCGCGGCAGGTGTTGCAAGTGGAACCGCGTGTGCTCGTGGAGGGCCGGCGCATCGCCCGGCTGGTTCAAGCGCGCCAGCGACGCGTTGACCAGCCGGTCACGTCGGCTCTCCCGCTTCTTCTGCGCGGCCTCCAACCGATCGCACAGCGCCATCAGCTCATCGACCTTGGCGACGACGCGGTGCTGCTCTGCAAGGGGCGGTAACGGGAAGGGCAGCGCTTGGAAATCGGAGTCGTTGATAGCCGGATAGGCCTGTCCGCGCATCTTCGATTCGACCTGGGTCACCATCGCCGGACTGCGGAGAGCTATCCAGAGATACTGGGGAACGACGAGACCGAATCCGTTCAGGACGGCGAAAGCCGTGCTCGCGATCGGTGGCGGCACGAAATCGCGGTCGATAACTGCCACATTCAGCAGGTATGGGCGCACACACGAATAGAGGAGGTCGCCCTTCAGAGCACGCTTCCGGGCTCGACTCGGCGCGTCGCCAACCGAAAGCACCTTCGCGGCGGCAATACGACCGACCTCCTTATCGATCGACGTCACGTCAATGTACGTGAATGACTCCGCTGGAATCGCTTGCCCACGATCGCTGGTGACTTGGCCGATCCGCGCCCACGTCCAGCCATCGGGTGCCGCGAACGGCAGCTCCGTCTCGTGGAAAGCATCGACTTTCCGTGCCCTAATCCCCTCAGCCCGCTTCGCAGCTTGAATTCGTTCAACCAGCGTCGAGGCCGGTTCATCGCTTGGATCCTGATCGACCAACCTGCCACGGACCGCCAGGTCGAGGATGAAACGCCGCAAGCGTGCGATGGCGCCAGGCGCTTCGCTTATGCGGTCGAAATGCGCGATCACTCGTTCTGCGGCGGTCATCGGAGCAGTGCGTCACCGAGAATCGCCTTGAGCTGGTCGCGCAGGCTGGCTACCTGCTGTTCGGCAGCGTCGAGCTTGGTCAGCAACTCCTCGGGGTCCCCATGCTCGTCGGCGACGACGTGCGGGTTCTTGATGTCGAGGTTGTAGCCGCGCGCCTTCACGGCGTCGGCGGTCACGCGCCAGGCGACCTCGCTCTCGACTCGCCCCTGGCGTTCCAGTCCGCCCCACCAGTCCACGCACGGCTTCAGGTGCTCGAGACGAATGGGCTTCGTCATCGAGTACGCCTTCTGGCTCTCCGGCACACGGTGCTCGTAGAACCAGGTCTCTCGCGTCGGCTCGCCCTTCTCGAAGAAGAGAAGGTTCGTCCCGATGCTCGCGTACGGCTTGAATACGCTGTTGGGCAGGCGGACGATCGTATGGAGGTTGCACTCCTCCATCAGATGTTCCTTGAGCCGCGTCTTGATTCCTTCACCAAAGAGCGACCCATCCGGCAAGACGACGGCGGCACGGCCGCCGGGACGAAGCAGGCGGATGATGAGCGCCAGAAACAGATCCGCCGTCTCGCGCGTCTGGAACTGTTTGGGAAAGTTCGACTCGATGCCGTCCTCCTCACGCCCGCCGAACGGTGGGTTCGTAAGGACGATGTCCACGCGGTCGCTGGCGGAGTAGCTCACGTACGGTCGCGCGAGCGCGTTGTCGTGCCGGACGAACCCGGGGTCGCGGACGCCGTGCAGCAGCATGTTGGTCACGCACAGCATGTGAGGCAGCTGCTTCTTCTCGATCGCCCGCAGCCCCTGCTGCATCCGCTCTTCGTCTTCGACCGTCTTCACGTAGTTCGACCGCATGTGGCGTATGGAGCAGGTGAGGAATCCTCCGGTGCCGCAGGCCGGATCGAGCAGAATCTCGCCCGGATGCGGGTCGATCCGGTCAGCCATGAAGGCGGTGACTGCCCGCGGCGTGTAATACTCGCCGGCGTTCCCGGCGCTCTGCAGGTCATTCAGGATCTGCTCGTACAGCTCGCCGAAGTGCTGCCGCTCGGCCAGGTTGTTGAAGTCGATGCCGGCGATCTTGTTGATCACCTGCCGCATCAACTGGCCGGACTTCATGTAGTTGTAGGCGTCCTCGAACACATCACGGACAACGCGCCGGCGGTCGCCGGGGCCGACGGGCTGAAGGGCCTTCAGCTTCGGGAACAGCTCGTTGTTCACGAACGCCATCAGCGCGTCACCGGTGACGCCCTCTGGGTCGGCCGCCCAAGTACGCCATTGCAGCGCCTTCGGGATCGGCGAGCGGTAGCTCGGATCGAGCAGCTCGAGCTCCTGATCCTGGTCGTCAATGATCTTCAGGAAGAACATCCAGCAGAGCTGCGAGATGCGCTGCGCATCGCCATCGACGCCCGTGTCCTGGCGCATGATGTCCTGAATCGACTTGACGGTGTTGCGGACGGACATGCTGGCTACGCGACTCCTTGATACAACGCGGATTGAAGCTCGGCGACCGCGCGCTCGAAGTCGCGACGCGTGCCGAACCGGCGAATCAGCTCCACGGGCGTGCCCATGGCATCGAAGGGCCGAATCTGAAGGATTCGCGGGTCGTCCAGGTTCGTCACGCCCTCGTCTTGATATTTCTGCAGCAGCGCCTCGAGGACGGCTCGTGCCTGCGGACCGTACTTTGTGAAGACGTCGCGCTTCCGCACATGCTCGGCGCGCTCGCGCCGTGTGAGCGGCGGCCGATCGAAGGCGACATGGCAGATGAGATCGAACGGATCGAGCTCCTTTCCGAACTCCTCTGCCAAGGCGGCGAGAAATACCCCATCGTCGGCTAATTGATCGATGATCGCCTGCTTGCGGTCCTGGCCGTTCCATCGCGCGAGGAACCCGTCCAGACTGCCGAACCGCTTTCGGAGCGTCTTCTTCGTGAAGTCTCGGAGGCTCTCGGTGACGAGCTTGCCGTCGGCGTCGAGATACTCGACGCGCTCAGCGACGACCCGGACGGACACGCCGTCCACGTAGGTCTTGCGATACGGGGTGTGGTCGTCGTGGCCGGTCCAGTCGATGTTCGGGTTCACCACGTAGGTTTCGTCCGGACCAGGCGTGGGTGGAATTGGCTCGTCGTCGCCTGCCGGGGGCACGTCGGGCGGCATGATCGGGTCGTTCGGACCCGGTTCGTAAATCTGCACCGGCTCGCCGTCGAAGTCGGGATCGGCGAAGTGGTTCGTCGCCTTTCTGAAGTCGATGAGCGTGAAGTAGTACTTGTGCGTGTCCTCGTGGACTCGAGTACCGCGGCCGACGATCTGCTTGAATTCGGTCATCGAGCCCACTTCGCGGTCGAGGGCGATCACACGGCACGTCTGCACGTCGACGCCGGTTGAGAGCAGGCGCGAGGTGGTGACGATCACCGGAAAGCGCGCCTCGGGATCGATGAAACTATCCAGCTGCTCGACGCCCTGCTGGTCGTCGCCGGTGATCCGCATCACATATCGCGGGTAGTCTGCGCAGAGGTCATCGTTCTCGTTGACGAGAGCCTGCCGCATCCGGGCGGCGTGCTCCGTGTCGATGCAGAACACGATGGTCTTCTGGAATCGGTCGCCGCTTTCCTTGAGGAACTCCGAGATCTTCTTCGCGACCACCTTCGTCCGATTGTCAATGACGAGCGTCCGATCGAAATCCTTCTGGTTGTAGATCCGATCTTCGACAAGGTCACCTTCGCGGTCCGTCTTGCCAGGCTCGGGGCGATATCCCTCGATGTCACGGTCGATGTGGACCTTCACGACCTTGTACGGCGCCAGGAAGCCGTCGTGGATCCCCTGCTTCAGCGAGTAGCTGTAGATCGGTTTGCCGAAGTAATGGATGTTCGAGACGTATTCGGTTTCCTTCGGTGTCGCGGTCATGCCGATCTGCGTCGCGCCTGAAAAATGGGTGAGGATGTCGCGCCAGGCTGAATCCTCGGCCGCGCTTCCACGGTGACACTCGTCGACAACGATGAGGTCGAAAAAGTGTGGAGACAGCTCCTTGAACAGTTTCTGTCGCTCCTCTGGGCCGGTAATAGCCTGGTAGAGCCCGAGATAAATTTCGTACGAGGTGTCGATGCGCCGCTTCTTATCAATCGCGATCGGCAGGTCGACTGACGTGCCATCTTCTCGATCGATCACCTTGGACGAGGTGCTCAGCTTCGCCATGGCCGCTCCGAATGGGCGAAAATCGTTCACCATGGTCTGGTCGACGAGGACGTTGCGGTCCGCGAGATAGAGGATCCGCTTCTTGCGGCCCGCCTTCCAGAGGCGCCAGATGATCTGGAATGCCGTGTAGGTCTTGCCGGTGCCTGTCGCCATCACCAGCAGGAGACGATTCTGCCCCTTCGCTACCGCCTCGACGGCGGCGTTCACGGCCGTAGCCTGGTAGTAGCGCGGTCCCTTCTCGCTGCCGTCCGAGTAGTAGTCCTGCAGCACCAGCGGCTCGGACTCCTCTGGCAACCCCTTCCATTCTCTGTATCGCTTCCACAGGTCGGCTGGCGTCGGGAAAGCGTCAAGCGGGAGTGTTCGCTCGACCTCGCCACTCTTGAGCGTGCGGTCGTGGAAGACGAAGCCGTCCCCGTTCGAGGCAAAGACGAATGGCAACTGCAGCATCTCTGCGTATTCGAGCGCCTGTTGCAGGCCGTCGCCCAGATGGCAGTTGTTGTCTTTTGCCTCGATGACCGCGAGCGGGATGTTCGGCCTGTAATAGAGGATGTAGTCGGCTCGCTTGGCCTTCCCGCGCGTCACCATCTTGCCGCGGACGATGATGCGGCCCTTGGTGAAGCTGACCTCTTCGCGCAGCTGCGACAGTTCATCCCAGCCGGCCTCGCGCAGTGCGGGCGTAATGAACTTCGTGCAGATGTCGCGCTCGCTCAGCTCTTTCTTGTTCATTGCGCGAGGGTTACGGCTTGGCGGCCGAATCGGGTGCTAGTCTATCCCCTCTTGGAGCCCCCCGCGACGAGGGAGGGCGATGGTGGCCGTCGAGGGGATCGCGGCCGGCGGCCCGTTGGACCTCGCGTGCACATGCGCCAGCCGGAAACGCCGCCGAAGGCACGGCCGACACGCCGCCGCCGATTCGCAGAAGTAAGTAGGCTTGAGTCTGGCGCCGAACCGATTGGGATTGTCGTCCGCATCACCCCAGGCGGCGTGCCCATCGTGAGCGCACCTGCCGAAGGCGACGTTTCCCACGCGAGCGTCCCCGGGCCATGGATGCGATCCCCTCGATGGCCGCTACGCGATCGCCGGCCGAGGGGGTCGGCCTTCGGCCGCCGCTGGCGCACCGGCGCCCGCGCGCTTGAGCAATCCCTCGAAGCCGGTCTTATCCACGGCCTTCGCCAGTGCCTCTTCTGGGGCGACCAGCTTCCTGTTCACCAGCTCAATCAGCGCATCGTTGAGCGTCACCATGCCCGACGCCTTGCTGACCTGCATGATCGAGGGGATCTGAAACGTCTTGCCCTCGCGAATCAGGTTGCTGAGCGCCTGCGTCGCGATCAGCACTTCGAGCGCCGCGATCCGGCCGCCGCCGATCTTCCGGCAGAGCGTCTGGGCGATGACGCCGCGAAGCGACTCCGACAGCATGATGCGAATCTGGGCCTGCCGATCGGCCGGGAACTGATCGATGACGCGGTCCACGGTGGAGGCGGCCGTCGTCGTATGCAGGGTGCCAAAGACGAGATGGCCCGTCTCGGCCGTCTCAATCGCGATGGCGACGGTTTCGAGGTCGCGCAGCTCGCCCACGAGCAGGATGTCCGGATCTTCCCGCAACGCCGCCCGCAGCGCGTCCTTGAACGAGTCGGTGTGCGTGCGCACCTCGCGCTGGTTGATGAGACACTTCTGGTTCTCGTGGACGAATTCGATCGGATCCTCGATGGTGATGATGTGATCCTGCCGCGTCTTGTTGACGTAGTCGATCATCGCGCTGAGCGTGGTCGACTTGCCCGACCCGGTCGGGCCGGTGACCAGCACGAGACCCTTCTGCAGCTTGCAGAGCCCCAGAATGTGCTGCGACAGCCCGAGCTGTTCCGCCGTCAGAATCTTGGTCGGGATCACGCGGAACACCGCGCCGGGGCCTTTTCGATCGGCAAATACGTTGGACCGGAAGCGCGCCAGCCCCTTGATCTCGTACGCAAAGTCCGTGTCGTGCCGATCGGAGAACTCCTGGCGGTTCTTCTCCGGCATGATGGGCGTGAGCAGTTGGACGATGTCGTGTTCGGCCAGGGGCCCGACGGCCGCATCGAGTGCCTGCATGTGGCCGTCCTTCCGGACCATCGGCGTCGAACCGACGCACAAGTGCAGATCCGAGGCGCCCGCCTGGACCATGGCCTGGAACAACTGGTCGATCGCTGCGGTTTCGCTCACGGTTCTGGCGCCTCCGACACGCTGACGACGTGCTTCATGTTGAACATGAAGGTGCGGTCGGCGGTCTCGAAATAGCGGAAGATTTCGGGCTGCCTGGCCCAGTCGCTCAGCCGGTTGTGGCCCTCCGGACGATAGACACGGATCGTGCCGGTGAGGCGGTCGCCGGTCGAGAGGACGACGGATACGAACCGGCGAGTGGCCGACGCGTACCCCGGATTTCGCTCGGCTTCGTTGGTCGTGAGCGCGACGGTCACCACATGCGCGCGGTTGTGCAGGACGATCCGCGGCCCGCTCTCGCCCTGCACCTCGAAGGGAAAGAAACCGGGCTCCGAGTTGAGCAGGTCGCCAATCCGCTCGGGGCCGTCGTGCCACGTGATGCCGCCGGCCGTGAAAAAGAAGCCCCGGACCGTCTCCCCGCTCGACAGCCGCACCACGGCCTCGGTGCGTTGCTTCTCGAACCGGTACTGGGAAGCGACCGCCTCTGGATTCATGGACCGGTAATCCTACCATCCCCCCGAAGCTCAAGCCGGGATGCGCGGACGGAGGCGTTTCATACTATTGTTCACAGTCACAGCCGTGACGCTCTCCCCGGTCTTCCGTTCTGAAGCGGCAATCGAGGCTCTTCGCGCCGAGGGCGTATGGGACCGGATGCAGGAGGCGTCCGTCGCGCAGCGGAACGCCGTCCAGCGCGTCCGCGCCGATCTTCCGCACGTGCTGGATGGCAGATTCCTGCGCGATGCGCCCGGCGCCGGCGCAGAGGGCGCGGTTCCTCTCGAGTTCGTCCAGGAGTTCTTCTTCCTCATCTTCTTCCGGTCGGTGCTCGAATCGGCCGGCGTCCAGCGGGGCGCCCTCGACCTGTACTCGGAGTTGAACTTCTGCATCAAGGGCACGATCACGGCGGCCGACAACCTCTTCGACGATCAACAGAAAGCCCTGCTGCCGCTCGTCGCCAGCGCCGGCCCCCGGTTCAGCTCCATCCTCCAGCTCATCGCCTTCCAGCGGCTCACGCAGCGGGTGTTCGATCGCGGGATCCACGCCGCGCTGGTGTCCGCTCGGGACGCCGATCGGATTCAGCGCGAGCTGCTCTCCCGGATGGCGGCGATCGGCATGCTGGAGGGGAGCGAGGAAGAAGGCGTCGAGGACGTCCTCGAGGTCGACGAGATGGTCGAGCGCGTGCACCGCGTGCGCGGGGGCGCGCTGTTCGAGCTCGGCTTCGTCGCGCCCGCCTGTCTCGAGGGACCGGAGCTCCAGGGCACCATGGCGCGCGTCGAAAAAGCCATCTCCCGCCTGGGCACCGCGTTTCAGATGGTCGACGACCTGACTGATGTGGAGTTCGACGTGGGTCACGGGAGGCAGAATCTGCTCGTCGCGCAGGTTCATCACCATGGCAATCCCGACGAGCGAGCCGCGCTCTTACGGGTCCGCGAGTCCCGCACCGCACCGAAGGGCGTCGTGGAGACGCTGTTTCTGGAGTCCGCCAGAGCCGTCCTGGACCGTGCGCACGTCGAGGCACGAGGCAGCCTGGACGAGCTGCACGCCCTCGGGTTCTGGTTCCCGCCCGCGCTGTCCGACCAGCTCGTGCGTGCCATCGTCGGTCTCGACGGCGTGACCATGATGAAAGCCCTCACCCGCTGACACGCGCGCGACGCGCGGTGGTGCAGATATCCGACCGTCACGCCTCACCCGTTGTAGAAGGTGCAGGACGTGACCATGACCGCATTCGAAACGCACGAATTCACCGTGGGCAAGCATGTTCTTGTCGCCGATGTCGGCACCAACGCCGGTCCCCCGGTTCTCTTGCTCCATGGCATTCCGGGGTGGCGCGGCATGTGGCGCCGGACGGCGCATCTCCTGTCGACGACGTGCCGGACCATTGCCCCCGATCTCCTGGGCTTCGGCGAATCGAGCTCGGCCCTGGGCAGCGGTCATGCCGCGGCGCAGGCCGAGATGATCGTGGGGCTGATTCGGGCGCTCGGCTTCGGGCCGGTTCACCTGGTCGGATTCGACTTCGGCGGGCCGACCGCGGTGCTCGTCTGTCGAACGGCACCCGAGCTCGTGAAGTCGCTGGTCCTCTCGGCCACCAACGTATTCACGGACACGCCGATTCCGCCGCCGCTCCAGTTGGTCCGGCTACCGCTTGTGGGCGATCTCTTTTCTCGGTTGTTCTTTGGCAAGGCGGGGCTGGCCGCGATGTGGCTTGCGGCGGTCGCCCGGCGGGATCGCTACCGGTTCGAAGAGTACCGGAAGATGCTGCGGTTCGGGAACGGAGTGGCGTCGACGCGGCGAATCTTCCAGGCGAGCTTGAGAGATCTCAAGGGGTTGTATGCGCCGGTCGAAGCCGCGCTCGGCACGATTGACGTGCCCTGTCGAGTCATTTGGGGCGATCGCGATCCGTTCTTCCCTCCGTCGGTCGGCATGCGCACGGCGGCTCGCATCCCGGGCGCCGATCTCGTGTGGCTGCGGGGTTGCGGACATTTCCTGCCCCAGGAAGATCCGATGGGATTTTCGCGCGCCGTCCTCGACGTCGTTCAAGCCCGCGATCACGTCACCATGGCGGAAAGCGAGGTGGAAAGGTGTTGCAGTCCGACGCTCGTGCGGCCATCTACGAGCGGCATCGTCGCGAGCTCGTGAACTATGCGACCCGGCTGGTCGTCAGACAGAGCGTTGCAGAAGAGCTGACGCAGGAGGCCGCCCTTCGCCTGGTCCAAGACGAGCGGCTGCCCGATGACGAGGGCCAGATCCGCGCCTGGTTGTTTCGTGTCGTCAGCAATCTCGCGATCGATCATCTCCGCCGGCATAGCACGTGGAAGGAACTGGTACTTGTCGACACGCGCGAGCGCGCCGTCGCAGATCCGACATTCGTGGCCCAGTCGCAGCCGCTGCGCGGCTCGCCGGAGCTCGCGGCCATCGCGCGCGAGCACCTGGCCGTCTGCTTCGCCTGCACGCTTCGCAACCTGCCGCCGCAGCAGGCGGCCGCCCTGTTGCTGCGCGAGGTCTACGGGTTCTCAACGGCCGAGACCGCCGAGGCGCTTGAGGCCACCATCGTGCAGGTAAAGAACTGGATCCAGCAGGCGCGGCGAACCATGGAGGAGCGGTACGCGCACACCTGCGCGCTGGTGACCAAGCACGGTGTGTGTCATCAGTGCGTGGAGCTCGATGGTTTCTTCAACGGGCAGAGTCGCGATCCACTCGACGGCACCGCGCGTAACCTCGAGGCTCGACTCGCCGTCCTGAGGGAGACCCGCCAGGCGGCGCTCGGCCCATGGCATCGGCGTATGCTGCAATTGGTCGACGATGTGCTGGGGGGCAGCTAAGACGGGGGACTACATCGAGGCGGCAGATCGAGTGCGAGTTCCCGCCATCCTTCACTCACGTTTCCAGTCACGCGCTGCCGGGCCCGGTGCGCGGCCAAAACGGCCTCTCGGAACTCCACCAGCGAGTCCTCGACACTGCTCCTGCCGATGCGGCGGACAATGGGCTCGATGATCCACCCGAGCATCGGCGGGAACCTTCGGCTCAGGCCCACGTTTTCCAGCTCCACCAGGACGCCGGTGTCACGTTCGGACAGCCGCGAGAACGTGTTGGCCCGCCACAGATAGCCTCTCCCCTGGTCCGGGGGCAGTCGCTCCTCGTCGGCTCTGCCTGCATTCTTCACTTCCGTGATGCGCTCGGAGTCCGACACGCTGTAAACCAGGTCGCCGCCGTGCCGTTGGTATTGCACGCTGGACCAGACGTCGAGGACCGCGCTGACCAGACCGCTGCTTTTCTGAATTCTCATCCGCACGCGGAACGTGTCGCCGTTTCGTTCGAGCACGCCGGCTTCAACGATGGTTCGGTAAACGCGATGGTAGTTGGCGTAGTTCTGCGAGACCGCAAGTGCTTCCTGCAGGGTGACCCGGGGAATAAACGCGACGCCTCTCCAGTGGTGGATCAATCCTCCGGGAACGTCGAGTATGCCGTCCTCGCGCCCCGCCTGCACCAGAACCTGTCCATCCCGCACGCTGCGGGTGAGGTCGGCGGGTGCGATATCGGCGAGGGGGCCTCCGGTTCTGACGCGCTCTTCGAACGCTCGTCGGACCGCATCGATGTATTCGCCATACGCACGCAGTGTCTCGCCGCGAAGCTCCGCGGCCCCGACCGGCGCGCTCGCTCCCAGCAGCAGCGTCAGACAGCAGAGTCCGAGGCGTCTCCGCCAACAATGAGCCCAACACGTTCGCGGCTGAACGACTGAGATACACACCATAGTCCTGTCCGCTCGGAAGTGCAGCTTACCACCACGCCTGGATGATAAGGTCACAGGTGACACTGGTGGACGAAGGTGAAGACGCCGCCTGACGATGTTCGCCGCATGATGTGGATCCTCCTGTTGATCGGCATTGGCATCGTGGTGCTCGCGCACACAGCGCCCGTTCCCTTCGTCCTCGATGCGATGGCCGGCGATCGCGCGGTGTGGCACATCCCGCGAGCCGATCCCGCGACCGTGTACCTGACCTATGACGACGGGCCGAACCCGACGACGACGCCTGATTTGTTGAATGTGCTGTCACGTGAAGGGGTGCATGCGACATTTTTCGTGATCGACCGCCATGTGACGGAAGAAACGGCGCCGCTCATCACGCGCATGTTCGCGGAAGGGCATGCGGTCGCGCTGCATTCGGCGACCAGAAGTTACATGCTGATGTCTCCATCGAAGCTGGCGCGTACATTGATGGCCGAGGCCGATCGCATTGAGGCGCTGGCCGGGTCCCCACCGTGCCGCGCGTTTAGGCCGCACGGCGGCTGGCGCAGCAGCACGATGTACGCCGGCCTGCGGCAGATCGATTACACGTTGGTCGGCTGGGGATGGATGTTGTGGGACGTGGATTGGTTTCGGCCACGCAGGGCAGATCGCATCGTCGAGCGAATCATGCCGCGGGTGGCAGCAGGCGACATCATCGTGATGCACGACGGCGACGACTCCGCACCGCGTCAAGACCAACGCCAGACGGTGGAGGCGACCGCACGGCTGATTCCCGAGCTGCGCGCGCGCGGGTTCGTTTTCGGGACGGTGTGTCGGAACCGATCGGTGTCCTTCTGACTTCAATGCCCGGTCCCCCGCCCGAGGACATGGCAGCCTCCCTTACACCTTAGAAACGCAGGCCCGCGAGGAGCGTGAATGTTCACGTTCGGGTGGCGTCCGCACTGGCCGGATCGAGGACGAACGGCCCCACGCACGGAGGCCCTTAGGAGATGGGGAACGACAGATAGTCGGCTGACACGTCATGAAACCCTGACGTTCCGGCAATCGGAAGCCTGGCGCTCTTGCGGTTCCACATGGCCCGGGCATCGACGGAGAAGATGTTCGAAAGGGGCACGTCCAGGGCGGGGTGGGCGCCTTCTCCTGCGCGGCCACTCCGTGGAGAGCGCCGGCATGTGCCTGCTCCTTCTGCAGCCATCTCAGCTGCGGTATCGAGGCGGGTCTTCCCTGGGGGAGGGAATCTGGAGAGAGTGCTCTCGTTTGCCCGTCACCAGGTGCCGCCGCCTTCCGCTGGTGAACGCGCCAACTGGAGGAGGAACCCGCAATCGCCAAGAAGTCCTCTGAATCCCTGAGCCCGGGACGGGCGTCCGAGCTCTTTCCCGTTGTGTACGAGGAGCTGCGGAGAGTCGCGCGCGTACATCGGCGTCTTCTCGGTTGCCTGGCGAGGGATGATGATGGTGCCCGGCGTGTTCTTCTACCTTGTGGCCGGTGGTATCGGGCTGGTGCTCTTCGTACCGTTCCTGGTGGACAAGCTCATCGCCTCCAAATTGACTGGCTTCGCCTCAACACTGCTGTTCCCGTCGGTCTACACAGCGGTCGAGTACATCGGCTTTCAGTTCACGCCCTTCGGCACGTGGGGTTCGCTGGCCTATACGCAGTTCGGCAACCTTCCGTGAATGCAGCTGGCCAGTGTCACGGGAATCTACGGACTTCGAGTGGCACGCCATCCGCCGCGGCACGATGATCTATGCCGGCGTCATGGCGGCCGTGTTTATCTTCGGCGGCGCGTACTTGGCGTTTGCCTCTCCGACGTCACACGAAGTGACCGAGCGCTAGCCTCCCTGGGAAATATTCCGCGAGCACGGGGGAAAAACCGGGCGCGCCATTGCCAGCCAACGGAGCCGGCCGGCGCTCCTCGGTCGGAGCGGCCACGGCACCGCGTTTGCTGAGTTGCGCGGAGGCGCTTCATGTCCTTCTATCGCCGCTGGATCGTGGCGTGCGCTGCCGGCGAGCTCATCGGCATCGGTGCCGCGGCTGGGGCGGCCCTCGTGGTCAACGCGCTCCTCGGGGAACCACAGTCACTCGGCAGTCGCCTGGCGGTGCTGCTGGTCTTTGCTACGGTCGGGGTCGTGGAGGGGGGCGCCTTGGCCGCCTTCCAGTGGCGTGTGCTGCGCGCCCGGCTTCCCCGCCTGCGTGCCGCGGAATGGGTCGGCGTGACCGTCGCGCTCGCCGTCGCTGGCTGGCTCGTGGGGATGACGCCCTCGCTGTTCATCAACGTGAATCAAGGGGCGGCGCCCCAGGACGAGCCGGGTCTCGCATTCGTCTTGCTGATCGCCGCGCTGGCGGGCGCCGGTGCCGGCCTCTGCTTCGGCGCCGCGCAATGGTTCATTCTCCGCCGACACGCCGAGCGGGCAAGTCGGTGGATGTGGATCCACGTCCCAGCATGGGCGCTCGCCATGAGCGCCATCTTCCTCGGCGCATCGTTGCCAGACGCCGGGTCGTCAGCCTGGTTCATCGCGCTCTCCGGCGTCGCGGGCGGCGTGCTGGGTGGAGTGCTGCTCGGCGCAATCACCGGCCTCGTGGCACGGGAGCTTCAGCCGTGGGTAGACGAACAGCACTGGTCCCTGCGCGGAAAAGTGTGCGTGGTGACGGGCGCGAACTCCGGCGTTGGACAAGAGGTCGCGCTTGGTCTTGCGCGCCTCGGCGGCTCGGTTCTTCTCCTCTGTCGCCGGCCGGCGGAAGCCGAACGGGTGCGGCAGTTCATCCTCGCGCAGCAGCCGGGAGCTGACGTGTCGCTGGTCGTCTGCGATGTCGGCGACTTTGAATCCATCCGGCGCGCCGCCGCCCAATTGCTCGGCCAGTGGCCGACCCCGCCCTCACCCAAGCCTTCTGGACCGCGTGCGAGGACATGACCGGCGAGAGAGAGGAGAAAGTCCCATGGCTACAGAGCAGACGTTCTTCAGCCGCCCTGACAGCTTCATGACCGTGCGCCATCTGACGATCCACGGCACCAACTTCGAGATCGGTCAGCAGGTGGGCCAACTCGCCCGGGAACGCTACGGCAAAACCCCCGAGCACTCTCGAGGAGACCCCCTCTTCGTCAGAGCCCGGCGCACGTTCATCCAGCGCAGCTACCCCATCCAGTGGGAGCGCATTCGCGGCGTGGCGGCCGCCTTCGGGATTGACCCGAACGACGACCGCTACGACATCGCCGGTCTCACCTATCACATGGACGTGCCGATGCCGCCCTCAGGCTGCTCGGCCGTCTATTACCCGCCGTCCGCCGAACCACTACATCGTCGCCGACCGCGCGGGCCACTCGTTCGTTTACGAAAACTCGACCGGTCGCAACGCGCAGCACGTGCTCGACGGCAACGGTCAGCCCCAGGTGATCACCAACCACCAACACTACAAACAAGGCACCGCGGGGCAAAGGTCGATGGCGCTCACCCCGGACAACAACTCGCAGTGGCGCTACCAGACGCTGCAGGACCGCCTCGCGGCGCACCAGGGCCCTTTCACCGCGGCGCACCGAACGGCGCAGCGAGTATCTGAAGTTCGGGCTCGAGCCGGCACGAGCAGCGCTCGTGGCCTGATTCGCACCGAGGCAGGTCGCATGACAGCGCCGCGGGCACAACCAGATCCCGTCCGGTCGTCCTTGGCCGACCTGGTCCAGGCATCCAAGACGCCCGGGATGCGGTACGTCGTGGTGAGTGCCACCGATGTCCTGTTCGAATATGCAGGAGGTTGGGCGGACATCCGCCGCCAGGTGCCCGTCGACACCGCCACGACGCTGATGGCCTACTCGATGAGCAAGACGATCACGGCGGTCGCCGTGCTGCAGCTCGTCGAGGCCGGAACAATCAGGCTTGATGATCCGGTGGAGCGTTATGTGGATTCGCTGCCCTACGGATCCAAGGTGACCATCCGACAGCTGATCTCACACACCTCCGGGATCCCCAACCCGATTCCCCTGCGGTGGGTGCATCCCGCGGCGCAACACGAGAGCTTCGACGAAAAGGCCGCGCTCGCAGGCGTCCTGCGCAATCATCCCCGCCTGTCGTTTCCCCCAGGCACCAAATACGCCTACTCGAACATCGGCTACTGGCTGCTTGGGTCGATCGTCGAACGTGCTAGTGGAGAACCCTTCCAGTCGTACGTGCGCGAGCATATTCTGCGACCGCTGGCCATCGCACCGCGAGATCTCGGATATGTCGTGGCGGATCCTGCTCATCACGCCACCGGGTATCTCGAAAAATACTCGTTCATCAATCTCGTGAAGGGATTCTTCATCGACAGGAACTTGATCGGTGACTATGCCGGCCGGTGGCTGGAAATCCAGGGGCACTATCTCAATGGGGCCGCATTCGGCGGACTTGTCGGGACCTCGAGAGGTTTCGGCGCGTTCCTTCAAGACCAGCTTCGCCAGCCGTCGGTGCTCTTGGGCGACACGACGCGAAGTCTTCTGTACACGCCGCAACAGACCAGCCGGGGAACCGCTGTCGCGATGACGCTTGGGTGGCACGTCGGCAACACGGCCGGCACGACGTTCTTCTACAAGGAGGGCGGGGGCGGAGGGTTCCACTGCATGATGCGCGTGTACCCGGCCCACGGCATCGGCACGGTCGTCATGACCAACGCGACCGGGTTCAACGTCCGCCGGGTCCTCGACGCCATCGACGCACCGTTTGTCCGATCCACCACTCGCATCGGTGGACGAGTCTAATGAAACCCGGCCACCCGATTGCATCAACCAGAGTCGTCACAATGCGAACTGCACTCATCGTGTTTATCGTGGTTGTCGTCATCGCTGGGGGTGCGACAGTCCTGTGGTTGCGCAGCGGCCCGGACGCGTCCCAGTTCGCTCACCTGCGTGAGCCGCGCCTGACACGGCTGACCGATCAGCGGGTGCTTGCCGTCGAAGCCGCGGGCGATCCGAACGTCGTTGGCGCGAGCGCCTTCAAACTGTTGTTCAGTACTTACTTCAGCCTCGAGGGCGTTTCGAGAATGGGGCGGCCTCCGGCGCCCCGCGCGCGTTGGCCACGCCCTCAGGACACGCCTAAAGACAAGTGGCTCGGGCAGTACGCGCTGCCCCTGCCGGACTCCGTCGGGATGCCTTCGACCGTGTCAACCGGAGCCCTGCGGGCCTCAAGCACGACGTGGGCCTACGGGGATGTAGCGGAAATCCTGCACGTGGGTCCCTACAACGCCGAACAGCCTGACATCGAGCGCCTGCTCAATTTCATCAGCTCGCAGGGCTACCGCGTCGTCGGTGAGCACGAAGAGGAATACGTCAAGGGACCCGGGATGATCTTTGCCGGCGATCCGGCCCTGTACCTCACGATCATTCGGCTGCGAGTGGAAAAGGCGTCCGGCACGCCCGGATAGCCGCGGTTGAGATCGGGCCTAGGTTTCGAGACGGAAGGCGGCTTCGTAGATCACCGGGCCGCCGGCAGCCAGCGCCCCCGGTCGCGGGCGGTTGTATTCAGTGAGAGGGACGGACGGCTCACGCACGAATCCGGCGACCGCCAGTTCTGAGACGAGTTGCTCCTCGGTGAGAAAACACTGCGGCTGGCCCGAGAACTGCGTGAACACGAACGGCTCTCCTGCGACCGGCACGGCGGCGTCCGGGATCGTGTGACGCGAGAACGTGAACACGAACAATGCGGCGCCGGTCCTCGCCGCCCGCGCCGCCTCTTGCACCGAGCGTCGAAACTCGGCAGCCGACCGCGCGAGGTTCCAGATGCCGTGCGCGATCACAAGATCGCAGCTGCCGTCGCGCACCGGAAGCGCGTCCATGGGGCCCAGGATGAGGCGGAGGCGGCTGCCGAGTTGATCGTTCCGCACGCGCTCTGCGGCCGCGCACAGCATCGGCCACGAGAGGTCGATGCCGGTGACATGCCACCCGAGCCGCGCGAGCGGCACCGCGTTGCGTCCCGCGCCGCAGCCGATGTCAAGCGCGCGCGTGTGCCCGCCTCGGCGCAGTTCGTGTTCCGCGAACGTCATCAGGACGCCGTTCGGTGGCGATTGTGCGAAGCCGGCGACCGTTCCCGGGGTGCTCCATGCCGAGCCAGCGAGCGGGTCGGTCGGCCGTGACATGATGCCCACTATGACTCAGACCATTCCGCCAGCCGAAGTGCTTTCATTGCAGTCGCTCATTACGCCCACCGAACTGGGAATTGCGAGCCGCATCCTGGCGAAAACCTCCGGCGGCAACCTCACGCTCTTCGCGTTCGACAAGGGGCAGGGGCTGACCGAACACACGTCACCGTTTGACGCCCTCGTGCTGGTCCTCCACGGATCACTCACGCTGACGATCGGCGGCACCGTGGTGCGTGCCATGCCCGGAACTATCGTGCGCATGCCGGCCGACATGCCGCACGCCCTCGATGCGCCCGAAGCGTGCCGCATGCTGCTCATCATGCTGCGCGACGCCAAGGAGTCGTGACAAGAGGGAGGCCATCGCCCTGGCCCAATTGCTAATCCGGTCGATGCAGGTGCTCCGAGGGATCCGTGCCGAGCCCGACCATGCCCATCAAGCCGCCCTCCGCATGGTCGAGAATGTGGCAGTGGTACATCCAGCTCCCTATGCGGTCGTCGAAGCGCACGACGAACCGCAACGCGTTCCGGAACGGCACGTTGACGGTGTCCTTCCAGGCCAGCGGACGCACCGGCACGCCATTGCCGTCGAGCACCTGGAAGAAGAACCCGTGCAGGTGAAGTGGATGCGACCATGGCGTCGTGTTGCTGACCGTCCAGAGCTGCGTCTCGCCGGGCTTGGCGAGGATGGGCTTGCCTTGGGAGAACGGCGCGCCGTTGACACGGTATTCAAACGATCCGTCGGCCAGCTGAGCGATCGAGAATTCAACGTTGACCTTGGTCGCGCCGGCCAGGCTGAGCGGCGCAATGGCGCGCTGCACCTGCGGCCACGGCCGCGCCGCGAGCGGCGGCTCGTTGGCCATCGCGATCGTGATCAGATCTTCTGAAAACGGTCGCGCTTCGGTGCTGCCGAAGCCGCGATCGTAGAGGAGGGAGCGCAGCACGAGCTCGGTGCCGGGCGCGGCCCTCGGCGCGACGAGGATGTCCGCGCGCTCGCCCGGCGCCAGCACGAACCTGTCGAACTCCTCGGCATATTGCTGCAGGCCGCCGTCGCCGCCGATTCTCGTAAAGCGCTGTCCGTCAAGGTCCAGCTGAAAGTACCGACTCTTGGCCGCATTCACGATCCGCCAGCGCTGGGGCGCGCCCGATCGCATCACGAGCCGAGACTGTTGGCGCCCGTTGACGAGCACGCGGTTCCCCTCGCGCCCGAACGCCATTCCCGTCGAACCGCCCGTGTCCGGAGACTCCAGCGTGCCATCGTCGCGAAGCTCGATGTCACTCAGGACGAAGACGCGCTCGTCAATGCCAGGCATGCCGACGATCTCTGCGGGATCGTCGACCAGGAACGCGCCGTAGAGACCGAAGCCGACCTGGGCGGCTGCCATGACGTGCGGGTGGTACCAGAAGAGGCCGGCGTCCGGCACGACAAAGTCGTAGACGAACGACTCGCCGGTCTTCACTTCCGGCTGCGACACGCCCGGCACGCCATCCATCTGAATCGGCACGCGGAGGCCGTGCCAGTGGACGGTGGTCGGCTGCGGTAGCCGGTTCGAGAAATGCACGATGAGCCGGTCGCCGACGCGGACGCGAATCAGTGGACCCGGAATGCTGCCGTTGTAGGTGAATGCCTCGACGCGAACGCCGGGCGCGATCTCGACCTGTGCGACTCGCGCCTCCAGATTGATCTCGACGATTCGTGGATCGGGGTTGATGTCGGCGGCTTCGGGCAAACGTAGATGCCGATCGGATTCCGCTGGCAGGCGGTTGGTCTGGCCCGCGCCTCCGCTCGCGCAGAGAACCGACCAGAACGTCGCGACGCACCAAGCCGTCCGCATTCGCATGCAGGCAGCTTAGCAAGGCTGGCGCCAGGGCTCCTACAAAAGCTTTTTCCATGACCGGGAGGCCGGGTGCCGGAAATCCGGCGGCGGGTGACGCCCGTTCAGCGTGGCGCGGATGTAAGATGCCTCGGTGTCGCGCACGTCTCTGGCGATTGGCATCGGTCTCCTCGTCATCGTAATCGCGGGGACGACGGCCTTGTTCCTGGCACCATGGCCCGAACCGGAAGTGTTTTCGCCCGGCATTTCGCTGACGCTCGCTGAGGATCGGGCCGCGCGCGTCTCGTCGCTCAAGTACGACCTCAGCCTGAAGGTGCCCGTCGCCCGCACGGAGCCCGTGCGTGGGCGCGTGACGGGCTCCTTTACGCTGCGAGATGCCGCGCGATCCCTCGCCTTCGACTTCGCGCAGCCGGCCGATCGCCTGCTCGGCGTGACCGCGAACGGCCGGACGCTCGCGGCACGCATCCAGAACGGGCACATCGTCATTCCCTCGAGCGCGCTGATCGACGGCGCCAACGTCATCACCGTCGAGTTTCTCGCCGGCGACGAGTCGCTCAATCGCAACGACGAGTTTCTATACTCGCTGTTCGTGCCCGCGCGGGCCTCGGTGGCGATTCCTTGCTTCGATCAGCCCGACCTCAAAGCGCGCTGGCGGCTCTCCCTCGAGATCCCGTCCGGATGGACTGCGGTGTCCAACGGCCGCGAGGCTGCACCGTTCGCGCTTGGACAAACCGCGGTGGTGTTCGACGAAACGCAACCGCTGCCGACGTATCTGTTCGGCTTCGCCGCCGGCAAGTTCAGCGTCGAGACGGCCGAGCGGCAGGGGCGGACGTTCCGGATGTTCCACCGCGAAACCGACGCCGCCAAGGTCGCGCGCAACAGCGGGGCCATCTTCGATCTGCACGCGCAGGCGCTCGGCTGGCTCGAGGAGTACACCGGCATCCCGTACGCGTTCGGCAAATTCGACTTCGTGCTGATTCCGTCGTTTCAGTTTGGCGGCATGGAGCACGCCGGCGCCATCTACTACAACGCCGCCGGCCTGATGCTGGACGAAACGGCGACGCAGAATCAGCTGCTCGGCCGTGCCAGCGTCATCGCGCACGAGACGTCGCACATGTGGTTCGGGGATCTCGTGACCATGAAGTGGTTCAACGACGTGTGGATGAAGGAAGTGTTCGCCAACTTCATGGCAGCGAAGATCGTCAACCCGTCGTTTCCGACCGTCAATCACGACCTGCGGTTCCTGTTCCAGAATTATCCCGTCGCCTACGACGTCGATCGCACCGAGGGCGCCAATCCCATCCGTCAGGAGCTGGCCAACCTGAACGAGGCGGGGAGCCTGTACGGCGCCATCATTTATCAGAAGGCGCCGATCGTCATGCGCCAGCTCGAGCTCTTGATGGGCGCCGACGCGTTTCGCGATGGGCTGCGCCAATATCTCAAGGCGCACGCCTTTGGCAACGCGACCTGGTCCGACCTCGTGAGCATTCTCGACGCGCGCACACCGGAGGACGTCGCGGCCTGGAGCCGCGCGTGGGTCGAGGAGTCCGGCCGGCCCACCGTACGGACCAGGCTCGACGTCTCGGGCGGGCGCGTCAATCGGCTGTCGTTTGTGCAGGAGGATGCGCGCGCACGGAAGCTGGCCTGGCCGGAGCGGCTGCAGGTCATCGTCGGCGTGCCCGGCGGGCCGCGCACTTTCGACGTCACGATCGCCGGCGGCGAGACCGTGGTGCCGGAGGCGGCTGGGCTGCCGGCGCCCGACTGGGTCCTGCCCGTGGGTCGCGGCCTCGGGTACGCCTTCTTCGATCTCGATCAGGCAACCAACGCCTACCTTGCGACCTCTCTCCACGAGATCCGTGACCCGCTCACGCGCGGCGCGGCTCTTGTGGCACTGTGGGAATCAATGCTCGAGGGCCGCGTCGCGCCCGCGAGTGTGCTGCAGGAGTTGCGAACAGCGCTGCCGCGCGAGACCGACGAGCTCAACGTCCAACAGATGCTGGACTATCTGAGGGTGACGTTCTGGCGATTCGTCCCCGCCGGCGATCGGCTCGCGCTCGCGCCCGGTCTGGAGACGCTCCTGCGCGCGGGCCTCGATCGCGCGGCGACGACCAGCGCAAAGGCCGCCTGGTTCGGAGCCCTGCGCAGCGTGGCGCTCACGCCGGAGACGCTCGCGTGGCTCAAGCAGGTGTGGTCGCATGAAGTGACGATCGCCTTGCTGCCCTTGGCCGAGCCTGACGAAGCCGACCTGGCGTTTGACCTCGCCCTTCGCGAGGTGCCGGGCACCGCGATGATGCTCGACGCACAGCTCCTCCGGTTCAAGAATCCCGACCGCAAGGCCCGGTTCCAGTTCGTGATTCCTGCGCTCTCGGCCGATCCGGCCGTGCGGGATGCATTCTTTGCCGGCCTGAAGGACGTGAAGAACCGGACGCACGAGGCGTGGGTGCTCGACGCCGCGCGCTACTTGAACCATCCACTGCGAGCCGCTTCGTCTCGGAAGTACATTCGGCCCTCGCTCGATCTCGTGCTCGAGATCCAGCGCACGGGCGACATCTTCTTTCCCAAGCGATGGGCCGACGCGGCGCTGAGTGGGTATCAGTCCGGGCAGGAGGCGGCCGAAGTCCGGACCTTCATCAACAGCCTGCCGGCCGACTACCCGCCGCGCCTGCGTTGGGTGGTTGTGGCCTCAGCCGATCAGTTGTTTCGCGCCGCGAAGCTGCTGAACTGATAGTTGAAGTAGGCGGGTCCTTTCGGACCCGCCTAGGATCCCTACTGCCGCTCGAGCACGATCACGTTCTGACCGGCCTGCGCACCCTGCGCGTTGAAGTTCTTGATGGTCTCGGTCAACGTCTTGCCGTCGCTCGAGATGACGAGCGTCGCTGTGTTGTTGACGACCATCCCGGTCTTGTTCGTGTACTCCAGCGTGGAGGGATTGACGATCTTGTACGCCCTGGTCGGCATGGGCTTGGTGCCTGCCTCGAGGAACGTGAGCAGGTCGCCCTGATTGAACACCGCCGTCGCCACGCCGTCGAGCTTACCGGACCACACGTTGGCCAGCGCCGGCTGTCCGAGCGCATTGACGTTGAGGCGGACTTCGGCGATCAGGCCGTTCCCGCGGTCGATGTAGTTGCGTCCACCCACAAAACCCGCGGCGACCGGTTTGGGACCGGGAAAATACGTCGACTTCTCAACATTGGTTTCCCAGAGCCCGATGATCGGGCTCATAGTCGAGACGGGGCTCTGCGCCTGCGGCGCCAACGTGCCCAGGGCCAACATCGCACAGACGACGATAGCGATACGTTTCATACTGACTCTCCTTTTGCTGAGTTTCCAGCAGTGGACATCCTACAGCACTTCCGCGACGATGGCGGCAATCCTCTTGCCGCTCGCGTCCCAGTTGAGTCTTGTGACAAACGTCTGTCGCGCCTGGCGGCGGAGCCGCTGATAGCTCCCGTCCCCGATGACGCGCAACACCCTATCCACGTAGTCCTGCGCGGTGTTTGATCGTGAGAGAAATCCGTTCTGTCCGTCCACCACAAGCGACGACAGCCCGCCAGTATCGTGCGCGAGCACCGGGATGCCGTAGGCATTCGCTTCGCACACCACCAGGCCGTAACACTCCTCGTGCGACGGGCACATCAGGAAGTCGGCCTCGCCGAGCAATCGATCGAGCTCGCGCCTGTGATCTGGATGCGCCTTGTCCAGAAACCCGTGCACCACAATCGTGGGGTCGGCGTTGGCGAACGGCGGATGGCATCCGACAATGTGCAGCACCGCGTTGACGTTCCTGCTCTGAAGAAGCCTGATGGCCTCGCACGCGACGGCGCCTCCTTTTCGCTCCCATTCTTTCCCGATGAACAGAAAGTTGATGGGATCGGAAACGCCTCGCTCGAGCCGTGGCTTGTCTGGCACCTCGTCGAGATTCGCGCCAAACGGTACGACATGGACCTTCCCTCGATCCGTGCCGTAATCGTTGACGGCAGAATCCGCCGCCCACCTGGAAGCGAAGATGGCTTTCGACGCCTTCCGCAACGCCAGCCGTTCCATGCGATGGCCGTCGGCAATCGTTCGCTCCGACAGATTCTTGAAGTAGTACCCGACCATGGTCGCAAACGTCGCGTCGGCGTAGGTGACGAGCGGCAGCGGCGACTGCACGTAGGCCACGGCGATGGTGGCTCCGGCCGCGAACAGCAGGTCGAACCTGCCGCGGGTCAGCTTGTCCTCTATCTGCGTCGCGTAGTGCCGCCCGGAGAATTCCGTCCGATCCAGGAAGAAATCCTTCCCGTAGATTGTCTGAGAGAGTTTTCGCCGTGCGCGATCGACCAACGGCCGTTTGCGCGGGAGGGGGCCTATGTTGGTGACGTCGCCGACGTGCCGCTGCAGCATCGCGCCGATGTGATAACAGGACCCCGACCAACTGCCGATGTCGGTCGCGTCGTAGATGGTGATGTACGCAACTCGTGGCCTCGGCAAAGCTTCGCTACAGGCGCGAGGGAACGAGCAGGCGAATCACGCCATCGGCCTTGTTGAGCACGAAGATCTGGCCGTCGGGTCCGGGACCGAAGCGCAGATCCGCGCGCGTTGCCGGCGGCTTGCCCAGGACGGCCACTTTCGCCTGAATCAGCTGGAGAAGCGTCGTGCGTGTGCCCTTGTCGATGAACAGCACGCGGCGGATCGCGTCCTGTCCCCCCCTTGGGAGCGCGTCGGCGCTGAAGTAGAAGATCTCCCCGCTCGGGTTGTCGCCGAAGAGCACCAGCCCCGTCAGTTGACGGATCTCGGTCCGCCGGTAGACGCAGCACATCGTGACGGCGGACTGGGGCTGAAACAAGGGGTCCGCCTGGCCGTACTCGACCAACGGATAGGTGATCGCCGGGTCGCCGCGCAGGTTGTCCACTGTGATCCCGCGGCCGGCAAACGGGTAGCTGCCCTCCCATTTGTTCCACCCGAGGTTGGCGCCGGCCGTCACCAGGCTGACCTTCTCCACAACGTTCTGGCCGATGTCGGCGACGAACATGTTGCCGTTTCTCGGGTCCCACGCAAAGCGCTGCGGATTGCGCAGACCCACGGCGTAGATTTCGCGGAGTGTATCGCCGCCGGCACTGACGAACGGGTTGTTGGCGGGAATGCCGTACTTGCCGTTCGCGCTGTTGCTGCCGAGCGGGTCGATGCGCAGGATCTTGCCGAACGCCGAGGCGCGGTTCTGCGCGAGGCTGAGCGGATCGCCGCCGCTGCCGCCGTCGGCGAACCCGATGTACAGCAGCCCGAAGTCGGGACTGGCCGGCGTCGCGAGCGGATTGAACGTCAGGTGGCCGGCGTTGTGGTTCGCGAAGGGCTGCTCCCAGCGCATCAGCTCGCGCGGCGCGCCGCCGTCGTACGTCGAGGCGCCGGGTGTTCTGGCGGTCCATTCGAGCAGGACCGTGTCGTGCGTGTTGGTGGTGGCGCCGAGCGGCCTGAAGTCTGGCGGCGGATCGACGTTGGCGGTGTCCGTGATCACGTAGATCTTGCCGAAGCCCGGTGTGCCGGCCTGGCCGAATTGGGGATGAAGGGCGAAGCTTTGGACGCCGCGCTCCCGGCCAGTGGCGTTGACGCGCACGCCCCATTCGGCGGCATTGACATCGAGGTACCGCACCACCGTTTTGCCGTCGTAGCTGACGCTGTGGAGCGGACCGCGCATGTCGTTGACGAACATGCGGCGCGTGCCCGGCTCGTCGACGAGCAGCATCATCCTGGCCGGTTGGCCGTCGCTGTCGGGAATCGAGGCGAACTCGACAAACTCCACCGTGATGGCGCCGTCGGCCGCGGGGATGGGCGTGGGGAACGGATCGGCCGGTGTCTGGGCGACCGCGAGGGCGGCCATCAGCGTCGCGGCCAGCACCACGTGAGAGGGTCGGACAGTCGGCATTTCTCGCTTCTTCGTCAGCGATCTGAAATGGACCTCGGCGTAGGCGACGCCGCCCGTGTCATCCAGATTGATTTCAAAGTCGTACCCTTCTCGTTCGAGGCAGCCGCGCACCTGGCCCACCATGCGCATCGCCAGCGGGCTCAGCTCGTCTTTCGTCTTGCCCGGCTCGGCCAGCAGCGTCACCCAGGCATCCTTCTGGCTCCGCGACGGCTTCTTCGCCATCTGGAAGCCATTCCTGCACTTCTTCACGAGGTACTCCTTCAGTTCGTCCTCGGGAAGGTCCTTCACGCGGTTCCAGGATTCCACCCAACCTCGCGCTCTCGCAAACATGTCAGTCCTTCCACGCCGCCAGCCCCGCGGCGACCAGTGCATATTATGAGACGCGAACGTTCGACGGACAACCGACTCTTTGGTTCGATCTTCCGGTCGGCTCCATCATGGATTACAGTCGGCGTGGAAGCGTTCTTTATTTTCTTGGAGAATCCGCGTATGAGAGGTCGGCTCGTTGTCTCGCTTGCCATTGCGTCGGCGCTCGCGGCGGCGTGCGGGCAAGCGCCTGCGCCAGGGGCATCAGGAATTGTCGGAGCACCCGCGCCGGAACGCGGAACTATCAGAGGGCGCGTCCGGTTGACGGGAACGCCGCCAGACAATCCCGAAATCAGGATGCGCGCCGATCCGATGTGCGCCATGGCGAACGCCGGTCGGCGCCCGGTCCAGGAAATTGTCGTGGCCGGCCCCGACGGCAGCCTCGCCAACGTCTTCGTTCGGCTGCAAGGATCTGTTCCCGCGACGACCCCGCCGGTCACCCCGGTAGACATCGACCAAGTCGGATGCATCTACCGTCCACGGATGGTCGGCGTTCAGATCGGGCAGCCGCTTCGCGTTCGCAATAGCGATCCCGGCCTTCACAACGTGCACGGCGTGTCCGCAGGCCGCGAGGGATTCAACGTCGGCCAGCCCATGGCGGGAATGGTCAACGAGTTCCGGTTGAAAGACGAGGGCATCCTGCGGCTGCAATGCGACGTGCACACATGGATGGTCGCGTTTGTCGGCGTCGTCAGCCACCCATATTTCGCTGTCACGGGCACGACGGGCAGCTTCGAGCTCCGCGACGTACCCGTCGGCGCCTACACCATCGAAGCGTGGCACGAACGGTACGGCCCGCTCACGATGAGCGTGCGCGTCGAGGCCGGCGGCGTCTCGGACGTCGACTTCACCTATTCCGGTGGGGACAAACGGTGACGGCTATGCCGTCTTGGTCTTTCAAGGGCGGCGTCAAGCGGCACGTCACGTCAAATCCATGGGAGGAAAGTGTCCGGGGTCGGATTCGGCCATCATCTGGTAGACGGCCTCCACGATTTGCTCCCGGTTCGGCTTGGAGAAGTAGTCCCCGTCGGAGCCGTAGGCCGGCCGATGGGGCATGGCTGACAGCGTCCGCGGCGCTGCATCCAGCAGCTCGAAGGCGCCTTGCCGTTCGAGGACTTCCTGCATCATGTACGCGGTGATGCCACCGGGGCAATCTTCATCCACGAACAGCACGCGGCTGGTCTTGCTGAGCGAGTCTCGGATAGCCGCGTGGATGTCAAAGGGCAGCAGCGTTTGAACATCGACGATCTCGATGTCGATGCCGGCCTCGTGCAGCATCGCTGCAGCCTCCATGGCGATGTCGCAGCAGGCACCGTAGGTCACCACGGTCACGTCCGATCCCGGACGGATGATCTCTGGAACGCCGAGCGGCAGCGTAAACTCGCCGATGTTTTCCGGAAGCGGCAGTCTCTTGCGATACGCGTTCAGGACTTCCACGATCACCGCAGCGTCATCCGATGCGAGCATCGTGTTGTAGAAACCGGCGGCCTGCACGGCATCTCTCGGCACGCACACGTAGACGCCTCGAATAAGGTTGACGATGCCGGACATCGGCGATCCTGAGTGCCAGATGCCCTCGAGCCGGTGTCCGCGGGTGCTGATGATGACCGGCGCCTTCTGGCCTCCGTGCGTTCGCCAGCGAAGCGTGGCCAGGTCGTCCGAGATGATCTGCAGCGCGTAGAGGAGGTAGTCCAGGTACTGGATCTCGGCAATCGGCCGCAGACCGCGCAGCGCCATGCCGATCGCCTGTCCGATGATGGTGGCTTCTCGGATGCCCGTGTCGGTGATGCGCTGGGCTCCGTACTTCTCCTGGAGGTGGGCCCAGCCCTGATTGACGCCGCCCAGGCGGCCGACATCTTCGCCGATGGCGATGAGCTGGGGGATCCGCTGGAGGGCCGCGTCGAAGCTCGCCTGCATGATCTCGAACCCCTGCGGCATCGGAGGGTTCGGCGCGTATCGGACCGGCACGACTGGAACCCTGAGCGCGGATTCCGCGGATTCGCTGTAGAGATCCGAGCCGTAGCGCCGGCGGTTGATCGCGTCCTGTTCCAGCTTCCATTCCCGCAGCGTGCGGGTCGCGTCTTGTGAATCGTGTCGAGTGGCGAGCAGGACGTCGGTCACGGCCGCCATGATGTCGCGCCGAAGGGGCGCCCGCACGCCTTCGAGCGCCGCGGCAGCGCTGCGGATATGTTCCGCTTGAGAGGAGTGCCCCGCCAACGTCGCGACGAGTGAGAGCACGGTCTGGCGCTCGCCTTCAATCGGTGCCCGGTACGCGTTCCAGGCCCGGTCCCGTGCCTCCACGACGGTCTGCTTCTCCTCCGCCTCCAGTTGGTCGAGCTCCGCGGCCGAGGCAAATCCTCGATCGAGGATCCATGCGCGCATCCGGGGCAGGCAGTCGTACTCCTTTTCCCACGCGAGGCGTTCCGCCGATTTGTAGCGCTCGTGATTTCCCGACGTCGAGTGCCCGTACGGCTGGGTCAGTTCCGTGACGTGCACGATCGCCGGCGTGTGTTCGCGGCGGACCTGCTCGGAGGCGTCAAGGTACGTCGAACACAACGCCGGATAGTCCCACCCGTGGACGACGTGCAGGGCGATTCCAGGTCGGCCGCCCACCCGCCGGCCGAAGCCTTCGAGCACTCTGCCGATGTCTCCCTTCGTCATCTGAAATGTTTCTGGAACCGAGATGCCGAACCCGTCATCCCAGATCGAGATGAGCGCCGGCGCCTGGAGCACGCCCAGCGCGTTCACCGATTCCCAGAACAGTCCTTCGGCGCAGCTCGCCTCTCCGATTGTGCCGAAGACGATTTCGTCGCCGTTCGAGGAAAACAGCTCGGTGTTGGCTTTGAGCGCAGGCAGTTGCCGGTAGAGCTTGGACGCGTAGGCCAGTCCGACCAGGCGCGGCATCTGCGACGCGGTCGGCGACAGGTCGGCGGCGGAGTTGTACCGATCGGTTTGCCGCACGAAGCGGCCCTCGCCGTCGAGCAGCCGGGTGGCGAAGTGGCTGGTCATCGACCGGCCTCCGGATGCCGGCTCGGCCGCGACGTCGGCGTGCGCGTACAGCTGGGCGAAGAACTGCTCGGGCGTCAGCAGGTCCAGCGCGAACATCAGCGTCTGGTCTCTGTAATAGCCTGAGCGAAAGTCGCCCTTTCTGAACGCGTGCGCCATCGCGAGTTGGGCGGATTCCTTGCCCTCGCCGAAGATGCCGAACTTTGCCTTGCCGGCGAACACTTCCTTACGCGCGACGATGCTGCACTGGCGACTTCGGCAGCCAACGCGGTAGTCGCGGAGCACAGCCTCCGCGTTCCAGCCGGGCGCATTGCGCAGTTCGGTGAATGGGCTTTCCAATGACATCGATCTCGAAACGGTCGACGGTACAGTAAGGGTCAGAAGTTTGGCTGGGAGGCAGGGATTCGAACCCCGATAACATGCTCCAGAGGCACGTGTCCTACCGTTGGACGACCTCCCAATAGCCGACGCTGATGGGGCGGAACGAAGCCGTAAGTATATCGACTAGCCCGGCGCCGGCGCAATCAGCCGCACCGCCGCCTGCAGCCGCGCGTGGACGCGCTCGCGGCCGACAAGAACGAGCACCTCGAACAAACCGGGACTCACGGTGGTTCCCGTCACCGCCACACGCGTCGCGTGGATGAGCGACGCGGCCTTGACGCCTCGACCCTCGGCCACCCCACGCAGCGCCGCCTCGATCGGTCCAGCGTCAAACACCGGCAGCGCGCCCAACGCAGCATCGAGCGTGGAGAGATGCTCGCCCATCCCGGCCGCACGGAGGTGCTTCTCGACAGCCGCTTGGTCGTACTCAATCTGATCGACGAGGAACAGCCGGCCCTGCACGGCGAAGTCACCCAGCCGCTTCGCCCGCGGCTTCAGCAGCTCGACCACGGAGAAGAACCACGCCCGGCGATCGCCCAGCAGCGATGCATCCCACAACCCGGCTGCTTCAAACGACGGCCGCAGCCGCTTCGCGAGTTCGCCCGGCTCCAGCCGCATGATGTACTGCTGATTGAACCAGTCGAGCTTGTCGGGACCAAAGACGGCGTTCCCGCCGCTGATGCCTTCGAGCGCGAAGACCTTCGCCAGCTCGTCGAGACCGAACAGCTCCTGATTGCCGATGCCAGGCGACCAGCCCAGGAGCGCGAGAAAGTTGACCATCGCTTCTGGCAGGAATCCCTGCTTCGCGTACTCCATCACCGAGGTCGCGCCGTGGCGCTTGCTCAAGCGTTTCTTGTCGGCACCGAGAATCAGCGGCACGTGCGCGAACTGCGGGACCGGCTCGCCAAGCGCGCGATACAGCAGAATCTGCTTCGGCGTATTGGAAATGTGATCGTCGCCTCGCACCACATGCGTGATCTTCATCTCCACATCGTCTGACACCACGGAAAGCTGATAGGTGGGATGGCCGTCGGATCGAAGTACGACGAAGTCCTCGATGGCTGCCGCGTCGACTTCGATCGATCCGTGGACGAGATCGTCGAAACGCACCGCGCCCGGCGGAATCTTGAACCGAACGGCCCGCGGCCTCCTCTCGCGCTCGCGTGCGGCAATCTCGTCGGCGTTCAGTCGAAGGCAGGTGCGATCGTAGACCGATGCGCCGCCGGCCGCTTCCCGCTTGGCCTTCAGCTCGTCCGGCGCGCAGTAGCAGTAGTACGCGCTGCCGCTCTCGACGAGCCGCGCCGCCATTGCGCGGTGGTGATCGAGCCGCTCGGATTGGAAGTACGGGCCATGCGGTCCGCCGACCAGCGGCCCCTCGTCCCAGTCAAGACCCAGCCACCGCAGGCCGTCGAGAATGCCGTCCACCATCTCGGCGGAGGATCGCTCGACGTCCGTGTCCTCGATACGCAGGATGAACACGCCGCCGTGGCGCCGGGCGAACAGCCAGTTGAAGAGCGCCGTCCGTGCGCCGCCGACGTGGAGGTAGCCGGTCGGGGAGGGAGCGAATCGAACGCGGGGCGGCATGGAGGTGTGAGGTTATCGCGAATCGGCGCGCCGCCAGTCGGCGCTACTCGAGTTTGAAGGTCACGGTCACCGTCATGATCACGGGCAGGGGGACGCCGTTCAGAAGCGTCGGCGTGTATCGCCAGCCTAAGATGGCCTGCACGCTCGCGTAAGAGAGCAGAAAGTCAGGCGTCTGCAGGATGCGCACGGATTCAACGCATCCGGTCGTGGAGATAGTCGCCTCGCCGATCACGATACCCTGCACGCGGGCTTCCTCCGCTCGCGGCGGGTAGATCGGATTGACATGGTGAGTCTTGCGGGGTTGCGTGATCGTCCCGCTGCCTGTGCGCCGGGGCGACAGCTCGGTGCCAACGTCTGACCCTCGCGTGTCAAGACACGCAATGAATTCCGGATCGGCAACCGTGAGGATGACCTGCGGGATGCCGGGCCGGATGTTGGGGCTTCCGTAGGCCACGCGCAGGGCAGCCCGAAAGGCCTGCTCGCATGCCGATGCCAGGTCCGACGACATGAACGAGATCGTCCTCGCTCGACCAGCGTCGTCATAGGTGATCTCGGCGCCGCCGAGCGGCCGATCCTTCGAGAGCTTGCAGCCCGTGACCTTGAGAAGGTCGGAAACCAGGCCTGACGGAAGGTCGCCGATGGAGCGCACGATGCGGCCGGCGGCGGGCAGGTTGGCCTCGTCGGCCACCACAATCCTCGCCGCGTCGAGCTCCGAGGGATGCACTCCGGCGACCTCCGTGAGCGCCCGCAGACCGATTGTCCGGGCCAGCATGCCCACGTAGGCGCGGACGGCCCAGGGCCCGAGACGGCGAGCCGTCGCCAGCATGTCTTGGTGGCTCACCCCGCCGAGCGCTGCAATGGCCCGAATCTCCTCGGTACCAGCATCGGGGTCCGCTTCCGCATTGAGTGCCGCGACCAGCGCCGGCACCAGCCCGAGCGCATTCGACACGCCCGCGGCTCTGGCAGCAGCCCCGCGGATGCGGGCGTTGCGGTCGCGAAGGGCCGCCTCCCAACGAGCCAGTACGTTACGGTCTTCGGGGTGCTCGACGAGGAGCACGAGCGCGCCTGGAGAGATCGGCCGCTTGAGGTAGTCGCGCCAGTCGGCGGCTCGCAGCGTCGCCGCCGTCGGCACCAACACGACAAGACCAACGACGACACGCGCGGTGGCGGCGAGCCTGGTCATGACTGCCTCCCTGCGGGCAATTCTACCCGGGGCGCCCGATTTACACCCACACCGCCGGCGGCGTGATGACTTCTTCGGGTGTGCGGCCTGGATCGGGCCGGCCGCTGCCTTCGAGCCGGCTGATCGCGCGGACGGTCATGTCCTGATCGCACAGGATCTGGCACGACAGCCGCACGCCAGTCAGCCCTTTCGCGGCCAGCCGCTCTTTCTCGGCAACCGTCATCTTCGACGGCTCACCGGCGACGAACTCGACCCGGCAGGTCGTGCAGCGCGCGTTGCCGCCGCAGGCGTGCAGGATGTCCACGTGGGCCTCGTGCTCGACGGCGAGCACGAGGCGTTTGGTGGAAGGGACTTCGAACGTGCCATATCCTTCGACAGTCAGTTTGGGCATTGGATTCCTAGGCGCGGGCGCCAGCGGCGCAGTGGGCGTCGAAGGCCGCGGTCAGCGCCGCTGCCACCTGCTCGGCCGTCTGATTCTCGATCTGCCGCCGCTCGAGCATGAACACCAGCTCGCCGTCGCGCAGCAGCGCCACCGACGGAGAGGAAGGCGCGTAGCCGGTAAAGTAGCCTCGCGCGCGAGCAGTCGCCTCGTTGTCGGCGCCGGCAAACACGGTCGTGACCCGATCGGGTTTCACGCCATGCCGAAGCGCCTGCGCGATCCCCGGCCGGGCCTTGCCCGCGGCGCAGCCGCACACCGAATTGACGACGACCATCAGCGTGCCGGCAGTTGTCTTGACGGCCGCGTCAACGTCTTCCGCCGTGCGCAGCTCTTCCACACCGTGACTCGTCAGCTCGGCGCGCATCGGCGCCACGAAGAATTCGGGATATGTCATGGGCGCCATTGTATCAGCGAACCCTTCGCGGTCCGGCCTATCGCGCGACGAACCGGAAGAATTCCCTGACGAAATCGGTTGCCGGCCGTTCGATGACGTCACTAGCCGTCCCGTCCTGCTCGATCATGCCGCGATTGATGATCACCACGCGGTCGGCCAGATCGAGCGCTTCCTCCTGATCGTGCGTGACGAAGACGCTGGTCAGATGAATTTCGTCGTGGAGCCGCCGCAGCCAGGTGCGCAGCTCGCGCCGCACGTTGGTGTCGAGCGCGCCAAACGGCTCGTCGAGCAGCAACACCTTCGGCTCGACGGCCAGCGCGCGCGCGAGCGCGACGCGCTGGCGCTGCCCGCCCGAGAGCTGCGACGGCAGCCGATCGGCCAGAAAGTCGAGCTGCACGAGTTTGAGCAGCTCGCCCACCTTCTGGCGAATCTGCGGTTCCGCGGGACGCACGCGCCGCGGCCGGACGCGCAGGCCGAAGGCGATGTTCTCGAACACGCTCATGTGCCGGAAGAGCGCGTAGTGCTGGAAGACGAAGCCCACGCCGCGATCGCGGACGCTGCGTTCGGTGGCATCCTCGCCCTGGAGGAGCACGGTGCCGGAATCGGCCGCCTCCAGCCCCGCAATGATTCTCAGCATCGTCGTCTTGCCGCCGCCCGATGGACCGAGCAGCGCGACGAGCTGGCCCGCGGGCACACTGAACGTGACATCGTTCAGCGCGTCGAACCGGCCGAACTGCTTGCTGACGTTTCGAACTTCGATACTCATTTTTTACTCCGGATGGGGCCCCACCCCCATGCGCGGCCGTCGCTTACGCTCCGGATCTTGTTCGC
>JBAUGX010000083.1:0-9250 GCA_049679965.1 Vicinamibacterales bacterium
GCTCAGTCGGCCGCACCCGCGGCCGCGGCGAACACCAATCCCATGGTCATGTTCATGGCGCCACAGGACGGCTCCACCGTGCCGAGCCCCGTGCACATCATGTTCGGCTCCGAGCACTTCGAGATCGCGGCGGTCCCGCAAGGGACCGTCGAAACCGCCCGCCCGGGCATGGGCCACTACCACGTAGCGGTGGACAGCACCTGCCTGCCGCCCGGCGAGGTGATTCCGAAAGCGGCGCCGTGGACCCACTTCGGCGACGGGAAGAATATGATCGACATGCAGCTTCTCCCCGGCAAGCACACGCTGACGGTTCAGATCGGCGACGACATGCACCGCACCATCGAAGGGCTGTGCAAGACGATCTCGGTCACGGTTCAATAGAGGTCGGAAGTCTGCGCGAGACTTCTTCAGTCTGGCTTGGAGACGATGCGAATGTTCTTCAGCTGATCCGCGTTGGGGACGAGCTCTGTCGTGCCGGCAGGGAAGGCGTTCTGGCGCAGACGTCAGCGCCGCCGATCGGACCGGACGGACGGCGCTGGCGCCCGCCTTGATGAGCGCCTCGAGCATGGCCGCGTTGCCGTTGGTCGCGGCCAGCCACAGCGGCGTTACGCTGTAGCGGTTGGCCGCCTTGACGTTGGCGCCGGCGCGAATCAGCAGCTGAGTGGTGGTCAGATCGTCAGCACGCACCGCCCAGTGGAGCGCCGTCGTCCCGTCCGCCTCCGGCGCATTCACGTCGGCCTTCTTGGCGATCCGGGCCCGCACCGCCGCTAGGTTGCGGCCCTTGACGGCCTGGGCAACTTCCGCCGGGCCGGCCGCCCAGAGCCCGGTCATCGACACCACCACCCCGATGACGCTGGCGATGAAAGCAGTTTTACGCATCTTCTGTGACTCCGTCGGTGCTAAGGCGCTTAGGTTCGTAAGTGCTTCGGTGCTCGTGCGTAGGTGCCTAGGTGCCAACCGTCGCGACCCTTGGCGTCTGAGTGCTGCTCGCAGCACCCAAGCACCCAAGCACCAAAGAACCCAAGCACCTACGCACCGACGCGCCTCTTAGAGATCTACCGTCCCGTTGCTGAGGCCGAACCTGTCGATCTGCACGCCGGCCTTCTGGGCGATGGTCAGCATCAAATTCGCGTGCGGCGTCTCGGCCTGCCGCGAATGGACGATGTGACGACCGCCCTTGACGCCGTTGCCCGCGACGACAAACGGGATGCCGACGTGGCTGTGCGCGTTGCCGTTGCTCATGCCGCTGCCGGCGAGAATGGTCGAATGGTCGAGCAGCGAGCCATCGCCATCCGGCGTCTCGGCCAGCTTCTGCAGGAATCTCGAGAGCAGGCTCATGTGATACGTGTTGACCAGGGTGAAGTGTGCGATCTTCTCCACGTCGCCGCCATGGTGCGACAGCGAGTGGTGCCCCTCTGGCACGCCGAGTTCCGGGTAGGCGCGGGAGTGCAGATCGCGCGCCATCATGAAGGTGAAGACGCGCGTCAGGTCGGTCTGATAGGCCACCGTGGTCAAGTCGAAGAGCAGATTGACGTGCTCGCCGAAGCTCTCCGGGATGCCGGCCGGACTCTCGGGCGCCGTGACGCTCTGGTTCTTCTGCTGCTCGGCCTTCTGGATGCGGCGCTCAATCTCCCGGATGTTGTCGAGATACTCGGTGACGCGGGCGCGATCCTTCGATCCGAGCCCCGACTGCAGGCGGCTCGCCTGCTGCATCACCTTGTCGAGGATGCTCCGGTTTACCGGGCTGTTCGGCCGGCCCCGGCAGCGCCAAATTGGGCAAATTGGGCTGGCTGACCCTGTTGACGAAGATACGCGACAGGCCTTCCACCGGCGGTTTCGTTACGAGCCGTATGTCCGGCTGTTCGAGCATGCCTAGCGATCCACCTGGCGCACGGGCGCGAGGCTGATCAATATGGCGCCCAGCAGTGCGGCGACGCCGATCGCCAGAAACCCGGCGTTGGGCCCGCCTGCGGATTGCGGCAGGAGACCGATGGCATAGGGACCGGTGATGGCTCCGGCTCGTCCCACGGCGGTCAGGTTATTGAGGCCGCCCTGACCGCCGAGCACGCCGAAGCCCGCGAGGACCATGGCCGAGGTGTTGACGACATGTCCATTGACGAAGGCACGCAGCGCGACGGCGAGGCCGCCCGCCGTCCACCACGGCGCCGGCGCACGCCATGCGCTCGACTCCAGACATCGCTATTCGCGTCTGCACGGGACATCCCGAGCAACGATGGCGAGGATGGTACAGCACGGCCCGCTGAGAGCAAGGCTCTCGCGCCCACCGCGTCCGTTTCGAGGGACGAAACAGCTGCTCCCTAGAGAGCGGCAGAATCCGTTGGATTCGCGAGGATCGAGTCGACTAGTATCCGCATGGGAGGGAGAAATGCTCCGCAGAATTGCATCCGGCTTCACGCTTGTCGCGGTGGTATTCGGGCTTGGGATCGTCGTCGGACAGCGCGCGGCCGTCAGCGCGCAGGCGAAGAACCACATCTACGAGATCCGCACCTATACGGCGGCTGAGGGAAAACTTCCCGCACTGCTCAAGCGGTTCAGAGACTACGAGCTGCCGATTTTCGAGAAGAACGGCATGCACGCCATTCTGTATTCCGTGGCGGCCGAAGCGCCACTCTCGGAGAATACGTTCGTGTACATCCTCGAGCATGAGGGCCGCGACTCCGCCAGAAAAGGCTGGGCTGGTTTTCTCGCCGACCCGGCGTTTAGAGCCGCCGTGCAGGAGTCTGATGCCGGCGGCAGGGCCGTCGTGAAGGTTGACACCGTGTTCGTGAATCCAACCGACTTCTCGCCGCTCAGGTAAAGAGGACCTTTCTATGAAACGTCTTGCCCTGGCGGCCGCCTTGCTCACGCTCCTGTTCGTTCGGGGCCTGCCGACGCGCGCGCAGGCGCCGGCCACCGCGTTCGTGCCGGTCACCGACAAAATGCTGCAAAATCCGGATCCGGCCGACTGGCTGATGTGGCGCCGTACGCTCAACGGCTGGGGCTACAGCCCGCTGAACCAGATCAACCGGAACAACGTCCGTCAGCTGGCGCTGGCCTGGACACGCCCGATGAGCGCCGGTCTGCAGGAAGGGACGCCGATCGCCTACCGCGGCGTGATGTACCTGCCCAACCCGAGTGATGTGATTCAGGCCATCAACGCGAAGACCGGCGATCTGCTCTGGGAGTACCGCCGCGCGCTGCCGGACGATCTGACGAAGTTCTTCCCCGTGCCCTCCATCAACCGGAACCTCAGCATCTGGGGCAGCTTCATCATTGATACCAGCGCCGACGACTTCGCGTTCGCGCTCGACGCCGCGACCGGCAAGCTGGCGTGGGAAACCAAGATCCTCGATTACCAGACGGGCGCGCAGCAAACGTCGGGCCCGATCGTCGCCAACGGCAAGGTGATTTCAGGCCGCGGCTGCGAGCCGAAGAGCGGCCCCGACGCCTGCGTCATCACGGCGCATGACGCGAAGACGGGCAAGGAGCTGTGGCGCACCCATACGATTCCCAGGCCGGGCGAACCCGGAGACGACAGTTGGGGCGGCATTCCGTACGACCAGCGCAAGCACGTCGGCACGTGGATGGTGCCGAGCTACGACCCCGAGCTGAACCTGATCTACATCGGCACGTCCGTCACGTCGCCGGCGCCCAAGTACATGCTCGCCGGACGCAATTTCAAGTACCTCTACCACAACTCGACGCTCGCGTTGAACGCCGACACGGGCAAGATCGCGTGGTACTACCAGCATCTCGTCGATGACTGGGATCTCGATCATCCGTTCGAGCGGCTGCTGGTCGACACCTCCGTCGCACCCAACCCGCGCGACGTGGCGTGGATGAACCCGCGCATCCGTCCGGGCGAGCGGCGGAAGGTCGTGACCGGCATTCCAGGCAAGACCGGCATCGTCTACACGCTCGATCGCCAGACCGGCGAGTTTCTCTGGGCCCGTCCGACCATCACCCAAAACGTCGTCAAGAGCATCGACGGCGCGACCGGCGACGTGACGACGAGCGCGGAAGCGCCCTTTGGCAAGGACAAGGACGAGCGCTACATCTGCCCGAACATCAACGGCGGCAAGAACTGGCAGGCGGGCGCGTACAGCCCGCTGACGAACACGATGTATTTCCCGCTGCAGAACACCTGCATGGCGGTGACGGCGACCGGCGATCGCACCACGCTGTACGCGATCACCAGCCGGGCGGAGGTCGCGGCGTCTGCCGGCGACAACGTCGGCACCGTCGAAGCGATCTCGGTGGAAACGGGCTCGACCACCTGGAAGTACTCGCAGCGCGCCGGCACGACGTCGCTCGTCGCGACGGGCGGCGGACTGCTGTTCGGCGGCGACGTGAACGGCCGCTTCCGGGCGATCGATCAGACGACCGGCAAGGTGCTCTGGGAAACGAATCTCGGGTCGCCGGTCACGGGATTTCCCATCAGTTTTGCCGTCGACGGCAGGCAGTATGTCGCCGTCAGCACCGGCAGCGCGCTGGCGACGAGCGGGACCGCTCGTCTGACGCCGGAGCTGAAGCCGGGCGTGGCCAACAACGTGTTCGTGTTCACGCTGCCGAATTAGCCACCTGTGAGGGTTCTCACCATGAAACATGTCAGTACAGTGGTCTTCGGCGCCGGCATCCTCGCCTGCGTCGCGTCGGCGTGCGGTGGCCCGGCGCCAGAGCCGGCGGCCACGGCCAACACCGCGCCGGCCCCTGCGCCGGCACCGCCGGACGTCGCCGCGTACGTGACGAACGAAACATCCGGCGACCTCTCCATCATCGATGCGGCCACCGGCACGGCTGTCGGGACGATTCCCCTCGGGAAGCGGCCGCGGGGCCTGGTCGCGAGCCCGGATCGACGCTATCTGTACGTCGCGCTCAGCGGCTCTCCGGTCGCCGGACCCGGCGTCGACGAGAGCAAGCTGCCGCCGCCCGATCGCAGCGCCGACGGGATTGGCGTCGTGGACCTGACTGCGCGCAAGCTTCTGAAGGTTCTGACGTCGGGCACGGATCCCGAGCAAGTGGCGATCAACGCCGCGGGCACGCACCTCTACGTGGCCAACGAAGACGCCGCGCTGATGAGCGTCATCGACATCGCGGAGGGACGCGTCCTCGAGACCTTCAAGGTCGCCGGAGAGCCGGAAGGGGTGTCGGTCGATCCGAGCGGGCGCGTGTGGGTCACCTCCGAAGAGGAGGGCACCGTCTACGTCATCGACGTCGCGGCGCACAAGGTGCTCAAGGCCGTGAAAGTCGGGCCGCGTCCCCGCTCGGTCGCCTTCTCTCCGGACGGGTCGCGCGCGTACGTCCCTTCCGAAAATGGCGCAACGATCACCGTGATCGACGCGCGCCGTCTTGCGCCGATCCGGACGATCCCGCTCGGCGAAGGGGTGCGTCCGATGGGCACCGTCATGTCGGCTGATGGCGCCACGCTGTACGTCTCGACAGGCCGCAGCAAGATGGTGATGTTCCTCGACCCGAAGGTGAATGAAGTGCTCGCGGCGGTCGAGGTCGGGCCGAGACCGTGGGGCATCGCGCTCTCTCCAGACGGCCGGACCATCTTTACGGCGAACGGCCCGTCAAACGACGTCTCGGTGATCGACGTTGCCACCCGCACGGTGACGAAGAAGATTCCGGTGGAACGAGGACCGTGGGGCGTCGTCGTCGTGGAGCGGGCGCGTTAACGGCCGACGGGCAGACTGAATGGAAGCCGCCGCCCGGCGATCGCCAGCGCCAGCAGCGCGCCGATCACGGGCGGGCCGGACGCGTCGCGGAGAAACTCCCACGACGAAAATGCGCTCGTGGCGAGGTGGAAGTTCAGCACCATGAAGAGCGAGACCATCGCCGCCACATTCGTCCTGACACCCAGCAGGAGCGCTACCGCCACCGCGAACTCCCCGATCGGCACCAGACGCGCAAATACGGGAGCTCCCGGGATGGCGATGCTCTGCAGATACCAGCGCGCGTACGGGGCGGCGTTGGGAAGCCAGCGCTGAAATCGCTGCGCCAGTTGGTCGGGGTCGCCGATCCACGCCACCTTGTTCAGGGCCATCGCAAAGAGAAACACCGCGACGCCGACCGACAGCACCCGCAATGCCAGACCAGGCTTCATGCCGTCTCCTCTGTTGGGCCTGTCGCGCGGAGAAAGCACGCGAAGGGCACCCGCATAACAGCCGCACCGGCCGTGCGCGTCAATTCCCCTCCAGCAGGCGTGCGGCGGTGGCGGGATCGCTCGTCGGCAGGCGGCAGACGTAGTTCTCGCATACGTAGATGGTCGCCCGGCCGTCGCGGCGGCTCATGCTGGCGACAAACGGCAGCCAGCCGACGATCTGCTTCTCGGCGGGTCCGTCATCGGCCAGCAACAGAATCTTGTTCGGAATGAAACGCTCGTGCACGAGCCGCAACAGTGCGCGCGTATCGGCGGCCCCCGCCTCTCCCGCAATGACAATCTGCTTGGGCTTCGACAATCTGAAGTTGAGCGCGGAGGCGAGCTGTGGCAGCGTGGACCTGCCCAGCCACGCCCCGAGGGCCGTGAAGATGGCGTCGGCCTTGCTCCTGAACTCGCGGCGATCGGTCACTTGCCACAGGCGCAGCAGGTTCATCGCGGCGATGGAGTTGGCGGCCGGCTCCGCGCCGTCGGCCTCGTCTTTCATCCGCACCAGCACGTGCGACGCCGCCGCGCGGGTCGAGAAGTAGCCTCCGTCCTTCGTGTCCCAGAAGAGCGCATCCTGCCGCGCCTGGAGGCGCATCGACCAGGCGAGCCACTTCGTCTCGAACGACGCTTCGTGGAGATCGAGCAGGCCCTGGATGAGAAACGCGTAGTCCTCGAGGACCGCGTCAACGTCGGCCTCGCCCTGACGGTAACGACGCTTCAAGACATTGGCCTTGGCGTCGTACATCGCGGTTTCGATGAATCCGGCCGCGGCTCTCGCGGCGTCGAGGTACCGGGGATCGTCCAACGCCTGAGCGGCGCGAGCGAACGCAGACATCATCAGGCCGTTCCACGCGACGAGCACGGTGTCGCCTCGCGGCGGACGCGGCCGCTCTGCGCGGGCGTCGAGCAGCCTCCGGCGCGCGGCGTCGAGGAGCGCGCGCATCTCGCCTTCCGAACGGCCGAACCGCGCGGCGGTTTCGGCGAGTGTGTGCATCACCGCAAGGACGTTCTTGCCCACGAGCGTTCCTTCGATATCCTGCTGCGGCGGCACGTTGCCTGAGGGTTGCACGCCGTAGTGGAACACGAACACGGCAGCGAGCGCGTCACCGAGAATGCTCCGCACCTCCTCGGCGGTCCAGACGTAGAAGGCACCCTCGCCCGTTCGAGATCCGCCGGCGTCAATCGCGCTGTCGGCGTCCTCCGCCGCGTAGAACGCGCCCTCCGGGCCGCGCAGGTCGCGCAGAACGTAGTCGAGGACATCGCGGGCGACATCGCGAAAGGCGGCGTCCCTCGTCGTCTGATAGGCTTCGGTGTAGGCGACGGCGAGTTGCGCCTGGTCGTACAGCATCTTCTCGAAATGCGGCACGCGCCAAGCCCGATCGGCCGCGTAGCGATGGAACCCGCCGCCCAACTGATCGTGAATGCCTCCGCGAGCCATGGCGTCGAGCGTCTGCAGGACCATCTCGCGCGCCTCCGGTGATCCGGTCCGCGCATGTTCGCGCAGCAAGAAGTTCAGCACGACGGGACGCGGGAACTTCGGCGCCGTGCCGAACCCGCCGTCGGCCGAGTCGTAGCTCGCCGCAAGGTCCCTGTACGTTTTATCCAGCACTCGTGTGGTGAGTACCGCGCTCGGACCAGAGGCCGCCGCGTTCCGAGGCCTCGGCTCGAGGATCGCCTTCCCATTGCTCGCAGCCTCGAGAATCTTCTCTCGTTTATTGACCCAGTCGTCGTTCACCCGCTGCAGCACTGTCTGGAAACCGACGGCGCCGTCCCGATCGCCCGGCGGATAGTACCCGCCGCCGAGAAACGGCTTGAGGTCTGGCGTCAGGAACACGGAGAGCGGCCACCCGCCGCCGCCCGCGGCCGACGCCGTGTAGCTCTGATAGATCCGGTCCACATCTGGCCGTTCTTCGCGATCGACTTTGATCGAAACGAAGGAGCGGTTCATGAGCGCGGCAATGGCCGGGTCGGAAAACGACTCGGCCTCCATGACGTGGCACCAGTGGCACGCGGCGTAGCCGATCGAGAGAAAGATGAGCTTGCCTTCGCGCCGCGCCTTCTCGATGGCCGCGTCGCCCCAAGGGAACCAGTCGACCGGATTGTGCGCGTGGAGCTGGAGGTAGGGGCTCTTCTCGGTGAGCAGACGATTGGTGTATTGGGGCTTTCCGTCCACCTGCTCGACGCGGACGCCTGAGACAGATTGAGCGGCGTGGGCGGTACGATCCCCCGCCACGCCGCTCAGAGACAGCACGCACCCCGCGACGAACAGGCTCCGTGTCGTGTGCGTGATGTTGATGTCGGCGCTCCCTTCGGCCTGCGTATTCTACAGTCGTCGAAAGCAGCGACGATGGGCCGCTACCGTCCGATGACGGCCAGCACGTCCTGCTTGCTGATCGGGCGATCGGGGTTGGGCGCGTGCACGCCCACCACACTCTGATAGTCGAGCCCCAGCCGCTCGGTGTTCGCCACAAATACGACGGTGCTCGGGTTGGGCGGCGCCGGTGTGGCTCCCGCTGCGGGCGCGGGCGCATTGGGGTTCGGTGCGTTGTAGAGATCGGCCTGCAGCAGGATCTTCTCCTTCGGCAGATACGCGACGAGCATCCCATCGGCGTGCGCAAGGCCCTTGATGACATGGAGTTCCAGGGTGCGCGTGGCATCCTGCAGCACCCGCTTGTCGCCGGTCACCGTCTCGATCTTCGCTTTCGCCGTCCCGCCCTTCTTGGTGAGCAGGTCGTCGCCAAGCGTGCGAGGCGTGCTCAACGCCCGCTCCCAGTAGGCCTTGTTGTTCTCGTGCGTGATGATCGTGAGACCTTCCGCCACCATGGCCGGAATGCCGCTCGAATGATCGATGTGATGGTGGGTGTTGACCACGTACCGGATCGGCTTGGTCGACACCTTCCTCGCTTCCGTGAGGATCGCGGTCGCGCGCGCGTCGCTCTGGCCGGATTCGACGATTACGAGATGATCGCTGAACTCGACGACCAGGGCGGTGTATCCGCCGGTGATCTTCCACACGCCGTCAGCCAGCTTCTCGGCTGCGGCGACCGCGGGCGCGCCACCGCGTCCACCGGCACCGCCGCCACCCGGGGCGCCGCCGGGCGC
>JBAUGX010000084.1:0-4225 GCA_049679965.1 Vicinamibacterales bacterium
GGCCGCGCCTGCGGCACCTGCGGCGCCACGACCGCCGCGGCCACCGCGGCCGGCCGCTACGACGTCAATCCACTGCGCCACGGCGTTGCCCTGCGGCGCACGTGCGGCGGGGGCGGGCGACGGCGATCGGTCGAAGCGGAAGAGCTGCGTCTGCTGCCCGGCGTCGGTCTCGAGCTTCAGTGTGTTGTCGTCCTGCCAGGTAATGTGCAGCCGCGTCGGCAGGCGCATCAGGCCGCCCGCTCCGTACGCCTTGCACTGATTGCCGGCGGCGATGTCTCTGGCGTAGTCCCAGGCGTTGGCGGCCTGCTGGCCCTGGGCGTTGACGGGCACGCTCGAGACGTCGCCCTTTGACGGCGTGACCATCCGCCAGCGCCAGTCTTCGGTGACGACCGACACCCAGTAGCCGGTGATGTCAAACGGCGCCGTCGCTCGGGCCGTAGGCGGCGCCGGCTGCTGTGCGAGCGCGCCGACTCGCAGCAGCGCAACTGTCGCAACGGTCAGCGCGACCACGGTCCGCCTGAAGGCGGACCCCACGAGGGCGAACCCCGCGAAGGCGGATCCCACGGTCGTCACTAGCCGACCACTTCGCCGGGCAGCGTGCCCCACTTCCAGCCATCCGACGGCCGGACGATGATGAGCATCTCGAGCCGATGGTCGGCAGGATTTCTTCCCGGCGCGCCGGTGATCTTGACCTTGTCGCCGGCCTTGAGCGTCCGGCCGGTGATGCCGGTCCGGTTGAGCTGCGCCCCCGCGGCCCACTCGACCGCATAAATGATCGCCTTGCCGTCGGGCTGTTTCACGCTGACGTGCACCCAGGAGTGCGGATTGCGAATCGAGACCTGGACGACGTCGCCTTCGATGTCCATCCGCTGGTCCTCGAAGTACGTCGAGGCGTGTGAATGATGGGCCGCCAGGCGAACTCCCGAGACGGCCACGAGCGCAACCAACAACGCGATGATCTGACGTGACATCTTCTCCTCCACTACGACTGCGCCTATCGGGCGTTGAAGTTGAGGCCTGAAACCGGAGGCGGTCCGGTTCGCGGCTTCTTCAGCTCCGCGTACACCGCGTCGATGAACTTGTCGGTCGTCCATGCCCCGGTCGTCGACCCGAAGACCGGATCGAAGTCGAACGTCGGGCGCGCCGCTTTCACCTGCGCCAGCGTCATGTTCCGGCCGATCATGAACTGAATGCGGTCGCGGATGATGGTCGCCATGTCGCGCACTTCGGCGAGGTCCGACTGGTTCGACAGATACCCGTGGCCCGGGATGATCCGCGTGCCGTCGATGTTATTGAACCGCGGCACCGCGAGCGCGATGAGGTGGTTGAGCCCATCCAGTATGCCCTGCAGGCCGCCGCCGACTTCGGGATCGAAGGCGGGATAGATATCCGTCTGGAGGAAGTCGCCGGCGCTGATGACGTCCGAGCGCCGGAAGAAGACGAAGATGTCGCCGTCGGTGTGGCCGTTGCCGTGCCACCAGAGCTCGATCGGCTCGCCGTTGAAGTAGATCTGCTTGTCCCTGGTGATGAACGTGGACTTGGGAATCGCCCCGTCGGAATACACGGGCTTGTCGCCGCCCATGTCCGTCATCAGGTTGGCCGTGTTCTGATGTGTGACCATCAGCGGCCCCTCGGGATTCTCGACGCCGCCGCCCCCGCCCCCCTGTGAGGTTCGCTGCCCGCCGATGGCCTTGAGGATGTTGTCGTTGCCGCCGGCGTGATCCAGATGCGCGTGCGTATTGATGATGTAGCGAATCGGCTTGCTGGTCAGCCGTCGAATCGTCGCCATCAGCTTGTCGCTGTTCTCCGCCGTGCCCGTGTCGACGAGCAACACGCCATCCTCGCCAATCTGGGCGGTGACGGTGCCGCCGGCCCCGACGATCATGTAGACCATCGTGTTGTTAAAGCCCTGCACCGGCAGGACGTCGAAGACGGCGGCTTGATTCTGCGCGCCGATGGGTGCCGAGAGGGCCAGCGCGGAAACCACGAGGGCCGCGACGATGGTGCACTTCGTCTTCATACGGCTACCTTCCACGACCGGGTGCTGGTGCCGGCGCGGGTGCGGCGCCACGGCCTCGCCCCGGCGCAGCAGGCCTGGCAGCCGCCGCGGCCTGCGCGGCCTGATAATCTGCGACGAGCTTTTTCAACGTCACGACGTACTCAGGGTACAGCGTCTCTTTCCCTCCGCGCGACGCTTCCCACGGCAACCCGACTGACGTGGCCCAGTCGGTATGCTTGGTCCCGAGCGCATAGCTCGGCACCAGGCTTCGCGGGCGATCGGGCAGCTCGTCGATGATTTCCAGGAAGTTGCGGTTCTGCGGGCCCGGCGGGTTCGGGTTGCGGACGAAGTCGAGCGTCCGGATGAGCGGCTCTTCGTAGTACGCCGGGTCGTCGACGATCTGAATCACGGACAGGTGATCGCCGTGGCGGATGAAATGCTCGGTCATCACGCCCTTCAGGCTGACCACCGTCCCGTTGCGATTGATCATCGTCGTCTTCATGTGCGTGGTCGTCACCGTCAGCACATTCCCGTTCCATCTGCCGGTCGAGAAGCCCTGCCACGTGCGTTCGCCCCACGCGGGAGGATGCGGGCGGCCGTCCAACCAGACGATTCGCTCCTCGCCGGCGAACTGGCAGCACATCGAGTACGCGACGAGTTGCTTGGTCGCGGGATCGAGCACCTGGAGGATGCGGCCGACGCCGACCATATAGTACTGAGAGCCGTGAGGCTCGGCCTGCCGTTCCCGCTCCGACCAGACCGAAGCATCCCAGGTTTCGCTCCTGAGGCGGCCCGCCGCGTTCAACGGGATGCCGGTGTAGTCGCCGATGTGGGTGCCCTCACCGCCGAGCGCGCGCGCGTCCTCGGCGCTGCGCCGCTGCCACTGTCCGGTCAGGTCGAACTGGGCTGCCGCGGGCCGCGCGGCGAGCGCCATGCCGAGCACGAGCACGCCGCCAATCATCCTCATTCGAGACATGCCGGGAAGTTTAGGCTTCTCGGGTCCATGCGTCAACGTCTACATCTGCGACACGTCTACATTTCGCGCGACAGTGGGATCCGGCTTTAGCCGGGCGGGACGTGGGAGCCGGCTTTAGCCGGATTGGTCCGCCTGAAGGCGGACCCCACGCATTGAGCTGTGGTACCCTCCCCCGACGCATGGAATGGCTCACCTCGCTCGAGCACACCGCGTTCAGCGCCTGGGTCCGGGAGTCGGGCTCGCTCTGGGCGTACCCGGGCATCCTGTTCATGCACACGATCGGGCTGGGGCTGCTCGTGGGGGCCAACGCGGCCATCGACCTCCGCATCCTCGGAGTGGCCAGAGGCGTGTCGCTGGCGCCGATGGAGCGGTTCCTTCCCATCATGTGGCTGGGCTTGAGCATCAACGCGGTGTCCGGCTCCATCCTGCTCGTGGCCGACTGGTCCACGAAGATCGCGAACCCGGCATTCGCCGTCAAGATGGGGTGCGTGGCACTGGCCGTGGCCAACGTGTTTCTCATCAAGCGGTACGTGTTCCGCGATCCCGGACTGGACAAAGGGCCGGTGTCGCCTTTAGGCAGGATGCTGGCGGCCACGTCCCTGCTCTTCTGGGCCGGCGCCATCGCGGCCGGACGGCTGATGGCGTACCTCGGGCAGGATTCCGGCGCCCCGGAGTTCATTAACCGCATCGGCGGCTGACGGAGGCCTCGCATGCTGGTGTCGTTTGGCGAGTGGATTCACGGGACGGCGCTCGGGTGGGCGGTCGGCGGCGGCGTGCCCTGGATCTGGCCCGCCTGCGAGATTGCGCACTTCGTCGGCCTGGCGCTCCTGCTCGGCTGCGTCGGCGTCTACGATCTCCGCCTGCTCGGGATGGCGAAGGGGCTCGAAGTGGGACCGCTCCAGCGCCTGCTGCCCTGGGGCGTCCTGGGGTTTGTCGTCAACCTCGTCACTGGCGTGATGTTCTTTGCCGGCAAGCCGGATCAATACATCGACAACAACCCCTTCTGGATGAAAATGCTGTTCATCGGCCTGGCGGGAGTCAACCTCGCCGCCTTCTATGCGACCGGCGCCAGCGGCACGGTCCACGCCATCGGGACAGGCGAGGATGCGCCGCGGGCCGCCAAAATCGTGGCGGCCGTCTCGCTGTTTCTGTGGCTGGGCGTGGTGTACTGGGGCCGCATGCTGCCATTTCTGGGGAATTCGTTTTGATCGTCCGGCTGAGCGTCCGGCTAAAGCCGGACGCCACGTACG
>JBAUGX010000085.1:0-9310 GCA_049679965.1 Vicinamibacterales bacterium
ATCCTGTCGTTCTCGGACTCTGGGCGCCGGGGAAGCTCAAGTTGCAGTTGACGATCTTGTCGCCGTTCAAGTCGGTCCAGTTCCGGCTGGCGCTGTGCTGCAGCCGTCCGATCGGGTTGGCCGCCCCGGGCAGACCACCGAGCGCCTGGCCGCCGAGGTACTTGTTGAGGCTCGCCTTGACTGCCGTTTTCCCATTCCCCAACAGGTCGTAGGAGGCGCCAATCCGCGGCGTCACGTCCTTCCAATCCACGGTATTGAGAATCCCCGCAAACTCCGTCACGGGCCGCCCAAGCGTCGATCCCTGGAGCGTCTGCGGCGGCACCTCGCTCGTGTACCAGTCGAAGCGCACGCCGCCGTTCAGCGTCAGCCGGTTCGTGGTCCACCGGTCCTGGATGAACATCCCGAGGTCGTGATTCTGATCGTTCTTGAACGTATACGGCGTGTGCCACGCCGTCACCTGGTCCGGTGTGCCGGCCATGGTGCTACCCGCTGGCGTATTGCCGTTGGCGAACCGATACCGCACGGGCCGGTTCTGCGTGTCGAGCGTGTTGAGGTAGACGGTGCTCGTCACATAGCCAAACGCGTCCTGAAGACCGATCTTCAGCGAATGCGATCCGGTGATGTACGACACCGCAAACCTGTAGGTGTAGTTCGGCACCCAGTTGTTGTTGAACTGCCCATTGGGCCCATGGAACCGCAGGCCCGGGATGGTGCCGTTGGTCTGGGTGACGCCAATCATCGACGGATAGAGCGCGTACTGGGCCGGCGACAGGATGAGGGAGCCGCCCTGGTCGGTCGGCCGCAGGTCCATGTTCCCCCACCGCTCGGTCCGGTGGAGCGCGACGAACTCGAGCAGCATCTTGCTCGTGAGCGGCGACCACCACTCCGCGTGCAGCAACTGCTGGGTCGGGAAGCGGCGGTCGAAGGCCGCTTCCGGTGACGTCACCCCGTCCACGCTGTTCGGGCAGCGGCAGTGAAACTGCTCATCCCACGTGCCCGCGAACTTGTTCTTGGGATTCATCTGCCACGTCATGCGCATCTGGCTGTCCCACCAGTTGCCATGCGCGGCCAGCGCCGGCCGCGCCGGGTTGGGCGAATACGTCCAGACGGTGTTCGGGCTGGTGAACTCGTTGAAGTTGAAGAACATCCCAGCCGCGTAGTTGTAGATCCCGTTGTTGCGGTACGTGTAGTAGTACCACAGCTTGTCCTTGAGAATCGGTCCGCCGATGCCGGGGTTGACGTCCCAGTTCGCCTTGAACTTGTTGGCGATGGTCAATCCCTGATCCTTCAGATCCTGGGTGAAGTTGCTCGCCTGCTGGCCCTCGGTCGCATTGGTGGCAAACACCGAGCCGCGGACCGTGTTGCCGCCATCGCGCGGAATGAAATTGATGTTGACGCCGCCGGTCTGCCGCTCGGCCGACGCCGAGGTGGTGTCAATCGCCACTTCCTGCGCCGCGCTCGTGTTCGGCAGCATCCCGCCGACGCCGCCCGTGCCGGTCTGCAACGTCATCACGTTGAGCCCGTTCTGCGTGATCCGCTGGTCGCCGGCGCTGCCGCCGTGCGCGGCGAGGCTGCCTCCCATGGAATCGAGCGTGCCGCCGACATCGCGGCCGCCCGAGGTGACACCGGGAACCAGGACGCCGATGTGCGCGTACCAGCGTCCGGTCGGCAACGCACTGAGCACTTCGGCCGACATCACCCGCTCCCGGCTCGTGCTCTGCAGGTCGACGACCGGCGTCTCGCCGCTCACCGTCACCGTCTCTTCAATCGACCCGACCTTCATGTCGACGTTGATGGTGAGCACGCCCGTCCCGGACAGCTCGATGTTGTCGCGCTTGAAGGTGTTGAACCCGGTCAACGTCGCCGTCACCGAATAGGTGCCGGGCCGGAGGTCGACAACCCGGTACTGGCCGGTCCCATCCGTCACGGTTTCTCGGACCCGTTCGATCAACGCTGGACTGGAGACCTGCACGGTCACGCCCGGCAGCACTGCTCCAGACGTGTCCTTCACCGCTCCCGCGATGGTGGCACCGCCCTGAGCAAGTACAGTTGTGGAGAGGAGCACGAAACTCGCGAGGGCACCCATTACCGTCAGACATCGGCGCATACTCTGCCTCCTCGTGTTAGGAAAAAGGCTGCCGCTCCGACCGAAATAAATCAGGGTGGGCGCTGCGTCGAGCAACGCTCGTATTAATCCGCACACTATACACCCGCGTCCGACGTCAACCACGAATATCTGCGGCGCGAAGCGCCGCCAGACCTGCCGATCCAGAAAGATGCACAGTATTCCGAGGGCACCGGGGGCGGGAGGCGTCTTATCGGGCAGGTAGCCGCTTGACCAGTGCCGTCGCCTTGCGAAACCACGGCCGCTCCCGCCTGCGCAGGTACCGCGGCATCGTCGGTTTCTTGGCCAGAAGGCGCTCGGCCCACTCTCGGGCCTCAACAGGGCGGCGGCGAGAGGCGAGGAACGACGCGTAGTTGTAGTACGTCTCCGACAAGGTGGAAATATCAGTGGCGCTCTTGAACGCCGCCTCGGCCTTCTCCGGCTGATCGGCCCGGCCGTAGACCTCTCCGAGCAGCCCCATCGCGCGATAGAAGTCGTACTTCGGCTCCTTTGACACGACCCGTTCCAGATCTGCGAGCGCAGCCGGCACGTCGTTCATCGCCAGCGCCGCAAGACCACGACGGTAGTACGGATCGAGGGCGTCGGATTGCCTGGCGAGAACCTGATCGTAGAGCCCGCGGGCGCGCCCGAACTGTCCGTCCTCGAGGTAGAGATCAGCGAGCTCCTCGCGGTTGCCGACCGAGGGATTGTCCAGGACGATCGTTTCGAGGAGGCGGATCCTTCGACGCCGGGGAAAGACGTTGAGCGAGCCTCGCAGGAACTCGACGTCCGGCACGACCTCGGCCGCCATATAGACCAGCGCCCCGAGTCCGCCGCCGATGAGAATGATCCAGAGCCAGTAGGTGTCGGGCCGGCGGCGGACGAAGTGGAAAAGTGCCGCAGCCTGAAGAACGAATCCCCAGGGATAAAAGAGACCTACAAGCCCCATAGGGCCTCAGGTTTCCTCGGGCGGCCCAATCAGCTCGGCCACGACCGCCTGCAGCTTGCTCAATTCGATGGGCTTGGCCAGGTGCGGCTCGTTCGCCCACCAGGGCGGATTCTCCCGGTCGAGCAGATCGCTGTGCCCGGTGAGAAACAGCACCTTCAGGTTCGGCCGAACTTCCTTGAGGCGGCCCGACAGCTCGTCCCCCATCATCTCGGGCATCATGAAGTCGGTAATCAGCAGGTCGAGCGTCGTCACGCCGCCGGCGATCCGCAGGGCCTCGCCGGAATCGAACGCGAGCCACACCCGATAGCCGGTCAGGCCTCGGCCGAGCACCTCGAGCACCGCGCGGTCGTCGTCTACGATCAGGATGTTCTTCATGGGAAGTCCGCCGCTATTCTACCTGCTCTAATGCACGCTCCACGAAGGCTGAGGCGCCGCCAGGACGCGGGTGATCATCGCCTCGAGCGCGGCCTTGTCGATGTCGAACGGGCCGGCGACCGCCGCACCCAACGTGATCTCGATCGCAATCACGACGCCGCCCTCTTCGTAGGGATTGACGATCCAGCTGAGGCCCCTCAGCATGACAGGCCGTTCCTTGCCGTCTGGGCGCTTTCGCCGATCCATGGCGCGAAGCATGCCTTCGAGCACCAGCCGCACGTCGGCGTCGGTCCAGGCCTGCGGCTCGCGCTCGACCTTGTCTATCGTGGACGTGGCAGCCACGTCGGTGCCTCTCAGCCAGACGTCGACGGAAATCTTCATGACGCGAGCGCCCCTTCCAGCGCCTGCACGGTGGTCGCCGGCTGGCGACAGGTGAAATCCCGGCACACGTACACCGCCGTTTCGCCGTCAACGGGCTCCATCGCGGCGATGAACGGCAGGCGGCCGGCAAGCCGCCGCCGCCCGTCGCTCGTCACCGACAGCGCAATCGCAAACGGGTGGTAGCGGCCGGCCACGGCGCGCTCGAGCGCCTCGCTCCCGCTGCCGGCGGCACTGCCGATGCTGACGATGATCTGCTGGATGCCGGCGACGTGGGCGGACAGCGCGGCCGACATCATCGGCACGCCACGGCCCAGGCGTTCCAGTCGCTCTCCGAATGACCGGAACGTCCGCTCGATCCGCTCGCTCCACACGCGATCGGCCGAGAGATGCGCCAGCACGATCAGATTCATTGTCGACAGCGAGCTGGCCGACGGCTCGGCGCCATCGTAGTCCTCTTTCATGCGCAACAAGATACTCGGGTCGCGCCCCGTGGTGCTGAACCACGCGCCGCCGGCCTCGTCCCAGAACAGCTCGTCCTGCTGCCGCTGCAGCGCGATGGCCCAGTCGAGCCACGCCGGGTCGGCGTCGGCCTGGAAGAGCTCGAGCAGGCCGAACACGAGGCCCGCGTAGTCCTCGGCGTACGCCTCGATCTCCGCATGTCCGCCGCGATACCGCCGCAGCAAACTGCGCGTATCGCCGTTCCACATCCGGTCGCGCATGAAGCTGGCGGCCCGTCGCGCGGCCGACAGGTACGGTGCCGCGGCCTCGTGTCCCGCATCGCCGAGGCCGCGCCGGACGCGGGCCATGCGGGCGAAGGCCGCGATCATCAACCCGTTCCACGCGGTCAGGATCTTGTCGTCGCGCTGGGGCCGCGGCCGCCCCAGCCGATGCTCGAACATCGCCACCCGCGCGCGCCCCAGCGCCTCGAGAGTGCTCATCCAAGACTTCCCCGTCTGTCCGGCGATGTCGTCGATCGATCGCGCGACATACAGCAGGTTCTTGCCGGTGAACTCCTGCTGTGGATCGGCGGGCGCATTGCCGCCCGGCTCGATCCCGAACCGCAGCTTCACCACCGCCGCGTCGTCTGCAGCCAGCGCATCGATCTCGTCGGCGCGCCACAGGTAGAACGCTCCCTCGGCTTTGTGCGCGCCAGCCTTGCCGACCTCTTCCGGTGGAATGCTGTCGGCGTCTTCAGCCGAATAGAAGCCGCCATCCGCATCGGTCATCTCCCGCATCACATAGCGCAGCGTGTCCTCGGCGACATCCAGATAGAAGAGGTCGCCGGACGCCTGCGCCGCCTCGATATAGGCGATGACGAGCTGCGCCTGGTCGTAGAGCATCTTCTCGAAGTGCGGCACCCGCCACGCGGCGTCGACCGAGTAGCGATGAAAGCCGCCGCCAATGTGGTCGCGCATGCCGCCGGTCGCCATGGCCCCGAGCGTCCGCAGGACCATCTCCAGGGCCGTATCGTTGCCACTCGAGTGTCCCACGCGCGCGTGCTCCCGCAGCAGCAGCAGCAACTCGGACGGGCGCGGAAACTTCGGCGCGTCCCCGAATCCGCCATTGCGCGCGTCGAAGGATTGCTGAAACTGACGAACCGTGCGATCGAGCGCGTCGGCGCCCGGCACGCTCGCGGCCACCGCAGCGCTCTCGATCCCACGCAGGCGTGCCGTCATGGCCTCGGCCGACGCCTCCACCTTGCCTCGTTCGGCCTGCCAGACGCGCGCAATCTCGGTCAGGATTTCAACAAATCCCGGCCGGCCCCATCGCGACGAAGGGGGAAAGTAGGTGCCGCCATAGAAAGGCTTGAGCTCCGGCGTCAGCCAGACGCTCATCGGCCAGCCGCCAGAGCCGGTCGTCGCCTGCACGAACGCCATGTACACGCGATCGACGTCTGGCCGCTCCTCCCGATCGACCTTGATGGCCACGAAGTGATCGTTGAGCACGCCCGCGACCTCGTCGTTCTCGAACGACTCGCGCTCCATCACGTGGCACCAATGGCAGGTCGAGTACCCGACGGACAGAAAGATCGGCTTGTCGGAGGCACGTGCGTGCTCGAACGCCTCGTCTCCCCAGGGAAACCACTCGACGGGATTGTTGGCGTGCTGGAGCAGATAGGGACTGCGTTCGTTCGACAGGCGATTCACGGACGTGATTATCGCATTCCGCATTGATGAATGCGGATTGCCGATTGTTGATTGGGATGCAGTAGAATCTTCGACCGTGACCGACTCAGCCCTGCTCGCCGGGAAGCGCGTGGCGATACTCATCGAGGACGAATTCGAAGATCGAGAGGTGACCGGCCCACTCGAGGCGCTTGGCGCGGCCGGCGCGACGGTGGTGCTCGTGGGCCCGGTCCAGGGCCGCGACTATCGCGGCAAGCGCGGCCAGGCCGTCGTCACGGCGAGCCTTTCTGCCGGCGCCGCACGCATGAAGGATTTCGACGCGCTCGTCATCCCCGGTGGCCACGCGCCAGACAGAATGCGGATGCGGCATGCGATGGTGGACTTCGCGCGGGACGCCATGGACGCGGGCAAGCCGGTCGCCTCGATCTGCCACGGCCCGCAGCTGCTCATCTCGGCCAACGCCCTGCGCGGGCGCACGCTCACCTGCTGGCCCTCAATCGCCATCGACGTCAAGAATGCCGGCGGCCTCTACGTCGACAAGCCCGTCGTCGAGGACGGCAACCTCATCACCTCCCGCAAGCCGGATGACGTGCCGGTCTTCTGCGACGCGATTATCCGGGCGCTTTCTCGCGTGCCGGTGTAGCCCCGCCTCTCAGCCGCGCGTAGGCGGCCGTGAACTCCACCCCATAGAGCAGGATCGCGGCCTGCACGTATACCCACACGAGAAACACGACGACCGCGGCAATCGATCCGTTGACCTGCCTGAGGCGCGTCATGTCGCTGATGTACCAGGAGAACAGCTCGAACGCGCCTTTCCACAGCAGTCCCGTCACGAAGGCGCCAATCCACACATCGCGGAAGCGCACCTTCGTGTTCGGCACGAAGTAATAGATGAAGCCGACGCCCAGGATGAAGAGGGCAGTCGTGAGGTTCCGGAGCGCAAAGCTGCGAAGGACGGCAAGGCCCGGAAAGCGCATCAGGACCTCGGCGAACCAGGTCGTGCCGACAACGTGCGACGCGCTCACGAGCAGCAGCGCCGCCAGCACAAGAAGGCCGGCCACGAGCAGCATCAGAAACGAGAACAGCTTGTGCCCCCAGAAGCCGCGCTGCGCCTGCACGCCCCACGCATGATTGACCGCCGTGCTGATGGCGCCAAACACGCCGAGCGCGCCCCACACGAGGGCGGCGGTGCCGGCGACGCCAATCGTCACGACTCTGCCACCCAGGGTATCGAGTTGCGTGGTGATGAAGTCGAACTGGGCGGGAAAGTACTGCATCACGAATGACAGCACGGCCTGGCGGTTGTCCGCGTCGGCGGCCGCCCAGCCGAAGAACGAGAACAGCAGCAGGAAGAACGGAAAGAGCGACAGCAGCGCGTAGTACGCGATCGCGGCCGCGTGCGTCAGGTCGTCGCTCTCATAGAAGCCGATCAGCCCGCGCCACGCGGACACGCCGGTCAGCCGCGCGATGTCGGCCGCCCGGCCGCCCGCCCCTGGTCGCTCACGATTGGCCATATGCGATAATCCCACGCATGATCGACTGCTGCGGATGGTAGTCCTCGAGACCAAGATCAATCCATCGGACGCGACTTTCGCCGCCAATCGCGACCGCATGCGGGAGCTCGTCGCCGAGCTCAACCAGCACGTCAGCCGCGCGCGCGAAGGCGGCGGTCCCAAGTACGTTCAACGCCATCGCGAGCAAGGCAAGATGCCGGTCCGCGAGAGGATCGATCGGCTGCGCGACCCGGGATCGCCATTTCTCGAGCTGTCACCCCTGGCCGCCTTCGGGATGTACGACGAGAGCCCGCCGGCCGCCGGCATCATCACCGGCATCGCCCGCGTGGCCGAGCAGGACGTCGTGATCGTGGCCAACGACGCCACGGTCAAGGGCGGCACGTACTACCCGATGACGGTCAAAAAGCATCTGCGCGCCCAGCAGATCGCACTCGAGAATCGCCTCCCGTGCCTGTACCTCGTTGATTCGGGCGGCGCGTTTCTTCCGCTGCAGGCCGACGTCTTCCCCGATCGCGAGCACTTCGGCCGCATCTTCTTCAATCAGGCGCGCATGTCGGCCGAGCGCATCCCGCAGATCGCGGTCGTGATGGGCTCGTGCACCGCGGGCGGCGCCTACGTGCCCGCGATGTCCGACGAAACGATCATCGTCAAGGGCACGGGCACCATTTTCCTGGCCGGTCCCCCGCTCGTCAAAGCCGCCACGGGCGAAGAAGTGACCGCCGAGGATCTGGGCGGCGCCGACGTCCACACCCGGTTCTCCGGCGTCGCCGACTATCTGGCCGACGACGATGAGCACGCGCTCGCGCTGTGCCGCACGGTGGTGTCGACCCTCAACATCGTCAAGCCCGCGCCGGCCGACAGGATTACACCGGAGGCCCCGCAGTATGACCCGGTCGACATCTACGGCATCGTCAATGCCGACATCCGCAAGTCGTACGACGTGCGCGAAATCATCGCGCGCCTGGTTGACGGGTCGCGCTTCGACGAATTCAAGGCGCGCTACGGCACCACGCTCGTGACCGGCTTCGCGCGACTCGATGGGTATCTCGTCGGCATCGTCGCCAGTAACGGCGTGTTGTTCTCCGAGTCGGCGCTCAAGGCGACCCACTTCATCGAGCTCTGTAATTTCCGCGCCATCCCGCTGGTGTTTCTCCAGAACATCACCGGGTTCATGGTTGGGCGTCAGTACGAGCGGGGCGGCATCGCCAAAGACGGCGCCAAGATGGTGCACGCGGTCGCCACGTCCGTCGTGCCGAGGTTCACCGTCGTCATCGGCGGGTCGTTTGGCGCCGGCAACTACGGCATGAGCGGACGGGCGTACGATCCGCGGCTGCTGTGGATGTGGCCCAACGCGCGCATTTCGGTGATGGGCGGCCCGCAGGCGGCCGGCGTGCTGGCGACCGTCAAGCGCGAGCAGCTCCAGCGCGACGGCCAGTCGCTGACGCCGGCGGAAGAAGAGGCGATCCGCCAGCCCATCCTCGAGAAGTACGAGCACGAAGGGTCGCCGTACTATTCCACCGCCCGCCTGTGGGACGATGGCCTGCTCGATCCGGCGCACACGCGCGAGGCCCTCGCCCTCGGCCTGTCAGCCGCTCGCAACGCGCCCATCCGGGATCCGAACTTCGGCATCTTCCGCATGTAAACCAATGCAACCACGAAGGCACGAAGGCACGAAGTTAAGCCAACTGGATTGTCGTGTCTTCGTGTCTTCGTGTCTTCGTGGTTAAGACATGTATCAGTTTCTAGCCACGAGACGCGACGGCCCGGTCGAGCACCTCACGCTCAACCGCCCTGACGTCCGCAACGCCTTCAACGAGCGCCTGATCGCCGAGCTGACCGACTGGACGGCGCGCGGCCGAGG
>JBAUGX010000086.1:0-28276 GCA_049679965.1 Vicinamibacterales bacterium
GTCCCGGTTCACGAGCACGTTCCGCGCGTAAAGCGTTTGGTTGCAAAAGCCGCTTTCGTGCATGCGCCGGACGATCCTGAAGAGCGGGTCGAGGGGGACACTCGCGAGCCCCGGCTTGCCCTGCCCGTCGAGCGCGGCCTTCAGGTGGTCACGAAGCGGGAGCGCGTTCGGGACCTCCCGCATCAGGAGCACCTCGTGAAACCCGTGCTCCCGCGACCATCCCGCTCCCCAGCCGAGGGGCTCCGTGCATGGAATGCCCCAGCGCTGGAGGTGCCGGAGCCGCCGATACTCCCGCTCTGTCCGAAAGCGCATGATCCGCGACCTGAGCGCCGATCCCGCGCTTCGCTTCCGGTAGAGCTTCACCACCACGTGGTCGCCGCCCGGCCGCACCTCGCGCCAGATGAGCGTCCGCTCCTCCCGCTTGATGACGCTCGCTTCGGGCGGGTCGAAGGTGGCGACGAGCGTCGAAGGCGCCTGCCGCTTCACGGCGGTCGTCGTCGATGGGGACATTCTCGGCAAGCCGCGCGACGATGATCACGCAGCGGAAATGCTTCGCCGGCTCTCGGGCCGGCGGCACGACGTTTTGACCGGCGTCAGCCTGCGGGCGCACGCCACACGTGGGGTCCGGCTTCCCTGGCCTGAGCGAGGTCGAAGGCAGTCGGACCTCGAGAGGGAGGTGGGTTCCGTCGAACGCACGACCGTTGAATTCTCGAGTCTCACCGAGGCGGAGGTGGCCGCGTATGTCGCCAGCGGGGAAGGCCGGGACAAGGCGGGCGCCTACGCGATTCAGGGTCGTGCCTCCCGATTCATCCCGAGAATCGAAGGCTCGTATTCGAGCGTCGTAGGGTTGCCGGTTGCCGCGGTCCAGGCGCTCCTCGTTCAGATTGCATCCGCCGGGCATTCGGGCTATTCTCAGCGGTGACCTTTTCCCGGAAGTCCTTATGACACATCGATATATCAAGATAGGCGCTACCGTCACCGTTCTCGTGGCAGCCCTGACCGGCCTGATGTGGTCGACGCTGCGCGAAGGCACCGAGTACTTCATGCACGTCGACGAGGTGATGGCGAATCCCCACGAGTGGGAAGGGAAGAAGCTGCAGATGCACGGCTACGTCGTGCCCGGCTCCCGGATGAAGAACCCCGACACCCTCGAATGGAAGTTCAAGGTCCAGAACAACCCCGCCCGCTCGAGCGAGCCCGGACGCATCGTCGACGCCTACTACAAGGGCATCGTGCCGGACACCTTCAACGACGAGGCGGAAGTCGTGCTGAAGGGGCATCTGACGGCCGACGGCTTCCAGACCGCCCCCAACGGCGTCATCGCGAAGTGTCCCTCGAAATACGAAGCCGCCAGCAAATCGGCCGGACTGTAAGGGGCCCCCATGGCATCACTCGGGTCGTTTCTCCTGCTCACCACGTTTGTGGTCTGTAGCTACGCGGCGGTTGTGTCCGTGGTGGGGGCGCGGCGTCGTGCCCGGAGTCTGATTGAGAGCGGCATCGGCGCCTTCTACCTCGTCATGGCGCTGATGGCGGCGGCCTCAGCCGTCATGATCAACGCCTTCCTCACCGACGATTTCTCGATCAAGTACGTCGCCCACAACTCCGACAGCGTGCAGCCGCTGTTCTACAAGATCACCGCCTACTGGGGCGGGCTCGACGGCTCGATCATGTTCTGGGTATTTCTGCTCTCGATCTTCGGGTCGTGCGCCGTCTACGTGAACCGCGAGCGGCATCGCGAGCTCATCCCCTACGTCGTGGCGACGATCTCGGCGGTACAGATGTTCTTCGTGTACCTGATGATCGTGCACAACAACCCCTTCGCGACATCCTTGACGAACATTCCCACTGAAGGCGAGGGGCTCAACCCCATCCTCCAGAACTACTGGATGGTGATTCACCCGCCGTCGCTCTACACCGGGTTTGTCGGGATGACGATTCCCTTCGCGTTCTGCATCGCCGCGCTCATCACGGGGCATCTCGACGACTCGTGGCTGCGCGCCGTCCGGCGGTGGACGATGGTGAGCTGGCTGTTCCTGTCGCTCGGCCTGACGCTCGGGATGATCTGGGCGTACGAGGAGCTTGGCTGGGGCGGCTACTGGGAATGGGATCCGGTTGAGAACGCGGGGCTGCTGCCCTGGTTCACCGCCACGGCGTTCCTGCACTCGGTGATGGTGCAGGAGCGGCGCAGCATGCTGCGTGTCTGGAACGTGGTCCTCGTCATCACGACGTTCTTCCTGACGATCTTTGGCACGTTCATGACGCGGTCGGGCATCGTGCAATCCGTGCACGCCTTCGGCCAGGATACGACACTGGCGTGGCTGTTCACCGGATTCATGGCCGTGATTCTGGCCGTCAGCTTCGGCCTCGTGATCTACCGGCTGCCGCTGCTGCGCGCGCGCAACGAACTCGACTCCTGGATCTCGCGGGAAGCGGCGTTTCTGGTGAACAACTGGATTCTGCTGTTCTGCGCCTTCTTCGTGCTGTTCGCCACGATGTTTCCGACGCTCAGCGAGGCCGTCAACGGCAAGCGCCTGACCGTGGCCGCTCCGTTCTACAACAAGTGGATGGTGCCGATCGGTCTCATCCTCCTATTCCTGACGGGCGTCGGCCCCTTGCTCGCCTGGCGGCGGTCCACGATCCAGAACGCCCGCAATCAATTCATATGGCCGACGACGGTCGCCGTCATCACCGGCAGCGTGCTCTCATACCTCGGCGTTCGCTTCTGGGCGTCGGGCCTCTGCTTCGCGCTGTGCGGGTTTGTGACGGGGACGATTACGCAGGAGTTCTGGCGCGGGGGCCTCGTGCGCCGGAAGAACACGGGCACCGATCTGTTGACGGCCATCGTGGGCCTCGTCGGCCGTAACAAGCGGCGCTACGGCGGCTATATCGTGCACGTCGGCGCCGTCCTCATCATGCTGGGCTTTGCCGGGAATGCCTACAAGGTCGATCAGCAGGTTCTGCTGAAGCTTGGCGAGCAGACCACCGTCGGGGCGTACACGATCCGCAACGACGGCGTGAAGATTGACGACGACGGCCAGAAGCAGATGGCCACGGCCTACGTCACCGTGCTGCGAGACGGGCAGGAAATCGACAAGATGTACCCGTCGAAATGGTTCTTCCATAAACACGAAGAGGTTCCGACGACCGAGACCGCGATTCGGCGATCGTTTGCCGAGGATCTCTACCTTGTCTTCTCGTTCGATCCGGCCCATCTCCAATCGCAGAGTGCCAGCCTGCAGATTGTGATCAATCCGCTCGTCAACTGGATCTGGCTCGGCTTTGGCGTGCTGGCGCTCGGCACCGGCATCGCGCTGATGCCGGAGCGCGCCTACTCCTTTGCCCTTGCCAGCGCATCGGCCGACGCATCCGCGACAACGGCGATCGGGCTGACCCTGATGCTGCTCCTTGGCACCGGCGCCACGCTGTCGGCACAGCAGCACTCGACGGGCACCGTGAACGAGTCGATTCAGACCTCGTATTTCTCACGCACGCCGTTCGAACGACAGATGCAGCACGAGATCGTCTGCACATGCGGTTCGTGCGGCCACGCCACAATAGCCGAGTGCCGTAAGGATCCCTGCGGGACCTCGCACAAGATGCGTGGCGAACTGGCGGCCCTGGTCGATCAGGGGAAGTCGCGCGAAGAGATCATCCAGTGGTTCGTGGCGGAGTACAAGAGCGAAGAGATGCTCGGCGCGCCGATCGACACCGGGTTCAGCCGCCTCGCCTGGATGTTCCCGTACCTCGTCGGCGCCTCCGGCGCTTTGGCGATCGGACTGGCGGCCGTCAAATGGTCGCGCAAGACGAGCCTGCCCGAGACGCCCGCGGCGGTGGATGCTGCCATCGAAGAACGCCTCGACGATGAGCTCCGCAACCTCGACTGAGCAGGTTCGGCTGAAGCCGGACACGACACCGGAGGGTCGCAGCCGGCTGCAGTCGGACGAACTTCAACCCTGGCAGTTCTTTGTCCTCGCGGCCCTGGGCTGCGCGACGGCGGTTACCTTCTTCGCGCGCGGGCGGGGGCTGACATCGGTCATCCTCCTCAGCGTGCTGATGGGAACAGCCGCGCTCATCGGCCTGGCGGCGCTGCGCGCCCTGCGCCCGCTCGTCTCGCCCCACGACGATCGCACGCTGATGATTGGCCTTCGCACGCGCGTCGCGCTCGAACGCGAGAAGATGCTGACCCTGCGAGCCATCAAAGAGCTCGAGTTCGATCGCGCGATGGGGAAGCTCTCAGACGCCGACTGGCAGGAGATGTCCGGCCGCCTGCGCGCGCGCGCCGCGGGCCTCATACGGCAGCTCGACGCGGGGTCCGGCTACCGCGAGCAGATCGAGCGCGATCTCGCCAAGCGGCTGGCCCAAGGTCCGGCTGAAGCCGGCCCCCACGTACCGGCGGCCGGTCAGAACGTAGGGCGGGTCCTTTCGGACCCGCCGGTCTGCGCGGGGTGCGCGACGGCGAACGACCCGGACGCGAGGTTCTGCAAGAGTTGCGGCAGCAAACTGTAGCGCGGCGCCGGCTCCATCGTGCCATCACCGTCCTTGGTGTCTTTGGCGTCCTTGGTGTCGGGGCCATGATGGTCGTGGCCCAGCCCATCGATCCCAGACAGATGGCCGGCATTCCCCGGCCGGTGACGGATTTGCCGAACGGCGCGGTCTCCGTGCGCCTCATCCGCGGCGATCTGTCGAACAACATCACGAATCATCCGGTCGAGCTTCACGTTGGATCCAAGGTCCAGACGGTCAGGACCGACGACATGGGCCGCGCCGAATTCAGGAACCTCACCGCCGGGGCGACGGTCAAGGCCGCAGTTGACGTTGACGGCGAGCACCTCGAGTCGCAGGAGTTCCCGGCACCGTCGCAGGGCGGCATCCGGCTGCTGCTTGTGGCCACCGACACGTCCAAGGGCCCGGCGACAGAGCCTGGTGCGCCGGCCGTCACCGGGGTGGTCAAAATCGGCAGCCGATCGCGCATCCTACTGGAGCCGGGCGAGGAAACTGTCCAGCTCTACTACATCCTCGATGTCCTCAACAACGCGCGCGTGCCCGTGAACACCGCCACGCCGTTCGCTTTCGACATGCCGCGCGGCGCCATCAACACGTCAATCCTCCCCGGATCGTCGTCCCTTGTCACAGTGGACGGCCCCCGCGTGCAGGTGAAGGGACCGTTTCCCCCTGGCAGCACGCTCGTGCAGATCGCCTGTGAGCTGCCGGCCGCGAGCGGTTCGCTAGACGTTCGGCAACTGTTCCCCGCGGCCGTTGAGCAGTTCTCCGTGATCGTGAAGAAGGTTGGCGCCGTGAAGCTGACGTCGCCCTACCTCGCGGGCCAGGAAGACGTGGCGGCCCAGGGCGAGACGTTCATTGCCTCGACAGGTGGCGCCCTCGCCGCCGGCCAGCCGCTGACCCTGTCACTCGTGGATCTGCCGCACCACAGCGCGGCGCCGCGCATCTTCGCATTGGCGCTCGCCCTCGGCGTCGTCCTGATCGGCGCCTGGACGATCGTGCGCGGGCCCGAGGGCAAGACGGGCGACAGCGCCGTGCGCAAGCGCTTGATGGCACGTCGCGACAAGCTATTTGGCGAACTGGTCCGCCTCGAACACGAGCGCCGCAATGGCCGGGCAATCGAGCCGCGCTACAACGCTCGCCGCGAAGAGTTGCTCGCGGCCCTTGAACACGTCTACGGCGCCCTCGACGGCGAGAGCGACGGCCCCGATCTTGCCGACCGCGCCGGCCTCGCCGTGTAATGCCGGCGGTCGATTTCAACGACGTTCGCCTCGCCGACGTGTCCCGGCACTTCGGTCGGCGTCGAGCCCTCTCCCGCGTCTCGCTCGAAGCGTGTCGCGGCGATATTCTGGGCCTGCTCGGTCCGAACGGCGCGGGCAAGTCGACGCTCATCGGCGTCCTGGCCACGCTCGTCGCGCCCACAAGCGGCGTCGTGCAATACGGCGGGCAGTCTGCCCGGCAGCTTGGCCCTCCGCTGCGGCGCCAGATCGGTCTGCTGGCTCACGAGCTGCACCTGTACACGGAGCTGACCGCCCGCCAGAATCTCGCTTTCTTCTCGAATCTTTACGGCTTGGACCCGCACTCGACCGTTGGGCCGGCTCTCGAGCGAGCGGGGCTCGCGGACCGCGCGGACGAAGACGTCGTGGGGTTCTCCAGGGGCATGCGCCAGCGGCTCGCCCTCGAACGTGCGCTGCTGCATAACCCCCGGCTCGTGCTGTTCGATGAACCCTTCACGGGCCTCGACGACAACGCCGTGGGCCTCCTGAGCGCGCGGCTCCGGCAATTGGCTGCCGACGGCGCCATCGTCGTGCTGGCGACGCACGATCTCGACCTGGCCGACGGCCTGGTGACCCGGGTCGCGGTCGTCCAGGGTGGACGACTGGTGTCTGACGGACCAGCCGGCGCCGGGTTGCGCAGCCGCTACCGGTCGATCGTGGGGACCGCGTGAGCTTCCTCAAGGCGGCCCTCCTCGTGCTCAAGAAGGACTTCACGATCGAAGTGAAGAGCGGCGAGATCCTGTACACGACGCTTTTTTTCGCCGTCTCGTGCGTGTTGATCTTTGCGATCGCATTCGTCAAGGAAGGACAGCCGGTCGAAGGCGCGGGTGCGGGGATTCTCTGGATTGCGGTGCTCTTTGCCGGCAACCTGGCGCTCGGCCGCACCTTCGAACGGGAGCGGTACGGCGAGACCGTGCGCGCGCTGCTCCTCGCTCCAGCGCCACGGGCCGCCATCTACGTCGGCAAGCTGCTGGGCATCGTCGTGCTGTTGACCGCGGCAGAGTGTCTGTTGGTGCCGATGGTCGCGTTCCTCTTTCACGCGCCGCTCTTCGCGCGCCCGCTCATGCTCGCCGCGATTCTTGGCCTCGGCACGCTCGGCTTTGCCTCGGTCGGAACGTTGTTTGCTGCCATGCTCGTGCGATCCCGTACGCGTGACGTGATGCTGCCGATCCTGTTGTATCCGATTACCGTTCCGGTCATCATTGCGGGCGTCCTCGGCACCTCCGCCCTCTTGGAGAGCCCGCCCGACGAACCAGTGGCGTTGTTGTGGATCTCGATGCTGGTCTCCTTCGACGTGGTCTTCGTCACCCTGGCGTTGTGGACGTTCGAGCCGCTGATGACAGAATAGGGAGCGTATGCGGAATCTATTTGCTCCACTCTTGGCCCTGACTGCCGCCATGTTCGCCTACGCGCCGGTGGTCATCGCGAACACCCGGTACGAGTCGACCATGTTCCTCGTCCAGAAGATCTTCTATTTTCATTTCGCGTCGTGGATGGCCTGGGCTGCCGCAATTCTCGTCTGCGGTGTGGCCAGCGCGTTCTATTTGTTCCGCGCCAGTCCGTTAGGCGATCGTCTCGCTGTCGCGGGCGCAGAACTGGCCGTCCTCTTTGGCGCCTTCGGTCTCGTGACTGGCTCCCTCTGGGGACGGAAGGCCTGGGGCGTCTGGTGGCAGTGGGATGCGCGGCTGACGATGGCGCTGATGGCCGAGCTGATTTTCGTGGGCTACCTCCTGGTGCGGAAGTACGGAGGGCCCGGCGCGGACAAACTCGCCGCCGGCATGGGGATTTTTGGCGCCGCGACAACACCCTTTATCTACAAGTCCGTGGATTGGTGGCGCACCATCCATCCGCAGACGAGCGTCGTTCGGCGGCTGGGCGAAACGGCGCCGGACATGTACGGGGCCATGCTGTACTGCACGGTGGCGTTCTTGTTCCTGTTTGCGTCGCTCTTGACGGTGCGCGTGCACCTCGAAGACCGGCGGGCCGAGCTCGATCGCCTGTACCTTGCCCTGGAGGATCAGCCATGATTCGACGAGCGGCTATCGCGATGGTGTCGTTGCTCCTCACGGCGGCGCCGGTCCTGGCCGGGCAGCAGCAGCCCGCGACGGGGGGCTTTCTGCCAGCCAACGACCTGCCTCCGGATCAGCAGCTGCCCGCAGCGCCCTTCCTGATCGGCGCCTACGCGTTCATCTGGCTCGCGCTGATGTTCTACCTCTGGACGATCTGGCGCCGGCTCGGCAAGGTGGAGAAGGACATGCGCGTGCTCGACGAACGTCAGCGAAACCACCCTCGATGACGGCCGGTCATTTCATCTTCATCCCGTCGGTACTGCTCGTCGGCCTGGTGATTGGGTGGATTCTAGGCTCGCGCGCCGCAACGGATGCTTACGCAGCTGAATTGCGGCGACGCGACCAGAAAAGTGAAAAGTCAAAACTCAAAACTTAAAAGGACGAGAGGCTTAACTTTTTCCTTCTTGGTTTTCACTTCTGAGTTTTCATTACCGTCCCACCGCTAAGCGCTTGGCCAGCATGTCCGGAAGACCCGCTTGAATCACCTTGGCTTGTGCCTGCTCGACCGGATACGTCAGCCGGAATAGCTCGATTCTCCCCTTTGCGACATCAACGATCGCATAAGCCGCGCGCGGATCCCCGTCGCGGGGCTGGCCGACGGCACCGGGGTTCACCAGGTACTTCGACTGGCCGATCAGGAAGAACTGCACGGCGAGGGGAGGCGAGGGAGCCGTGCTCTCGAGCGTATCCTCCGTCAGATCGAACGCAATGGGGCAGTGCGTGTGGCCGAACAGGCAAAGCGGCCGCACCGACGACTTGAGCGCGCGCAGCGCATCCAGCTCATCGAAGATGTAGGCGTCCTCGTCAAAGGGCGAGCCGTGACAGATTTCGATGAGGTCGTCGACCTGGCTGGGCCCCTGAGGCAGGCCGGCCAGCCAGTCGCGGTGGCCCTGCGTCAGGACGTCGCGGGTCCACAGCGCGGCACTCCGCGCGATGGCGTTGAAGTCTTCGGCCGGTTCGAGCCCGCACGCGACCTTGTCGTGGTTGCCGCGGACGATCGCGAAAGGACTGAGGGCGCGCACGCGCTCAATGACCGCGTCCGGATCGGCCCCGTAGCCCACCACGTCGCCGAGCACAAGCGTGCGGTCGTACTTCCGCACGCTGGCGTCCGCCAGACAGGTGTCGAGCGCCTCCAAGTTGGCGTGAATGTCGGCTAGGACCAGATATCGCACGTTACGTCATGCCCTGCGCTAGCCAGACCCCTTGAGGCAGTCCATCAATTGCTCGACGAGCGCGTCGACGCCGGCGCGCGTCCCGTCGAGCCGCACGTGCGCCTGCTCGTACGCGGCACGCCGCGCATAATACAGCCGTTCGAGCTCCGTACGATCGGAGGCGAGCGGTCGCCGGCCATCCACCGGCAGCCGGGCGATGACGCGCTCGAGCGGTACGTCGAGCCACACCGACACGCCATCGCGATTGATTGCCGCGCGATTCAGGGGATCGACGAATGTGCCGCCGCCGGTGGCCACGACGACATGCCGGGGCGGCAATTGCTCCAGCAAGACGGCACGTTCGACAGCCCGGAAGTACGGCTCACCGTGTTTCGCGAACACCTTCGCCACCGGCATGTGCTCGCGCTGCTCGACGAGCTCGTCGATATCGGCGACCTGCCAGTCGAGGCGTTTGGCCAACGCGCGCGCCAGAGTGGTCTTGCCCGCGGCCATGAAGCCGACGAGATACACCTTGTCGGCCTTCACGTGATGAGCCGGTCCAAGGTCTCGAAGAATCCTGGATAGGAAATCACCACTGCATCCGCACCCTCAATCGTCGATGGCTGCCTGGCCGCCAGCGCCGCGACGGCAAAGGCCATCGCCATGCGGTGATCGCCGCGCGCGTCGGCCCGGCCGCCCGATGGCCGCTCCGATCGCCCTCCTGTTCGCCCACCGCCAACGACGAATCCGTCTGCGTGTTCGTCGGCGGCGATACCGAGGGCGCGAAAGCCCGCGACGAGCGTGGCGATGCGGTCGCTCTCCTTCACGCGCAGCTCCGCGGCGCCCGTGACGGTCACCTCGCCGCCGTGAGCGCCCAGGGCGGCAATCGCGGGCAGTTCATCGATGAGACCGGGAACCTCGTCAGGCGCGATCGTGACCGCGCCATTGTGCCCGTGTTCGACGCGGACGAGGCCGCGTGGCTCGCCGCCCACGGTGGAGGTCACTTCGACGTGGACACGGGCGCCGAATCGACGGAGCACGTCGAGCAACCCGGTACGTGTCGGATTGAGTCCGACCTCTTCGATCTCGACCGACGAGTCGGGCAGAGCCGCAGCGGCCACCAGCCAGAAGGCCGCCGAGGAGAAATCCCCAGGGACGACGAACGTCCCGGCGGTGAGATGCTGGCCTCCGGCCACCGACACCGTGAGCCCCGTGGTGGTGACCTCGCCGCCAAACGCCCGCAAAGCACGCTCGGTGTGGTCTCGGGTCGCCGCCGGTTCGGCGACGCTCGTCACGCCCTCGGCATGAAGGCCCGCCAGCAGAATGGCGCTCTTGACCTGCGCGCTCGGGACGCTCTGGCTGTGCGCGACGCCGCGGAGGCGCGACCCGTGGACCGTCAGCGGCGCGTGGCCGTCGGTGGCCTCGATGCGGGCACCCATCAGCTCGAGTGGATCGATCACGCGGCGCATCGGGCGGCGCGAGAGCGAAGCGTCTCCGACGAACCGGCTCGAGAAGGCGTGCCCGGCGACGCCGCCCATCAGCAGTCGCAGCGTGGTGCCGGAGTTGCCCGCATCGAGTGCGCCGGCCGGCCGGCGGAAGCCGCCAAGCCCGCGTCCGACGATGCTCACGGCATCGGAGTGGCCTGAAGTCACCTCGACGCCGAGTCGGCGCAGGCAGGCGAGCGTCGACTGGCAATCAGCGCCGGGGGCGAAGTATGCCAGGTTGGATCGTCCCTGCGCCAGGGCCGCGAGAATCGCATACCGGTGGGAAATCGATTTGTCGCCCGGCACGCGCAGCCGCCCATGGATACGGGCGGCGGGCACCAAGGTCACCGCGGCTGACGGAGGCACGATGGCTGATCTTACGTCACCGAGCTTGACATCACGAAGCGGTGACGGATGATATAGCGAAGCCGTCCATCATGAGCCTCAACGGGCGCCAGACAGTCCGCCTCGAGTTCACCAGCACGTTCGAGATGCTGGATTTCGTACAGGTCGTGAGCGATCACGTCGCCCGAAGCGTCGGGCTCGACGACGAAGCGCTGCACTGGATTGGCGTGGCCGTCCGCGAGTGCGTGATCAACGCCATCAAGCACGGCAACCGTGGCGACCTCGAGAAGCACGTCTTCGTCGAGTTCATGACCACCCCTCGGGCCGAGCCGCCGGAGCTGACGATTTGCGTCCGCGATCAGGGCGATGGGTTCGATCCAGCCGAGATCGCCAACCCGCTGGCCCCCGAGAATCTGCTCAAGTCGAGCGGCCGGGGCATCTTCCTGATTCGGACCTTCATGGACGATGTCCAAATGGGACCGGCGGCTGAAGGCGGCATGGAAATCCGCATGGTGAAGCGCGTGCAGCTGCCAGGCACCGTCCCGGGTCAGTGCTAGGACGCTAGTGCCGCTCGACCCCCGTTTTCTCTCCACCGCCATCGAAGTCGTCGTCCAGGCCGGCTCGCTGCAGATGGCTCATTTCGGCAAGAACGACGTGCGCATCGACAAGAAGGGCACGATCGATCTGGTGACCGAAGTCGACATGGCCGTCGAACGCATGTTCCGGAAGCTCATCGCCGAACGCTTTCCCGATCACCAGGTGCTCGCCGAAGAATTGGGCGGCAGTGCCGGCGTCCCGCAGGGACCATGCTGGGTGTTCGATCCGCTTGACGGCACGACGAACTACGTCCATGGCCTGCCGATCTTCTGCGCGTCGCTCGCGCTCGAGATCGACGGTGTCCCGGAGGTCGGGGCCGTCTTCGATCCAACGCGGCAGGAGCTCTTCACCGCGGAGCGGGGCAGAGGCGCCTCGTTGAACGGCAGGCCGCTCGGCGTCTCGAGCACCGAATCGCTGGTCGATGCCGTGCTGGTCACAGGGTTTCCGTACGATGTCCACGAGCGCGTCGACGAGTTCGTCGGGCTCTTCGCCGCCTTCGTCGGTCAAGCCCGGGCCGTGCGGCGGCTGGGCTCGGCAGCCATCGACCTCTGCTACGTGGCAGCCGGCCGGATGGACGGGTTCTGGGAGACAGATCTCAAGCCCTGGGACGTCGCAGCCGGCGCGCTCATCGTTTCCGAGTCAGGCGGCCGGATGACCAGGACCGATGCCGGGCCGTTCGCCTCACGGAGCGGCGATGTGCTGGCCACCAATGGCCGCCTCCACGACCAGATGCTTGAAGTCATTCGATCGTTCCGGGCGAGGCGGTCGGCAGTCAGCAGTCGGCGGTCGGCGGTCGACAGCCAGCAGTCTGCGGTCGATTCGTGACTGCCGACTGTCCACGGCCAGCGACACGCCAGACGGGTCTCCGTGGGTTTTGGGCCGGTTTTCCGAGAATACTTTGGCATCGGTCCTGCTAATCCCCGCGCCGGTCGAAAAAAAACCAAGGAGCCTGTATGCGCCGACGACTGCTCACCTCAATCGCTGTTCTGCTGACGTTCGGATTCATCGCCGCACCTGAGGCGTCAGCCCAGCAATCAATCAACATTTTTCTGGGTGGGTTCGTGCCACGCTCGCTCGACGCGCGGGCCGCCGACGACGTTATTTATCAGGACAGCCTTTTTCTCTCGACGCTCCGTTCCCGCCGCGGGATCGACATCAGCGAGTTCAACCAGGTGACGATTGGTGGTGAATGGCTCGTCGGCATGGGTCCGTTCGAAGCCGGTCTCGGCTTGGGCTTCTACCAACGAACCGTTCCTACCGTCTACACCGAGTTCGTGAACAGCAACGGCTCCGAGATTGAGCAGGATCTCAAGCTGCGGATCGTACCCTTCACGGCCACCGTGCGCCTCCTTCCGTTCGGTCGCAGGGCGCCCATCCAGCCATACGTTGGCGGCGGCGTCGGCATCTACATGTGGCGATACAGCGAGACGGGAGAGTGGATGGACGCTCAGAAAGACATCTTCGTCGGCAACTACGTCGGCAAGGGCAGCGAGACCGGCCCTGTCGTCCTCGCCGGCCTGCGCCTCCCGGTGGGTTATGGCCGTAGTGGCAACACCGTGGGATTTGAGGCGCGTTGGCAGGATGCGACGGCCGCGTTGCCCGCCAACCAGAACTTCGCAGGCTCGAAGATCGACTTGGGCGGGATGAGCTATCTGCTCACCGTCAATGTCAGATTCTAGGTAGAGGCTAGTCCCTCCTGTAAAGCGCCAGTCCGGCACCCTCACAGGCCCGCGAGTAGCCATCCAGGAAATGCGGGTCCTGGCGCGCCCGCTCGGCCAGCATGTCGCCGCCTTCGGCCTTCTCCTCGATCAGGATCCAGTCGACGAACGGTCTCGGGCCCTGGCCAAGGGCGGCGAGCCAGATGTCGCCGTTGCCTTCGTGCAGGAAGTCGCGGAGCTCGAAGCCAGCCCGCGACGCTTGCTGCATGTAATGGCCGAGCGATCCCATGCTGGCCATGATCTTCTGGCCGGGCCGCGGCGCTCCCAGGCAGGTCGTGACCTGGTCCCGAACCGGCACATTCGGTAGATCCCACTGCGCTTCGACAACCATCGGCGCCTGGTGATCCAACGGTCGCAGCTCGTACGCCGCGACGCTCAGCACCACCAGCGCGCCTATCAGCCGCCAACGCGGGAGCAGCAGAGTGGCGGTGCCCACGGCGATGGCCTGCATCGCGATGAGGGGGACCATGTACCGGATTCGGAACGGGTGCCCGTCGAAGAAGGCGACCCAGGGGACGGCGGCCGCGGCGACAAGCGCCAGGGCCACGACCATGCTGGCACGCTGACGGGCTGAGAAGCCCATCAGGAGGATCGTGGCCATTCCGGCGACGGCAATTGCCGTCAAGAGGGGACCGCTCAACTCCAGCATCCCCCACCACATCTCCGCAGCCGCCATCACCGGATCCCCGAGGGCTTTGTTCTCCGGCACGAAGAAGCCGCCGGTGGTGAACCACTCGCCAACGACAACGCGGCTGAACGCCGCGAAGCCCGCGATGGCCAGGACGGGGAAGACCGCGATCGCTCCGACGCGGCGGGACGCGAGCGAAAAGGACTCGCCCCGCCGCCAACGTGCCCAGACGGCGACTGCGAGCGCCGAAGCGGTCACCGGCCACGCTTCGTACCGCGTCCAGCAGGCCAGCGCGAACACGACGCCAACGATCGTGGGATCCGGCTCTAGCCGTGTGGGATCCGGCTTTAGCCGGATTGGTCCGCCTGAAGTCGGACTCCACGGAGGGGCTGTGTCACACCACTCGAGCAGCAGGGCTACGGCGAGCGTCGCCAGTGCGAGGAGCAGCGGCTCGGTCATCGGCGTCGCCTGCAGGTACAGGACGTTTGGATTCAGGGCAAACACCGCTGCGCCGGCCACACACGCGGCCGTCGAGCCGGTCAACCTACGAATGATGCGCGCAATGGCCACCACCGCCACGGCGAACGCCGCGACCGAGATCGCGACGGCCGATGCACCGGTTCGATACCACGCATCGACCTGAACAGGGATCGCGTTGAGAAGATGGGGGAGGGGCAACCACACGGCACCAGTCTGTTGCCAGCCGGGCGTGAGGCTGTCGACAATGCGCCGCGCGACGACCAGATGGCCGCGCGCGTCGTAGTGGCTGAGTGTCAGTCCGAGCTGGTGGTAGTGGACCGCGACCCACGCGCCGCCGGCGGCCGCCACAATCGCGAGCCCTCCGAAAAGGGTGCGCTGTCCGGACGGTATAATCACGTGCCTATTCTATGGGTAGACTTGCCGACGCCCTTCGAGCGTTCGCGCTGACGCTCGGCGCGCCAGGGCTCTTCCTCATCGCTTTCCTGGATTCGTCGTTTCTCTCGCTCCCCGAGATCGCCGACATCCTGGTCGTCTTCATGGTGGCGCACAACAAACCGCTTGTCGCGCTGTACGTCGGCAGCGTCACGCTCGGCTCCGTCGCCGGATGCCTCCTGCTGTACTCGATCGGCCGCAAAGGCGGCGAGGCGATGCTCCGCAGACGTTTCGCGCCCGGGAACCTCGACCGAGCGAGAGCGGCCTTCAAGCGTCACTCCGTCAGCACCATCCTGATCGCGTCGATTCTGCCGCCTCCGGCACCTTTCAAGATCTTCGTGCTGCTGGCCGGCGCCGCCGGGATGAGCCCGGGGCGGTTCTCGGCCACAGTGGCGGTCGGGCGTGGAGCCCGCTACGCCGTGCTGGGGATTCTCGCCGTCAAGTACGGCGACCTGGCTCTGGCCTTCGCGCGCGAGCACGGCGTGGCGATGGCGCTGACGGTCGTCGGACTGTTACTGGCCGGACTTGCCGCGTACCTGATTTGGAGCAGGCGCGCGCAAATCGTCTAGAATCACCCGATGGCGTACCGCAGCGAGCTCGAGGCCCGTCTCGCGAAGAAGACCACCAAGGCGATCATCGACTATCAGATGATCGAAGATGGCGACCGCGTCATGGTCGGGCTGTCGGGTGGGAAGGACAGCTGGGCGCTGCTGCAGGTGCTCGACATTCTGCGCCAACGCGCCCCGATCCGCTTCTCGCTCGTCGCCGTCAACGTGGATTCAGGATACAAGGAATACAAGCACGACCTCATCGCGCGCACCTGCGAGGCGCGTGGATGGGAGTACCGCATCGAGCATACCGGCATCGGCGAGCTCATCGAGGATATTCTCGACGCCGACCAGACCCCGTGCTCGTTGTGCGCGCGGCTTCGTCGTGGCGTTCTGTACCGGGTCGCCAAGGAAGTCGGCGCCACGAAAATCGCTTTGGGCCATCACCTGGACGACTTCATCGAGACGCTGCTGCTCAATCTGTTCTTCGCCGGCTCGCTCAAGGCGATGCCGGCCAAGCTGGTGTCTGACAACCGTGAGCACGTGGTGATCAGACCGCTCGTGTACGTCGGGGAAGACGAGGCTCGGTTGTACGCCAAGGAATGCGAGTTGCCCATCATCGGCTGCTGCTGTCCGGCCTGTGGAGATCTGGCGCTGCAGCGCCAGCGGGCCAAGCGTCTCCTGATGGAACTCGAACAGGAGCATCCTGGCGTGAAGCAGTCGATGATCAAGGCGCTCGCCAACGTGGCCCCGCGTCACCTGCTCGACACCCGCCTCAATCCACCCGCCGAGCTGCGCGCCAGGGTTGAGGAAGGCTCAAGTCTCAAGGCCCACGGCTCAGGCCCAAGGCTGGTAGACCTCAGACTTCACACTTGAGACTTACAGCAGAAAGGACATTCCATCGTGCGGTTGACTCGATGTTTGTACGCCATCCTCGCGGTGCTCGCCCTCGCACGGCCCGCCGCCGCCCAGCAGCGCCCGCTCGTCACAGAAGATCCCGAATCAATCGGCGCCGGCCGGGTGCTCCTCGAAAGCGGCCTGGACATCCTGAATGGCCAGCGCTTTCCCGTGTCGGGCCTGAAAGGGAACCTCTGGAAGTTCCCGACGATCGGCATCAGCGTGGGGATTAGCTCGATCGCAGAAATCCAGATCGACGGCGGACTTCACAACCGCCTCAACATCACTGATCGGGACTCCTCGGCGCCGCTCGCCTCGGCGGTGACGGCCACCGGCGACACGACCACCGATTTCGATGACATCGTGATCGGCACGAAAATCCGGCTTGTGAGCGAAGGGGCCGAGCGTCCGGCGTTCGGCTTCCGCTTCGCGACAAAACTGCCGAACGCGTCGAATGAAAGCGGGCTCGGGACCGATACGACGGATTTCTACGCGTCGATACTCGCCGGCAAGACCGTCCAGTCCATCCGTATCGTGGCCAATGTCGGATTGGGGATCCTCGCGGACCCGACGCAAGGGGCCCGGCAGAACGATGTATTCACCTACGGGTTCTCATTCGCACGAGCGGTCACGCAGGCGGCGGAAGTCGTGGGGGAGCTGAACGGTCACGCGTCCACGCGGACTGGCGGCGGCTTCCCCGGCACCGAGAGCCGCAGCGTGATGCGGTTCGGCGGACGCTACACGCACGGGCCGTTTCGCGCCGACATGGGCGTCTCGCTCGGCCTGACGACCACCAGCCCTTCCCTCGGGTTCACGGCCGGCTTCACGTACGTCTTCACCGCGTTCACGCTGCCGTAGCCCTCGGCGTGCGTCGCACTATCGCGAGGAACATCCGCGCGGCGTCCTGATTCCCCCAAGCCGCCGAGCCACCCCACGCACTTCCAGCTGCGCGCTTGTCTGGAACTCGACGAGGGCTTCGTACGACATGCAGCGCACGACTTCGTCCTCGCTTTCGAGCGCGCCCACGAGCGCCGGGATCGCGGCGATGGTCGCCGTCACCAAACCTGGGGTCGGCGAAGCGATCCGGTCTGGCCGTCCACTCTGCAACCGCTCGGCGAGCTCGTCAAACGCAAATGCCGCCGTTCGACGCACGAATAGATCAGGATCCGTGAACAACCCGGCAACCACAGGAACACCATCTTCCTTGGTGACCAGGACCAAAGCCGCCTGACGACGTATGGCGTTATCCAGCTGTGACGAGCCCGTGCACTCTCCCCTGGCAATCCCAACCAGAATCCGACCAACAAACGCGCCCTGCTGGCGATCAACCATCGCAACCACGCCAGAAGCGCTCCACTGGAATTGACAACCCTTCCGCTGGTTGAGCTGCTCGGTGAGCAACGGCACAACGCTTGGCCCTGCTGCAGCCAGCGTTTGAGCCGCCCTCAAGGCCACCTGCTGGTTGAGACTCTCGAGCTGGTCCACCAGCGCCGGAACCTCCGCGGGCGATGGGGCCTGCGGCTCCTGCCTCGTCACGACCGGCGGCGCGGTGGGCACACGAGCGGCGGCTGGGCGAGAACACCGCGCGACAACGCCTTGTATCCGTCGAGCCGCCTCATCACGCAATCCGTCGGGGGCAACCGGTTGAAGAAATCGATTGAGAACTCTCGCCGAGGTACAACGCACGACTTCGTTCTCGTCGTTGAACGCGCTCACGATCGCCGGTATCGCCTCGACGGCGGGACCAATGAGCGCTGGTTCGGGGATGCCGCTGCCGCTCGTCGTCAGTCGCTCGGCGAGCCCGTCGAGCGAAATGATGGCTGTCTGACGGGTGAACAGATCGCGATCCTTGAGGAGTCCAGCAACGATCGAAACGCCGTCCGCCCTGACGCCGAGCGCCATTGAGGCGTCACGACGCGCCACGAAATCAGCAGGGGTTCTGCCGTCACATCGGCCCCGTGCAATGCCCGCAAGCGTCGGCGTGAGAACCGGATGCTCCCGATCGAGTTGAAGAATGATCTCCGCGATCCTCCATTGGAGTTGACATGCCTTCTCACGCCTGAGCCGTTCGACAAGGGGAGGAATGTCGGCTGGTCCGGATTGGCGCGGCATGGCGGCGGGGGAGACTGCGCCGACCGCGGCCAACACCAGCGCCAGTGGGAGACAAAGAGTCCTGCCCATGAGACGACAGCATAAGCCTATCGCTAGGCCATTGCCACAGAAGAAGTTAGCGGTCATCGCCGGTGGCACAATCCCGGCTGTTCCAGCGGCCGTCACGAACCGATACAGAGACGTGTCGACTCCCTTGTCTCAGGTCGGCCGCTACCAGATTGTCGAAAAGCTCGGGCAGGGCGGTATGGGGTCGCTCTATCTCGCCCGCGACCCCGCCATCGATCGCCTCGTGGCGATCAAGCTGCTGCGCGACGATTTCGACAGCCAGGAGCTGCGCGAGCGCTTCGCACGCGAAGCCCGCTCGGCCGGCCGCCTGCGGCACCCGAACATCGTTGTCGTCTTCGACGTCGGCGAACACGAGGGCCAGCCGTTTATCGCCATGGAATATATTCCTGGCGAGACGCTCAGCGCGATTATCAAGCGCGGGACGAGCCTCGCAGCGAGTCGCATCCTGCTCATCGTCGAGGACATTTGCTCCGGGCTCGATTATGCCCACGGCGCCGGCATCGTCCATCGCGACGTCAAACCCGCCAACATCATGATCGATTCGAGTGGCGTCGTGAAGATTCTCGACTTCGGCATTGCTCACGTCGCCGAATCGGGCATGACCAAATCGGGGAGCGTGGTCGGCACGCTCAACTACATGGCGCCGGAGCAGGTTCTGGGAAGGCCCATCGATCGCCGGTGCGATGTGTTTGCCGTCGGCGCCGTGCTGTACGAGCTGTTGACGCTCCGGCAGGCATTTCCCGGCGGCCTCCAGGAGGGCATCCTCAAGCGCATCGTGCACGACGAGCCGGCGCCGCTCTCCGACTCGCTTCCGGACCTCGATCCGGCGCTCGAGCGGGTCGTCAAGAAAAGCCTCGAGAAGGATCCCGCGCTGCGCTATGCCGACCTCTCGCAGATGCAGAAAGATCTGGCGGCGTTTCGTACGGGGATTCCCGAGACCGTGCGGCCCGGCGCCGACGCCGTCACCCAGTCGCTTGTGGGGCCCAGGCCGACTGAAAGGACCTCGAGTGGGCGCCGCGACACCGAACGCAGGGTGCTCGAGAAACGGCGCGCCACCGAGATTGAGGAGCAGCTGTATGCGGCCGAGGCGGCCTTCGAGGCCGGAAACTACCACGGCGCGGTCGCGGCCTGCGAGCGGGCGGCCATTCTGAATCCGGACGATGAGCGCGCCCTCGACCTCAGGGCGCGCGCGCGGACGGAACTCCATGAGGCCGGGATCCTGCAGTTGGTCGGTGAGGCCCGCGTGCGTCTGCACGAGGGCGCTCTCACCGCCGCTGGGGACCTCCTGGATCGGGCCGCTGCAAACCAAGTCGCGCTTCCTGCTGACAGCCCTGCGGCCGCCTCGCTCGAGCGCGCCCAGTCAGACCTGGAGAAGGCCCGCGAGCGCACTGAACTCGTTCGCAAGACCATGAAGCGCGCGACCGCGGCGCTCGAGCGGCAGGAATTCGAATCCGCCATCCGCAGCGCCAATGAGGCGCTGGGCCTCGACCCGGTGCTGACCGAGGCGCTCCACGTGCGGCGCCTCGCGCAAGACGCGATAGAGCAGCCACATCGCCCACACGACCCTCCAACCGCCCCCCGCGCCACGGGCGGCCCGACGCCGATGGCAGCGTGGCAGCCCTACCTCGGGGTCGCCCCAACGCCGGTCGAGCCCGAACTTGAAGCGCGTCACGCGTTCGGGCATTGGCGCACGACCATCGCAGTTGGGCTCGTTGTCGCCGCGGCGGCCGGTGCCGCGTTTGCGCTTTGGCCGTGGCCTTCGCAGGCACCCTTGAATGTCGCCATCCCGGACGCTCCGAACGGTGCGGCGCCCGTGCTCGTGACTTCGCCTCCGCCAATTGAGCGGGATGTCGAAACGTCTGCTGTCCCTGAGGAAAGACAGCCGATGATTTCCGCGAGCGCCGCCGACCAGCCTGGACCCGCGGTGGCAGCGCCCGTCGTATCGACGCCCGCAGGGCCGCCGCCCCGGGCCGCCAATCGGCCACCCGTCCCGGTGAATCCCCGCACCTTTGGGGTGCCGCCGCCAACGGCGATCGACGAAGCGGCCATCCGACAGACGCTTCAACGTTACGAGCAGGCGCTCGCGAGTCTCGATCCGGCGGCAGTCAGAGCGGTGTATCCGTCTGTCGACACCCGAGGGCTGGCCAGCCAGTTCGCGACGTACTCATCGTTCAAGAACGAGATACAGGTTGCCCGCATCAGGATTGGCGCCAATCGCCAGACCGCCATAGCGACCGGGTTCGTCACGTCGGCGCCGGTCCTCAAGGCCGGCGGACCGGAGATGACGCAGCGACGCCCGATGACCTTCCTGTTCTGGAAAGCCGGCGACTCGTGGCTCATCGAGGAGACACGGTCTCCCGGACGGGACAAGTAGCCATCTGTGAGATTCCTCAAAGCACACGCCTACGGAAATGATTTTCTGTACGTGGCGAAGGAGGCGGCTCGCGGCCGCTCGCCCGAGGCCCTCGCACGTGCGCTGTGCGACCGCCACACCGGAATCGGAGCCGACGGGCTGATCCTGTATGAGCGCGCAGCGGATGGCGCGTCCATGCAGCTGTTCAACGCCGATGGCAGCCGCGCCGAAGTGTCGGGGAATGGGGTCCGTGCGCTTGGCGCGCTGCTGCTCCGAGACGTGAGTCGGCTTGAGGCCACCCTGACGATACACACCGACGCCGGGCCCAAGCGGCTCGAGCGGATCGGCCAGGATGGCTCCCGTCAAGTCTTCCGCACGGCGATGGGACTGCCGCGCGACGTGCGCCAGGTGACGCTCTCTGCCGCGGGGGAGGCGCTGCCGCTCGTCCTCATGGACTTCGGCAATCCCCAATGCGTCGTGCTCGGACCGCTGCCAGGCACGGACCGGTTCGAGCGTCTTGGAAACGTCCTCGCGCACCACGAGATGTTTTCCGACGGCACCAACGTCGAGTTTGCCGACGTCGAGCAACCCGACTCGGTTCGGATCCTCATCTGGGAGCGGGGTGTGGGCCCGACGGCGTCATCCGGCACCGGGTCGTGTGCCGCCCTCGTCGCAGCAGCAGCCTTTGGTGGCGCCAGCCGCGAGGCGGACGTAATCGCCCCTGGAGGCACGCAGCACGTGGCGTGGCGCGACGACAGCGTTTACCTGACCGGATGGGCGGAGGTGCTCGCCGACGGGGAATGGCTGGCGGCCAGGCAAATTCCTCGTACCTGACCGGTCCCCGAGCCGTCAATTCTTTCCAACAGACGTCAGCGGCGCGGGCGGGCGGCCGGGGCGGTCGCTTTCTGCAAATCGCGCGTGGTGGCCCGAATATCCGCGATCGGCTTGGCCAATGCGCTGGCGACTTCCTGATAGTTCCCCTGACCGAAGGTTGCGCGCGCTTTTTGCACGGCGGTGCTCGTGGCCGAGATAGTCCGCCGGGCGCGCGTCAAGGTCGACGCGGCGGCACGCCTGCGCTCGGCCGTCCTCAATGCGGTGCCGGCCTCGAGGAGCGCCGTCTCGGCTTCTGCCAGCGTGCGAACGGCCTGGTCGGCGACCGCGGCTTTGCCGTCGGCCGCCTGCTTGGCGGCATTCCGCGCGCGCTCGCCGCTGTCGAGCGCGTAGTTGAGGGCCAGCCGGTAATCCCGTGCCTCGACGGCTTGCCGCGCGTTCTTGAGGGACTGCTGGGCTGCGGTCAGTTCGTCGCGCGCGTACGCCTCCGCACCGGCGGCGCGCGCGGCATCGATCGCTCCTTGTGCCTGCTGCATCTCATTGTTGGGAGGGTCGCCGCAGGCGGACACGAGGCAGGAGAGCAGAACGATGCACGGAACAACCGAGCCAACGGCAGACATCTGCTTCAGTATACGACCGTTAACCGCGCGCAACCGGTTGTAGTAGGATGAAAACCCTGTCGCCGCACGATCGGCCGCGCGAGAAGCTGCTCGAACATGGGCCGCGCGCGCTCGGCGACAACGAGCTGGTCGCCCTGGTGCTCGGGAGCGGTTGCCGGCAGCGCGATGTGCTCGCGGTCGCCAACGAACTGCTCGCCGCGCGTGGAGGGCTGCACGGGTTGGTGCAAGCCACCTGCGACGATCTCGCGCGGGTGGCCGGCATCGGCCGGGCGCGGGCCGCGCAACTGGTCGCGGCCATCGAGATTGGGCGGCGAACGCTGGTCCAGGGGCCGAGAGCCCGTCTGCAGTTGCTCGCGCCGCACCAGGCCGCTGAGTTCCTGATGCCGACGTTCGGCAGGCGCAGCGTCGAGCAGTTTGGCGTCGTGCTTCTCGACACGAAGCACCGCGTCCTTCGAACGGCGATCCTGGCTCTCGGCACGCTCAACACGGCCGGCATCGAGCCTCGTGAGGTGTTTCGAGAGGCGATGCTCGCGGGCGCGGCCGCGATCGTCGTGTTCCACAATCACCCGTCCGGCGATCCCACCCCGAGCCCCGACGACGTGGATCTGACGCGGAGACTGGTGGCGGCTGGCGTGCTCATGGGGATTGACGTGGTGGATCACCTGATTCTGGGCGATGTGAAGTACTGCAGTTTCAAGGAGACGGGAAGGCTGTGACGTTCCCCGCGACAACCTGATGAAGGTCCTGTATTTCGACTGCTTCTCCGGCATTTCGGGCGACATGGCGCTCGGCGCCCTCGTCGATGCCGGGCTGCCCGTGGACGACCTGACGCGTGCGCTCGGCAGCCTGGCCCTCTCGGGCGTCGCCGTCGGCACCGAGCGGGTGCTCCGCGCCGGGGTCTCGGCAACCAAGTTCAGCGTGCGTGAGCACAGTTCGGCACCCTCGCACGATCACTCGGACGACCCGCACCATTCGCACGGCGCGCACGTGTCGCACCATTCGCACCGAAGTCTGTCTGAGATCTTCGCCCTCATCGACAAATCCGCGCTGTCCGCGCCGGGCCGCGAACGGGCGAAGGCGATGTTCCAGCGACTCGGCGAGGCTGAGGCCGCGATTCACCAGATGCCTGTGGACAAGGTCCATCTGCACGAAGTCGGCGCGATCGATTCGATCATCGACATTGTCGGCACGGTGTTTGGCCTCGAGTGGGTCGGTGCCGATCGCATCGTCTGTTCGCCGCTCAACGTCGGCGGGGGCACGGTGAAGTCGGCGCACGGCGTGTTTCCCGTTCCGGCGCCGGCCACGGTCAAGTTGCTGGGAGACGCGCCGATCTATGCCGGTGCAGTGCAGCACGAGTTGGTCACGCCCACCGGGGCGCTCATCGTGTCATCCTATGCCGCGTCGTTCGGCCCGATTCCGGCGATGACCGTCGAGCAGGTGGGGTACGGCGCCGGCGACCGCGACCATCCGGATCGGCCCAACGTGCTGCGCGTCCTGATCGGGCGCTCGGCCGAGGACGCCAGGTCCGAGCGCGTCACACTGGTCGAGTGCGAGATCGATGACATGAACCCACAGCTGTTCGGCGTCGTCATGGATCGCCTGTATGCCGCGGGCGCGCTCGAAGTCTTCTACGTGCCGGTCCAGATGAAGAAGAACCGTCCCGGCACGTTGCTGACGGTCCTCGTCGCACCCGAACGGCGCCCGCAGATTGCCGATGTCATCTTCCAGGAAACGACGACGATCGGCCTGAGATATTCCGAGGTCAGCCGCGAGTGTCTCGATCGCGAGATGGTCACGGTGGACACCACGCTTGGCGCCGTTCGCTTCAAGATCTCCTCGAGGGACGGTCGGGTGATGAACGCCGTCCCGGAGTTCGAGGACTGCACAAGGCTCGCGGCCACCCATAACCTCCCGGTCAAGGAAGTGCAGATGCTGGCCGTGCGAGCGTACGGCGAGAGCGCCCGCGGCCGGGGTCGCCCCTCGTGAGCCGCTTCTTTCTGACGACCGCCATCGACTACGTGAACAGCCGCCCGCATCTCGGGACGGCGTACGAGAAGATCGCCGCGGACGTCATCGCCAGATACAAGAGACTCTCCGGGCACGACACGCGGTTCCTGATGGGGAACGACGAGCACTCGCAGAACGTGTTCAAGAAGGCGACCGAGGCGGGACTGCCGCCGCTGGCGTACTGCGATCAGATGGAGCATGCCTTTCGAACGACGTGGCAACGCCTCGATATCTCGTTCGACGACTTCATCCGAACGACCGAGGCTCGCCATAAGGACGGCGTCACCGAGATCGCCACTCGCATCCACGCCGCGGGAGACATCTACGAAGGCGTCTACGAAGGCTGGTACTGCGTCAGCTGCGAGGAATTCAAACACGAGAAGGATCTCGTGGACCGCCGTTGTCCGCTCCACGCGACGCTCACGCCGCAGTGGATTCGTGAGAAGAACCATTTCTTTCGTTTGTCGAAGTATCAGCGGCCGCTCCTCGATCACTTCGCCGCACATCCCGAGTTCCTGCAGCCGGAGAACCGTCGAAACGAGGTCCTGCGGCTCATCGAGGGCGGGCTCGTCGACATTTCGGTCAGCCGCGCCGGTCAGGCATGGGGCATACCGCTGCCGTTCGATCCGTCGAGCGTCGTGTACGTGTGGTTCGATGCGCTCATCAACTACGCGTCGGCCGTCGGCCTCGGCTCCGATCCGGGACTGTTCGAGCAGTGGTGGCCCGCGGACCTGCACGTGATCGGCAAGGACATCACCCGATTCCACGCCGTGATCTGGCCGGCGATGCTGATGAGCGCCAGGTTGCCGCTTCCCAAGACGGTGTTCGGGCACGGGTTCATGACGTTCGGTGGCCAGCGGATGAGCAAGTCGCTCGGCACGGCCATCGATCCGATCGAGGCGGCGGACCGTTTCGGGGCGGACCCGTTGCGGCTGTTCCTCGTCAAGGAAATCGCGTTCGGCAGCGATGGCGATTTTTCGTGGGAGCGGTACGACGAGCGGTACAACGTCGATCTGGCCAACAACCTTGGCAACCTCGTCAGTCGCGTGTCGGCGATGGCCGGCCGGTATCGACAGGGACGTCTGATGCCGACCGGGTCGGGGACCGATCAACTGGCCCGCCTCGGCGACCAGGTCGTGGCCGACTACCGGCGTGCCATGGACGGACTGGCGCTCCACGAGGGTGCCGCCGCCGCGTATCGGCTGATCGACGGTACCAACGAGTTCATCACCGAGACCGCGCCGTGGACGCTCGCGAAAGATCCGGCGGCCGCCGATCGGTTGACGAAGGCGTTGTTCGACTGCGCCGAAGCGATTCGACTGGCTGCCGTGCTGCTTTCGCCGATCATGCCGAGTGCGACGAAAGAGATTCTTCGCCGGATCGGTGCCGTCCCGGATGGATCGACGGATGGATTGAGTTTCGACCGGGACGCCCGCTGGCGTGCCGCCGGCGAACGCGTGCTCGCGCAGGAAGGGCCGCTCTGGCCACGCAAGGAGACAGCATTGACCGACCACTCAACGACACCGCCACCGGCACCAGCCCCCCCCGCACCTGTCGCACCTGTCGGCGTGCCAGCGTCCGTGCCAGGATCCGATCGCATCGCCATGGATGACTTCATGAAAGTGGAGCTGCGCGTTGCGAAGGTGCTCGCGGCCGAGCGGGTGCCGAAATCGAGTCGGCTGCTGAAGCTGCTGGTCGACGTCGGCACCGAGCAGCGCACGATTGTCGCCGGGATTGCCGAGGCGTACGAGCCCGACGCGCTCGTCGGCCGCTCGGTGGCCATCGTCTTCAACCTGAAGCCCGCCAAGCTAATGGGTGTCGAGTCAAACGGCATGGTGCTCGCGGCAAGTCCTGAGGGCGGCAAGCCGATGCTCATTTCGTTCGAGCAGCCACCACCGCCCGGCACCCGCATTCGGTGATCGACAGCCACTGTCACCTCGCCGACGAAGTCTTCGCCGACGATCTCGAGGCCGTCATCGCCAGGGCGCGCGCGGCGGGCGTCGAGCGCGCGCTGGTCATCCTCGAGGCGGGCCACGCGAAGGAATCCGCCCAGGCACGGCGGGTCGAGCGGCTCTGGCCCGAGGTCCGGTTCGCGATCGGTGTCCATCCGCATCAGGCGCATCAGTTCGCTGACCATCCTCAACGCGCCGCGGATTTGGTGCGGGAGCAAATGACCGCCACGGCCTCGGGACGGGCCGTCGGCGAGATCGGGCTGGACTATCACTACGACTTCTCGCCGCGCGACGTGCAGCAGGCCGTCTTTCGCGCCCAGGTCAGGCTGGCGCGCGAGCTCGGCCGGCCCATCGTCGTCCACACACGCGAGGCGGATGCCGACACGGTGGCCATCTTGAGACAGGACGGGGGAGGCGAGGTGTCCGGCGTGCTGCATTGCTTCACCGGCACGCCGGAGCTGGCGCGCGCAGGCCTCGACCTGGGTTTCTACATCTCGGTCGCCGGCATTGTGACCTTCCCCAAGGCTGGCGAGCTTCGAGACACCATCCGTGCGGTGCCCGTCGAACGCCTGCTGGCCGAGACCGACAGCCCCTTCTTGGCGCCGGTGCCGCATCGTGGCAAGCGCAACGAGCCGGCCTATATCGTGCGGGTCGTCGGGGCATTGGCGGACATTCACGGGGTTGAGGCCGGGGAGGTCGCCCGGCGCACGACGGCGAATTTCCACACGCTGTTCCGGCCATAGCCCTGGCGTCCGGCTGTGATAAAGTCCTACGGGATTCCGGTGGAAAAATCGTCACTCGCGCTCGCGCAGCTCTTCGAACCGATTCGTGCCGACCTGGAGAAGGTCGATCTCGAATTCGGCCGCCACGTCCAGTCGCAGGTGGACCTGATTCCGAAGATCGGGCGCTACATTCAGTCGAGCGGAGGCAAGCGCATTCGGCCGGCCGTGCTGCTGATGGCGGCGCGCCTTACCGGGTACCGGGGCGATCGCGCCATTCTGTATGCGGCCGTCGTCGAGTTCATCCACACGGCCACCCTCGTCCACGACGACATCATCGACGATGCCGAGCTGAGGCGCGGGAAGCTCGCGGTGCACTCGCGCTGGGGCAACGACATCACGGTGCTGCTCGGCGACTACCTGTACATTAAGTCGATGGCGCTCGCGCTGACACACGACTCGCTCGATCTGGTGCGTGTGCTGTGCGACGTGACGCTCAAGATGATCGAGGGCGAGCTCTATCAGCTCACGAAGAACGGCGACGCCGACATCACCGAAGACGAGCACCTCGACATCATCCGGCGAAAGACGGCGTACCTGTTCGGCGGGTGCGCGCAGATTGGCGGCATGCTCGGAGGGGTGACGGGCGAGCGCGAGCAGGCGCTGCGCGAGTACGGCTTCAACCTCGGCATCGCGTTTCAGCTCGTCGACGACCTGCTCGACTTCACAGGCAACGCCGAGGCGGTCGGCAAGCCCATCGGCAGCGACCTGTGCGAGGGCAAGATCACGTTGCCAATCATCCATCTGCTGCGGCAGGCAAGCGACGGCGCCGCGTCGCGCATCGTGCGCGACGCTATCGCCTCGCGCGCGATCACGCCAGAGTCGTGGAACGAGCTGGTTCGCCACCTCAAGGAACACGCGTCGATTGATTTTGCCGCTCGACGCGCGGCCGACTACGCGGAGCGCGCCAAGAAGCATCTGTACGCCTTTCCACCCAGTTCGGAGCGCGAAGCGCTCCTCGCCCTCCCCGATTACGTCCTGTCACGAGATCGTTAGGGCCTTCGCGCCGGATGGGGCCCCGGCGCCATCGATAGATGCCCACACCTCCTGAGCAGCGCGTCAGAGAGCTTCGTGACGCGATCCGCCATCACGAAGAGCGCTACTACATCCACAATGCGCCGGAAATCTCCGACGAGCAGTTCGACCGCCTGCTCCATGAGCTCGAACGGATCGAGGCCGATCATCCAGAGCTCGTCACCAGCGATTCCCCCACGCAGCGCGTCGCCGGCCGGCCCGTCGAGGGGTTTCCGACCGTCGTGCATGCGGCGCCGATGCTCAGTCTCGACAACGCCTACAGCGACGACGACCTGCGGGCGTTCGATGAGCGGGTCCGCAAAGGGGCCGGCAGCGACCGGATCGCGTACGTCGCCGAGATCAAGATTGACGGCCTGAGCATCGCGCTGACCTACGACGCCGGGCACCTGGTGCGC
>JBAUGX010000087.1:0-27773 GCA_049679965.1 Vicinamibacterales bacterium
TGGGATCCGGCTTCAGCCGGATTGGTCCGCCTGAAGGCGGACCCCACAGATGTGTTATGAAACCGACTCTACGCACGCTGTTTCCGCTCCGTGATCGACTTGACGACGACGTAGAGCACCGGGATGAAGGCGAGGTTGAGGAAGGTGGACGCGATCATGCCGCCGGCGACCGCCGTGCCCACCGAGTGGCGCGCCGCGCGGCCGGCGCCGCTCGCGAAGACGAGCGGCATGACGCCCAGGATGAAGGCGAGCGAGGTCATCAGGATGGGCCGCAGCCTGATGCGGGCCGCTTCGACCGCGGCTTCCGAAATCGTCAGCCCGCGCCCGCGCAGCTGCTCGGCAAACTCCACGATCAGAATGCCGTTCTTCGCGGACAGACCGATCAGCATCACGAGGCCGATCTGGCAATACACGTCGTTGATGAGCCCGCGGCCCCACTGCGCGGCCAGCGCGCCAAGAACGGCGAGCGGGACCGAGAGCAGAATGATGAACGGCAGTGTCAGGCTTTCGTACTGGGCCGCCAGCGTGAGGTACACGAGCAGCAGCCCGAGGCCGAAGATCACGATCGCCTGGCCGCCGGCCGTGATCTCTTCACGCGACAGCCCGGACCACGCGAACGTCATGCCTTGCGGCAGCACCCGCGCGGACAACTGCTCCATGGCTGCGATGGCCTGACCCGAGCTGTAGCCGGGCGCGGGCGACCCGCTGATGTCCACGGCCCGGAACAGGTTGTAGTGTCCGATGGTCTGCGGCGCGGTCGCTTCCTTGATGGAGACGACATTGCTGAGCGGCATCATGCGTCCGGCGCTGTTGCGCACCGAGTAGCGCTCGATGTCGCCCGGATTCGATCGGAACTGGCTGTCCGCCTGCACGTAGACGCGATACGACCGGTTGTTGAAGTCGAAGTCGTTCACGTACGAGGATCCGAGAAGGATGCGCATCGTGTCGGTGATGTCGTCGAGCGACAGGCCAAGGCTCTTGGCCTGCTCGCGGTCGATGCTGACGATGAGCTGCGGGTCGTCGGCCGTGAACTGCGTGAACACGCCGGTCACGCCGGGCGTGGCGTTCGCCTGGGCCGTCAGACTCCGCGCCGCGGCGGCCAGATTCTCGATAGGCCCGCCCGTCTGGTCGAGCAGCTCGTACTGGAAGCCGCCATACTGGCCGAGGCCGTTGACCGAGGGCGGGAGAAACGGGATGACCATCGCGCCCGTGATCTCACTGAACGCGCCGAACAATTGCCCGACGACGGCTTTGGCCGAGTGCTCGTCGCCCTGCCGCTCGGCGAAGTCCCTGAGCATGCAGAACAGGATGCCCTGATTCGCGCCTCCACCCGCGAAGCTGAAGCCCCCGACGCCGAAGACGTGCTGGACCTCCGGCACTTTCGCCAGAATCTGCTCCACCTGCTTCTCGATACCCATCGTGTAGTCGAGCGACGCGCCCTGCGGCGCCTGAATCAGGACGAAGATGTACCCCTGATCCTCGTCTGGCACGAAGCCGGTCGGCACGCGGGTGTACACCCAGTAGGTGGTGCCGAGCAGCGCGACGAAGACGAGCGCGACGATGGCGCGCACGCGAATCAGGCCCGTGAGGCTGGCGACGAGCGCCGCCGTCCCGCCGTCGATCACGCGGTTGACGCCGCGGAAGAACAGACCCTTCGGCTTCTCCGTCCGGGCCAGCAGGACGCCGGCCAGCGCGGGCGTGAGCGTCAGGGCGTTGAAGGCCGAGATGGCCATCGAGAAGGCGATCGTCAGGGCGAACTGCTGGTAGAGCCGGCCGGTGGTTCCTGGAAAGAACGCGACCGGCACGAACACGGCGCCGAGCACGAGCGCCGTGGCAATGACCGCGCCCGTGACTTCGCCCATCGCCTTGGACGCGGCCTCGACCGCCGTCTGGTGAAACTCGTGAATGTGCCGCTCGATATTCTCAATCACCACGATGGCATCGTCCACCACGAGACCCGTGGCCAGCGTAATGCCGAAGAGCGTCAGCGTGTTGATCGAGAAGCCGAACAGCTTGACGAACGCGAAGGTGCCGATGAGCGACACCGGAATCGTGATGGCCGGAATCAAGGTCGTCCGCCAGTTCTGCAGGAACAGGAACATGACGATGATGACCAGGCCGATCGCTTCGGCGAGCGTGATCACGACCTCGCGGATCGAGTCGGAGACAACGCGCGTCGTGTCGAAGGCGAGGTCGATCTTGAGGCCCGGCGGAAACTGTTTCGAGAGGCGATCCAGCTCCGCGCTGACGTCGCGGTACACCTGCAGCGAGTTCGCCGTCGGCAATTGCGTGACGCCCAGGCCGACCGCGTCTTTGCCGTTGTAGCGCAGGTCGGTCGTGTAGTGTTCGGCGCCGAGCTCGGCGCGGCCGACGTCTCTGAGGCGAACCAGCGTGCCATCGTCGGATCGCTTCAGGATGATGTCTTCGAACTCGCGAGGCTCGGAGAGCCGGCCGACGGCCCGTACGCTGATCTGATAGATCTGCCCCGCACGCGCCGGCGCCGAGCCGATCTGACCGGCGGCGACCTGGACGTTCTGTTCGCGCAGGGCGCCCACCACCTCGCCGGCCGTGATGCCGCGGCCCGCGAGCCGATCGGGATCGAGCCACAGCCGCATCGCGTACTTCCGCTCGCCGAAGATGATGATGTTGCCGACGCCCGGCACGCGCTGCAGGTCGTCTTTGACGAACCGGTCGAGATAATTGCTGATGAAGAGCGGGTCGTACTGGCCGTTGTCTGCATACACGCCGGCCGCCAGCACGAAGTTGTTCCCCGACTTGGTGACGGCGATACCGACCGTCTTCACCTCGTTCGGCAGTCGCCCTTCCACCTGCGAGACGCGGTTCTGCACGTCGACCGCCGCAACGTCGATGTTGCGGTCGACGTTGAACGTCACCGTCACCGTGGACGTCCCGTTGCTGCCGCTCGACGAGGTCATGTACTGCATGCCCTCGACGCCGTTGATGGCCTGCTCGATGGGTGTCGTGACCGCGGACTCGACGACTTCGGCGCTCGCGCCCTGGTAGAAGGCGTTCACCGTCACGGTTGGCGGCGCGAGCTCCGGAAACTGCGCGATGGGCAGCGTCGGGATCGACACCGCCCCGGCGAGAATGATCACGAGCGAGCACACGCTCGCCAGGATCGGACGTTTGATGAAGGTATCGACGATCACGGCTGGCTGATGGCGATCGGAGCGCCGTCGACGAGCTTCTGGCTGCCTGACACGACGACCTTCTCGCCGGGCTTGATGCCTTCGAGCACCGGATAATCATTGGCGACGATCTGGCCGACCTTGACGCCGCGCTGGCGGGCGACGAGCTTGCCTTCGGCCGTTTCGGCCACGAAGACGAAGAACTGGCCACTGACGCGCGCCACGGCGGTGACCGGCACGACCAGACCTTCGGTCTTCTTCCACACGATGCGCGCGCGCACGAACTGCTGCGACCGCAGCGCGCCGCTCGGATTGCGGACCGCGCCCTTCACGAGGATCGACTGCGTCGCCTCGTCCACGTGGGACGAGACGAAATCGACCACCGTCGCCGCCAACGTGTCGCGCCCATCGCTGCTCAGCACGCGCAGCGGCAATCCCGCCCGGATTTCGCGCGCGCGCTCCACCGGCACCGACACGTACACCTCCAGCGTGTCGTTCTGATCGATCGTCGTCAGCAGCGTCTGCGGCGACACCTGCATGCCGACACGGACCGGCACGTCGCCGATGACGCCCGCGGTCGGCGCGGCGATGGTGTAGTAGCGCAGCTGCACCTGCTGCTGCTCGACCTGCGCCTGGAGCGCCTGCAGATTCGCTTCGGCCGTCTGCAGCGCCGTCTGCGCCTGCTCGAGCTCCTGGCGGCTGATCGCGCCGGCGGCGAAGAGCTCGCTCGCGCGCTGCTGCTGCTGGCGCGCGAAGGCGAGGCTGGCTTCGCGCGCCGGCCGCTCCGCCTGCTGGCTGGACACGGCGGCCTGCTGGCGGCGGGGATCGATCTGGAAGAGCGGCGCGGCGTCGGCCACCATGTCGCCAGACTTCACGAAGATTTGCGTGATCTGGCCGTCAATCTGGGGCTGAATGGTGGTCGAGCGGATCGACTTGAGGGTCGCGACGTACTCGGTCGTGTCCTCGATCGGGATGGTCCGCGCGTCGGCCACCTGGACGGGTGTTGGCGGAAGTCCCTGGGGTTGGCCGGCCGCCGGCTGTCCACTGCATGCGGCGCTCAGTGAGGCAATGAAGATGGCGGCTGCCGCCGCCCCGTAGGTGCGCATGGGGACCCATTGTGGTCCGTCTCGCGCGGTGCGGGCAAGTAACAGGCGTGAGATAATCGTGGCGTCCTCAATGAGCATCAAGGTTTCGTACAAGAACGGTGTCTTCGAACCGCTCGAACCGGTCGGGGACGCGAAGCCCGGTACCAAGTACACGGCATTCTCCGAGGACGAACTTCGCGACATCCGTGAAACGGTGGACTGGCTGAAGGTTGCCGACAGGAGCTTCGAGTTCTGGAACAACCCGGCCGATGCCGTCTACGACACACTATAGACGCGGCGACATCGTCCTCGTTGCTTTTCCATTCACCGACCTCAGTTCCTCAAAGCGACGCCCTGCCCTGGTCGTCTCGCCGGATCCGTTCAACGAGCAAAGGCGCGATCTCGTGCTCGCTGCGATCACCTCGCAGATGGGCGATGACCGCCAAGCTATTCACGATTCACTCGACCCTAGTCCTCAATGAAGATCTGCGCGTTGCGGACGGACAAGGTCCAAGCCGTTCTGGAAGAGATCCGTCGACTCTTCTCGTAGCGTCGTGAAACACATCCCGCTGCTCATCGAATTCGCCGCGCCCACGTCGCTGCTCCGCGAGACGCACCGAGCCTCGATGCTGCCGATTGTCGGCAACGGTCCGCCGGGCACCTTCGTGGTCTTCCCCGACGGCCTGAGAGTCTCGCTGCCGACCGATCAGATCGTCTTTGCCGACGACCAGGACGGTCGTGCCCGCGTGGGGTTTGGCGGGATGCGGTTCGTCGGCGTGCAGGAAGGGCGCATGGTGTTCGTCCGGACTCGCGAACTGTTTCCAGAGGATCAGCTGTCGCCAGCTCGCAGCCACACGATGCTCCTCGATCCGCTGTGGGTTTCTAGAATCTCCGTCGAGGGCCGGCCCGTCTGGCCCGATGGGCACTCCTAAGACTTCGAGGCACGATTCGACGCGAAGGAAGATGCGCTCCAGCCTAGCCGCGCAACTCAATGAGTCGTTCGCCTTGTTCCAGTCGCGTCAACGCCGCTGACCAGAGCGGCTCAAACCACGCCATCAAGGCGTGGTTCGAACAGTTGCCCTTGCGAATCCAAATCAGCGCAACTGGTACGTCACTCAACAGCCATCGATCGACGAAGTCCTCATCCTTGCTGATGATGACCGCGTCGTCCTTGCGTGCGTGCTCCCAAAGGGCAGCGTCTCCGGCCGTTTGCATGCCGATCTCGAACACGTGGGTACTCTGATGGCCGTGGTTGGCAATCCATCGAGTCAGGGCTGTGGGTAGTTGAGCGTCGACGAGAAAATTCAAGACTACTGCAGCACGGCGTGGTCGGCCTGGCGCGCCGCGTAGGCAAGCGTCGCCTTGATGTCGTCGGGCTCGAGGTAGGGGAAGTCCCGCAGGATTTCGTCGTGAGACACGCCCTCAGCCAGGATGCCGAGAATGTCGGTCACGCGAATACGCAGCCCGCGTATACACGGTCGCCCACCGCACTTGTCCGGCTCCACGGTGATGCGTTCGAGAAGCTTCACAACTGCAATAGTGCCCTGTCAGACTGACGAAATCAATGGTCGTGGAGTCCCTTGAGGTCTTTGGCGCGTGGGCGGTAGACTCCGGCGGAGATGGCCAGGAAATCGCGCACACCGGCAAAGGCGACATCCCGCGGCCCGCTGATATCGATGCGGGTCACCGACGGATTTCGCGCATTCGTCCTCGAGCAACTGGCCGGCCTCAAGTCCGTTCGGCCGCGCGCGATGTTCGGCGGCGTCGGGCTCTATGCCGACGATGTGTTTTTCGGCATCATGGCCGCCGATGCGCTCTATCTGAAAGTGGACGACAGTAATCGCGGTGAGTACGACGCCGCGGGCATGACGGCGTTCCAGCCCTACGCCGGCAGGCCCATGACCATGTCCTACTACCAAGTCCCGGCGATCGTCCTCGAGGATGGCGACGAGCTGACGGCGTGGGCTCGCGCATCAATTCGCGTGGCCGCGCGCGCAACGCTCCGCAAGACGCGTCGCTAGGGCCGCCCAACCTGGGTCAGAATTCTGCGCAGTCGATCACGAACCGGTACTTCACGTCACCTTTGACCGTTCGCTCGTAGGCGCGGTTGATCTGGTCCGGCGTGGTCATTTCGATGTCGCTCGTGATGCCGTGCCTTCCGCAGTGATCGAGCATCTCCTGGGTACCGGGAATGCCGCCGACCAGCGAGCCCATGATCCTGCGATTCCCGAGGATCAAGGGGAACGCGCTGAGATCCAGGCTCTCCGGGGCGGCGCCCACCAGAATCAGGGTCCCCTGCGGCTTCAAACAGTTGAGCGGTCCGTTGATGTCATGTTTGGCCGAAATCGTGTCGAGGATCGCGTCGTACCGGTTTGCCAGCGTCTTGAGGGCGCCGTCAGTCTTGGTGAGGACAGACTCGTGGGCGCCGAGCCTCTTCGCGTCGGCCTCCTTGTGAGAGGAACCGCTCAAGACCGTCACCTCCGCGCCGAACGACGCGGCGAGTTTCACGCCCATGTGCCCGAGGCCGCCGAGCCCCATGACGGCAACCCGCGAGCCTTTCTTCACGCCGACCTGCCGGAGCGGCGTATAGGTCGTGATCCCGGCACACAGCAGGGGAGCACAAGCGGCGGGGTCCAGTCCCTCGGGAATATTGAGGACGAAATGCTCGTCAACGACGATCTGGCTGGAGTACCCGCCGAAGGTCGGCGTCTTTCCATCCGCGTCCATGCTCCCGTACGTCATCGTGAAGCCCTTTTCGCAGTAGTTCTCGCGGCCGCCCGTACAGCTGCCGCAGGTGCGGCACGAATTGACGAAGCAGCCGACGCCGACCCGCTGGCCTTCCCTGAATCTCCTGGCGTCTTTTCCGGTCTTCACGACCCGGCCGATGATCTCGTGGCCCGGAACGCAGGGGAACACGGTCGTCCCCCATTCGTTCCGCGCAACGTGGATGTCGGAATGGCAGATGCCGCAAAAATCAATCTTGATGTGAACATCACGGTCGCTGGGAGCCCGGCGTTCGAACTCGAATGGGGCAAGGGGTTTGTCAGCCGACTGGGGCGGCGTATCCTCTGGTCTGCATGGGTTCCTCCGGTGTTGACGCCGGAGTGTAACCCAAGGCGGTTGGGCCACGCCGGTTGCGTCGCGCCAACCGTCAGCGTTAATCTTCGCCTCATACCATGGGCCTCGCGCCGAGCGTCACGATCCACGTCCCTGGCCAGCTGCGCGCGTACTGTGCGGGCGCATCGCAGCTCTCGATCTCGGCGCCGACCGTGCGCGCCGCACTCGAAGGCCTGGAGAGGAGCCAGTCCGCGTTGTATCGCAATGTCTGCGATGAAACCGGCACGGTGCGCCGGCACCTGAACATATTCGTAAACGCTGATAACGTGCGCGACCTCAATGGGGTCGACACGATGCTGACGCCGGGAGACGTGGTCACGTTCCTGCCGGCGGTCTCTGGGGGTTGAAGATGGCGGATCGAGTCGTTCTTACCATCGGTACCAAGAAGGGCGTGTTCGTCGCCGATGCGGCGAAAGCGAGAAACAGCTTCTCACTGCGCGGGCCCTTCGGCCCTGGCGTCCCCGTGTACTCGACGCTCATCGACACGCGCGGCGCACCGCGCCTGTATGCCTCGAGCTGCAATCCGTTCTTCGGCATGAAGGTGTTGCGTTCGACGGACATGGGGAAGAGCTTCAAGGAGACAAAGTCGGCGCCCGCGTTCCCCAAGGAGGACGGACGCGCGCTCGCCAACATCTGGTCGCTCGAGGCCGGCGACGGCAAGAAGGAACTGTGGTGCGGCGTGGAGCCGGCGTCCCTCTTCAGGAGCCACGACGCGGGCGATTCGTGGGAGATGGTGCCCGGCATCAGCAACCACGAGCACGCGCGCAAGTGGCAGCCGGGCGCAGGCGGGCTCTGCATGCACACGATCATCCGCGACGGCAATCGCGTGCACCTCGGCATCTCGACCGGCGGCCACTACCTGAGCGAGGACGGCGGCGAAACCTTCCGGGCGTCAAATAAGGGCGTCGGCGCCGGGTTCGCGCCCGATCCGTATCCCGAGTTCGGTCAATGCGTGCACAAGATCGCGCGGCACGACGCCGCGCCCGGCCGGCTGTACATGCAGAACCACGGCGGATGGGCGGATTGGACCGGGCCCGGCGGGCCTCGGCCCGACATCGGCGTGCTGCGCAGCGACGACTACGGCCGCTCGTGGCGCTCGATCGCCAAGGGATTGCCGACCGACTTCGGATTCCCCATCCTCGTGCACCCGCACGACGCCGACACGGTGTACGTCATGCCCCTCGAGCCGGCGACGCGCTCCTGTCCTGGCGGCGCGCCCGCCCTGTGGCGCAGCGAGAATGGCGGCGGCTCGTGGAGCCGGCTCGCGCGTGGGCTGCCGAAGAAGCAGAGCTACTTCACTATCCTGCGCGACGCGATGGACATCGATCGGCTCACGACGCCCGCGGTCTATTTCGGCACGACGACCGGTCAGCTCTGGATCGGACGAGAAGGCGGTGAGAAATGGGACTGCCTCTTCGATTCGCTACCCCCGATCCACAACGTCAAGGTCGCGGTCGTCTGAGAATCGCCGCTGCGTCCTTTTCCCGGGACCCCCGTCTGTAGAGTCGACGCGAGCGTAGTGCTCGACAGAGAGGGGACGACATGACGACGACCGACGCTGAAGTCAAGAAGGCTGCCGTGCGGAAGACATACGGCGAGATTGCGGCCGGCTCGGTGACGAGCGGGTGCTGCAGCAGCGACTGCTGCGGGACCGCGCCGCCGACCTCCGCCGACAGCGGTTACTCGGCCGACGAGCGCTCCAGCGTGCCGATGGGCGCCGACCTTGGGCTTGGCTGCGGCAACCCGCAGGCCATCGCCTCGCTGCAGCCGGGCGAGCGGGTGCTCGACCTCGGCAGCGGTGCCGGCTTCGACGCGTTGCTCGCCGCGCAGCGCGTCGGGCCGGGCGGACACGTGATCGGCGTCGATATGACGGAGGAGATGATCACCAGGGCCCGGGCGAACGCTGCGGCGCTGGCGCTCGGCCAGGTCGAGTTTCGCCTCGGTGAGATCGAGCGTCTCCCGGTGGCAGACGCGAGCGCCGACGTGGTCATGTCCAACTGCGTGATCAATCTGTCGCCCGACAAACCCGCCGTTTTCCGCGAAGCCTTCCGCGTCCTCGCTCGAGGCGGCCGGCTGGCGATCGCGGACATCGTCTCGATCGCGCCCCTGCCCGCATCGTTGCGAGAGGACTCCTCCGCCTACACGGGCTGTCTCTCGGGAGCGGCCACCGTCGCAAATCTCGAGGCCATGCTCCGGGAGGCGGGCTTCACGGAGGTTCGGGTGGAGGTCAGGACCGAGGGTCGCGCGGAAGGCTACGTCGCGCCCGCTCTCATCCAGGCGGTGAAACCGGTGCGAGCCGCGTAAGATGAAAGGCGTGGAAGAGATGGACACCGAGCGTGTGTGGAGCGAGCTCCACTCGAACATCCGCGGCTTCGTGCGACGGCGCGTGCGGCAGCCCGCCGACGTTGACGACATCGTGCAGCGGATCTTTCTGCAGGTGCATCGCTCGCTGCCGACGTTGCGGGACGCCGACCGGCTGCACGCGTGGCTTTACCAAACCGCGCGCCGCGCCATCGCCGACTACTACCGAGCGGCCGCTCAACGGCACGAAGTGGCCCTGAGCGCGGCCGTCGAGGTCGTCCCGGAAACGGGGCGCGGCATGGGTGATGTCCTCGAAGACCAGGCGGCCGCCCTGCAAGAACTTTCCGGCTGCCTCACGCCTTTGCTGGCCGGCCTCGCGGAGACCGATCGCGAGGCCCTGCGGCTGATCGAGGTCGACGGCCTGACGCAGGTCGAGGCGGCGCGTCGCCTCGGCTTGTCGGTGTCAGGAATGAAAAGCCGGGTTCAGCGCGCCCGCGTCCGGCTGCGCAGCGTCGTGGAGGCTTGTTGCCGTGTGGAACTCGACCGGCGGGGTGGCCTGATTGCGTATGAGCCGCGTAGCGGCGGCGATTGCAGCGGTTGTCAGACTCAGGCGGGCGTTCATCACGACCGTCCTCCGACCGCTCGGAGCGCCGGCGTCACCTGATCGGTCTGGGCCTCGGATCGCTTTGGCTGGCGGGTCGGCATCTCCACCCGGCCCTTGAAATGCGCGCCGTCCTCGATGGCGATGCTCGGGCAAACGAGGGGGCCCTCCACGGATCCACCCCGCCGAATCTCGACCCGGTCGCGAGCCGTGATGGCCGCGACGACCGTCCCAAAGACCGTGACGACTTTCGCCACAATGTCGGCGCGGATGTGACCGCTTGGCCCAACGGTCAGCGTGTGATCGGGCAGGTCGATTCGACCCTCCACGCGGCCGTCGATCAGCAGGTCTTCCGCTCCGCTCAGCTCTCCCTTCACGCACACGGAACTTCCCAGTTTTGCCACGCCAGTCTCGTGGGCCTCGTGCGGCCCGCGCGCCGGCGCCGACCCGAGCGCGGGCTGGACCTGCCCGCCAGCGGCTCGCGCGTCTCCTCGGTTCCACATGCTTCAACCCCCTTTCCTGTTTCGGTGTCGCGCGCCCAAAGGTATAGGGGATGCCAATCAGTCCGAGGCCCGGCCTATGGCTTGGCCGGCCTGGCCTGGTCACGGGCCGCCACGGCCGCCCGAAGGTTGCCTTGGGCCTGAGCGTCGGTGGGCCGCAGCCGTACCACTTCCGCGAACTGCGCAATCGCCTGGTCGAGCTGCCCGGCCTCGCGCAGGGCGACGCCGAGGTTGTGATGAGCATCGGCCCAATCCGGGCGCGCATGCACGACCTCGGTGAACTCGGCGATGGCCTCGTCCAGGTTTCCCCTGGGACCCAGCAGGAGGCCAAGCGCATAGTGCGCCTCTGCGTATGTGGACCGCAGGCGAGTGGCTTCCCTGAGTTCGCCGATCGCCTCGTCGATGCTCCCCAGTGCCTGCAGCGAGAGGCCGAGATTGTAGTGCGCTTCCGGGAAGCGGGGTTGGATCTGCAGCGCCGCCCTGTAGTGTTCGACGGCGGCGGCGCGCTCTCCCCTCGCGGCGAGCGCGGCTCCGAGGTTGACGTGCGCCTCCGGGAAATTGGGGTTCAGGCGCAACGCCTCGAGATAATGCCCGATCGCCCTTTCGGCGTTCCCGTCTTCGTCCTTGAGGAGGAGGCCGAGGTTATTGTGCGCCATCCAGCTCTCCGGGTTCTTCGCGAGCGTGTCCGTCCACAGCGTCCGCGGATCCCGGAAGGCCCCTGCGTGCGCGGCGGTCGCGATGCCGAGCACCAACAGGACCAGCGCAGAGGCGGCGACGGCCACGGCCATGCGCGACCCATCGGCCACACGGTCCACGAATCGAACGCCCGCGACGGCGACGAGCACCATCAGCGCGACGATGGGGAGATACGCGAAGTGATCGGCGACAAAAGAGTAGCGCATCGGGTAGACGTCGAAGAAGCCGAGCGCCGGCGTTAGCGTACCGGCGTAGCAAAGCGCCGCGACGAGGGGCCCTCTGCCGACGCCCCGCCGCGCGAGGAACAGCGCCGCGAGGGCGGACGCGGCCGCGAGGGGAAACAGGTACTGCCACCAGACGTGGGTGTCGATCGTCCAGCGCGGGTACATGAACGTCAGGTTGTTGGGCCAGAGCATCGTGGCTGGGTAGAACCAGAGCGCGCGACCGGCCACGAGCATCCGCTCGAGAGCCGAGAGCGAGAACTCCGGGCCTGCCGCACCCACGTGGCTGCGTTCCAACCACACGGTCGTGGCCGCCATCATCAGACCGAGGGCAAACATCGGCACCAGCCGCAGCACCGTGCGGCGGTCGAGCGTGCCGCGCCGCCACCAGAACAGGAGCAGCAGCACCGCCGGCAGCGAGCAGGTGATGCTCTTGCTCAGCAGCGCACCCACAAAAAGCGCCAGTGCGGCCAGATACGGCCGCCAGCGGAAGCCGGCGCCCCCGCCCAGGGGTTCAGCGCAGAGGTAGGCCATAAAAGCGCCGAAGAAGAGCAGGCCCGAGAGGACGTTCTTGCGTTCCGTGACCCACGCGACCGATTCCACCTGCATCGGATGCACGGCGAACAGTGCCGCCGCCATCCACGCCCCGGCGACGCCGATTCGGCGCAGAATCCGCCAGAGCAGGACAGCACTGGAGGCGTGCAGCAGGATGTTGACGAGGTGATAGCCGAACGGCTGCAGGCCCCACGCGTGATATTCGAGCCAGAAGCTGGTGAAGGTGACCGGATAGTACTGGGGCACCGACTGCGGCTCGAGCCACAGCCGCCGGAGCCCGTCGAGGCTCCGCAGGACGAGGTTCTCCGTGACGTAGTCGTTGTCGTCCCAGACGAAGCCATTGCGGAGCGCGGGCAGGTACGCCATCACGGTGATCGCGACGAGCGCCGCGCCCCACGCGAGCTCGGCCGGCCACAGCTCACTCGCTGACGCCGTGGGCCGGGAGGAGACTGGGAGCGGCCCCGCATCGGAGCGGAGTAGCTTACGCGAGCGAGAACGGCGGGTACTCATCGACGAGCAGCAACACATACGCCTGGACGCGAATCAGCCATCTGAGCGACCCGGCGCCGAACTCGTACAGGCCCCGCGGATAGGCGCCCGTGGCCAGAATGATGAACCACGCGGCCAGCGTCGTAAAGCACCACGCCAGGAGCACGAAGAACAACACGATGAAATGAGGGATTGCGAGGAGAATCCTGAAACCGACCGTCAACCGATCCCGTGGCCCGGCGGGATCGACAATCTCAATCGACGCCGGATACGGCGCATCGCCGAACGGCGGATACACGTCCTCGAGCAGCATGAAGTAGGCGATCGCTCGTGCGCGCCACCGCAGGTAGAACGACGTCATCTGCCGAATCCCGACGATGTGCGTGCCGCCGATGACGATCGTGAACCAGCTGACGACCGCGAGGAAGCCGGCGACGGGGCCAAGCAAGCCGCCCTCGCCACTGGTCACGCTGCCGACCAGAATCAGGTGAGGGATGGCGAGAATCAGGCGGAACGCGGTCGTCAGGCGATTTCGATTCGCCAGAGCCGGCTCGACAGTGACCGAGACGGGATAAGGCATGAAGTTCACATGAAGCTGAACCACCCGGTGATGATGTACTTGTCTTCCGTCGGAGAGACGACGCCGCGATGGTGGTGAGTCCAGTCGGCCGGCCAGATCAACGTCAGGCCCTTCTTCGGCTGGACGGTGATGCCCTGGTAGAGAAACTCGGTGCCACCCGCGTCCGAGACATCGTTCAGATAGGTCATGAACACGAGGTGCCGTGCCGCGGACGGCATTCCCTTCCCCCACCGCTCGCAGTGCCAGATCTTGTACCCGCCGCTCGGCTCGTAGTGCTGGATGTTGATCTTCTCGGCGATGCCCCACGCATCGACGGCACCGCTCGCCTGATATTTCTCGACGTACTTCTGGCAGACGCGGGTGAGGTTGTTCAGGTATCTGAACACCGGAGGATCGGTGAAATGGTCGTAGCTGATCTGCAGATCGACGGAGTCTTTGACCTCCTTGTCCACCTGTCCGTCGCCGACCTGCCCCGCCACTTTGGCGGGACTGTTCTTGAAGTAGTCGACGAGCTCGTCACAGACGTCGCCCTCCTCGAGGTGCCACGCACCGATGAACGAGTTCTGTCCGCCCAGATCCACTTCAGTCATGAGCGCTCATCTCCATCGCGAGGCCGCTCATATTCTCACAAGAATCGAGTCCTGCGCGCACGTGACGTTTCGGCCAAAGAAATCCGTGTAATAGGTATCCACTTTGTAGCAGTCAGGCTCCTGTGTGAGGAACGCGCTGATCTCATCTTGTTTGCCGGCGCTGTCCTCGACCACCACGTAGTCGCCCTGCTTCACGTAGGAATGGAAATGACTGAGCACCCCGCGCACGTTGACATGGGCGTCTTCGACGAGCATCCACGGATGCGGCGCGTTCCTCAAGAAGTCGTCCTCGAAGACGTTGTGAATGGCCCGGCAATCTCCCTGGATGAAGCTGATATTGTCGTGCTGCACCTCAGGCTTCTTCACATCGACTGAATACACGGTGCTGCTGATGCCGAACATCTTCATCAGATCGGCCAGCCAGATGGCGCTCGCGCCGGTTCCAGAACCGAGCTCGATGACCGTGCCGGGCCTGAGCGTCCACAGCAGCATCGTGTAGATGCTGAAATCGTAGACGGTCTTGAAGAGGGGCATCCCCTTCCACTGCATGCACTCGAATGCCCCCTGACTCATGATCATGTCGAAATAGTTGGCGTCGGATTGACCGTAGATGCCTCCCGGCGCCGGCCGGGACCGCGCGTGGAAATCCACGAGACGCCCTTGGCCGCGCCGGCTGACGAGCAATTGCAGCCGCTGAAGAGCCAGCCTCAGTCCTTCAATACTGCCGCTCAGCTGCACAACGCTGTCTTCCCACGGCCGCGCTTCGTCGAGTCGTCCCAGCTGCGACATCACATCGAACAACGCGTGATCGCAGAATGTGCCGACGCCTGCCTGAGCCCCTTCGATCTTTGCCCGCACGTCCGCCACGAGCGCCCTGGTGGCCTGCTTCAACGCGTCTCCCTGCAACAGCGATTGGGGATCCTGCTCAGGACTGTGCATCTCGTTCTCCTTCGGAGCTGACGGCCAGGACGATCGCGGCAATCCTAGCGCACAACCCCAACGGCCGGCTCCAGTCGCCAGCGGCCGTAGGCGACGAACGCCGAAAGAAGCCCCACCGCGAACGGAAACAGCGCCGGCGCGGCCATTCCGCCCATCAGCGTGATGGCGGTCGCGCCGAACATGATGATCGCCAGACCCGCAGCGGCCAGCGGTGTCAGACCCGGCCGAATGCGCAGGAGCCCAGGGAGGATCAGCCCGATCGCGCCGAGCACTTCGGCGACGCCGATGAAATGCAGGAACAGGCCTGACATCGGAACCGGCATCTGACTGGTCATCTCCTCGACGGACATGACAAACTTCATTCCGCCGGCGAACAGAAACACGGCCGCAAGCAGTGCCTGAACGATCCACAGTGCATAGGTCATCATCGGTCTCCCGCCTTCAGCATCGCCTAACCCTGTGATTAAATCCACCATCGCCAGGCGCCCTGTCACGCGCCGGTGGGCCTGACATGCCACGCTCCGGACGGAAAGCACACCACTCGGTCTACGTCGTCTATCTCAACAACCCCAAAGGCGACGGGAAGGCCGGATACTACGTCGGGATGACCGGCCTCTCCCCGGAGGCCCGCTTCGAGAACCACAAGGCGGGCATCAAGGCGGCGCGGGTCGTGAAGAAGTACGGCGAGCGCCTCGTTCCAAAGCTGTACGCCCACCTGAACCCGATGCCCTTCAAGAAGGCTCAGGAGATGGAAGGGCTGCTCGCCGACAGCCTGCGCAAGCGCGGGTACGTGGTGTTCGGCGGGCACTGAGGATACGATGATGGGCCGCCGACAGTTCGGCTTCCTTCCATTGCGAGGTTGACACCTATGAAGCGCATTCGCCACGTTCTCTGCGCATCGGATTTCTCAACCGCGTCACGACACGCCTTTGCGACGGCGGTCACCATGGCGCAGTCCCTCGACGCGAAGCTGACAATCATTCATGTGATTGCCCCCATCATCGCGACGGCACCCGAACAGTACGTCGATGCGGTGACGTTGGATCAGCTGAGCAAGCAAGAGCGGCAATGGGGCGCCGAACAGCTTGAGAAGCTGGCCGCCAGGGCCAGGAAGGCCGGCGTCAGAGCGGCGACACTGCTTCGGGACGGCGACCCCAGCGAACAGATCCTCCGCGCCAGTCGATCGACGAAAGCCGATATCGTCGTGCTCGGCACGCACGGGCGGCGGGGATTGTCAAAACTCATCCTCGGCAGTGTGGCGGCGCGCCTCGTCGCGACAGCGCTCTGCCCGGTCGTAACGGTCCGAAGCAAGTAAGGGACTACGGCCGGCCTATGAGTAGTCCGGCGAGTACATGAAGCGCGCGACTGCCGCGCGGACATCCGCCGGCCGCGGGACGGTCGCGTGGCCCTGCTCGTAGGCCACAGCAGCGACCGCGACGGACACGGCCACAGCCACTTCGCGCATCTGCGCCGCGACAGGAAACACGCGCCCCTGTTGCAGATCGGCCTCCGATACCAGACCGGCGAGCGCCCCGGCGGCGGCAAAGAACATTTCGTCAGACACGGTTCTCGCACCCGACACGAGCAGGCCGAGCCCCATCCCCGGGAAAATGTAGGAGTTGTTCGCCTGCCCCGGCGAGTGCGTGCGCCCGGCGGACGTCACGGCCGGGAACGGACTGCCGCTGGCGAACACGGCGCGGCCGCTGGTCCACCCATAGGCCTGCTCGGCCGTGCATTCGGCCTTCGACGTCGGATTGGACAGCGCGAAGACGACCGGCCGCTCGTTGAAGCGCGCCATGGCTTCGAGGACGGACTGGGTGAACATGCCGCTCTGTCCACTGGCACCGATCAAGACGGTGGGTCTGAACTCCTCCACAGCCGCCAGCAGGTCGGGCATCGGCCGGCGATCCTGGGCGAACGGACGTTTCTGCCCGGACAAATCCTGGCGGCTCTTGATCACCGCGCCCCTGGAATCGATGAACAGACACCGCCCTCGCGCATCCGCCTCCGATAACCCTTCGCGGCACATCGCCGCGACGACGATGGCGCCGATGCCGAGGCAGGCTTCGCCCGCGCCCACAAACAGGATCCGCTGATCGATGAGTCCTCGTCCCGTGATGCGCGCCGCCGATCGCAGCCCGGCCAGCCCCATCGCGCCGGTGCCCTGCACGTCGTCGTCGAAGCAGCACAACTGATTCCGATAGCGATCGATCACGCGGAATGCGCAGGCATTGTTGAAGTCTTCGAACTGCACGACGACGCCCGGGAACACCGCCCGGGCGGCGGCGACAAACTCGTCGAGCAGCGCGTCGTAGGGCACTCCCGTCAGGCGGGCGTGCCGTTCACCCAGGTACATCGGGTCGTTTCGCAACGCCTCGTTGTCGGTCCCGACGTCGAGCGTCACGGGCAGGCCGAGCGCTGGCGGCACGCCGGCGCAGGCGGTATAGAGCGAGAGCTTGCCGATCGGAATGCCCATGCCGTTGGCGCCAAGGTCGCCCAGCCCGAGGATCCGTCCGCCGTCGGTGACGACGATGATGCCGACACGAGCGCGCGGCCACTGCCGCAGCAGTTCCGCGACGCGACCGCGGTGCCGAAGCGCTGAGATGTACAGGCCGCGGGGCCGCAGATAGATTCGACTCCAGTCGATACATGCCTGACCGACCGTCGGCGTGTAGACGATCGGGAGCATCTCTTCGAGATGATCGAGCACGACGCGGTAGAACAGCGTCTCGTTCTCGTCCCTTACCGCGGTCAGGTAACGGTATCGTTCGAGCGAATCCGACTTGACGCGCGTGTTCTCGACAACCCGCGCGGCCTGTTCGGACAGCGATTCGACGCGGGGCGGAAGCAGACCCTCGATCTTCAAGCGAACACGCTCGTCGCGCGTGTACGCGGTGCCCTTGTTCATCAAGGGGTCGCCCAGGGACCGCTCGCTGGTGTCCGCCATCGGTTCGGAGACACTATACTGCCGTGGCCGTGGTCAGCCAGTCCTATCGAACGGCGCGCCGGGTCGCGCTCGCCAGCATCGCCGTCAGCGCCCTCCTCTCGTGCACCAATATCATTGTCGGCGTGGTCGCGCACTCGACCTCGGTGCTGGCGACAGGGTTCGAGTTCGCCGGCGACGTGCTCGCCGCCAGCATCGTCTTGATCGGGATCGGCGTGGCCGCGCGGCCGGCTGATGACGATCACCCGTACGGGCACGGACGCTTCGAGACGCTCTCGGCGTTCGCGGTCGGCGTGATTCTCGCCGCCGGTGGCGGGATGATCTGCTACCAGTCGCTGCAGGCCATCGGCGCGAAACACGAGCCGCCCGGCGCGAGCGCGGCGGCGGCGCTCGTCGGCGCGATCGTGCTGCGCGCCATCATGTCGTCGGTGAAGTTCCGCGTGGGCCGCCGGCTGCGCAGCTCGGCTTTGGTTGCCGACGCCTGGAACGACGCCGTCGATATTCTCTCGGCGCTCGCCGCGCTCACGGCCGTCGGCCTCGCGACCTACGACCCCGACCGGTTCCTGGCCGCCGACCACTACGGCGGGTTCGTCGTCGGCATCGTCGTGGTCCTCACCGGCATCCGCGTGGTACGCGATGCGTCGCTCGAACTGGTGGACACCATGCCGTCGCCGGAGCTGACCGGAGAGATTCTGCAGGTCGCGAGATCGGTGGCCGGCGTTCGCGGGATCGACAAGGTGCTCGCGCGAAAGACCGGCCTGCAGTATCACATCGATCTGCACCTGGAAGTGGACCCCGCGCTGACGGTCGCCGCGTCCCACGCGATTGCCGGCCATGTGCGGGCGACTCTCAAGCGCGACGTGCCGTGGGTGGCCGACGTACTGGTGCACGTGGAACCGGCAAACGGTACCGGACCGTAGACCTCTGCTCTATCGTCTACTCCGAGCCGTCGGCGCGCGTCACATCAACCTCGCGCTCGTCGCCACGGCCGGAGACGCGGACACGCCAAGGATTGCAGCAGACTTCGCAGTCCTGGACGAAGCTGCCCTTCACGTCGGATTCGAGGTAGATCTCGAGCTGTTCGCCACAGTACGGACAGACGACCAGGAACTCGTCACTCATTTTAAAGGCTTCGCGCGAGGCGGAAACCGAAGTCATTGTAGCGGAAGGACGGATCCAGCTTGCCGCGCAGCGTGACGCGGCAGAGGGTGCGCGCGTGGCGCCACGAGCCGCCGCGCGAGGCGCGCCGCACGCCGTGGTCGGGGCCGGTGGGATTCCGCTCCGGTGAGCGGCTGTAGTAATCCTTGTCGTGCCAGTCGGCGCACCACTCGTGAATATTGGACGTGATGCCGAGAAGACCGAAGTCGGTCGGCTCGCCGAGCGTGACCGGCCACGGCGCCTGCAGCGGACCGCGGCCGCCATCAGGAATCCACGCCGGCGTGTCGTCGCCCCAGGGGAAGAGCGCCTGCTGCCGCCCACGCGCCGCGAACTCCCACTGGGCCTCGGTCGGCAGGCGAACCGGGCGTCCGTCCCGATCCGATCGCCACAGGCAGTACGCGGCTGCATCGGTCCAGCTCACGCCCACGACGGGCAGATCCGCTTGCCTAAACAGCGGCTGTAACCAGTCCTTCGGCCGTTCGTGATTCGTGGCGTCGACAAACGCCTCGTACTCCGCGCGCGTCACCGGGCAGACAGCCAGTTCGAACGCATCGACGAACACCAGGTGCGGCGGGGCTTCGTCTTCGTGGCCGAGCTCGGTGCCCATGGTGAACCAGCCGCCGCCGATCGACGCGAACGCTGACATTAGCGGGGGCTTTTCTACGTCTTCGGCGCGCGGCTCGTGCGGAGGTAGTGAGGGCTGTATTCCAGGCCGTACGGCGTCGTGAGCTTGACGGCGGCCTTCTGGCGTCTGAATTCCTCGCCGGCCAGCCGGATCGCCTCCCGCTCCTCCTCGGTGCACTCGCGCATCGTGATCTCTTCGCGCGGGACGAAGATCACCTGTCCGATCGGCAGGCTGTGAGATCCCGAAATCCCCTCGCCGGGCTGCAGGACGTAGCGGAATTCAGACTGGTGCGGATACCAGTCGGTCTCGACACGAATGACGAGCATCGGCGCAATGGGCCGCTCGATCATGTTGAGGATCGGCGTGTACACGGTGTCCCAGCCGGGCGGGGTCTGGAAGTTCCACGCCCCGCGCAGCGTGACGGCCCCCGCCGGCGTGTTGAGATCCTCGGGCACGATGAAAGTCCGCGCCATCTGCAGGGCGTTCTCCCGCGTTGTCGCCTCTTCGCGGGTCAGGAATTTGACGTCTTCCTTGAACTTGCCGACGCCGCCCACCGCCGTCTGGTAGGTGACCGACAGGATCGGCTCCCACTTTCCTCCGGTGGGATTCAGGTAGTAGATGAGCCGGTACTGCCCCTCGCCGTGGTATTCGATGTGAAACGATTCGCTGGCCACGAGCGGCGGATAGACCATGAACCCGAGCGCGCTTCCGGCCTCGAGCACGGGACAGTGGCGCGCGTGCTGGGGCAGCAGCGGACGCTGAGGCTCGCGTCGGGGCTTGAGGCCGACGCCGGGACGGTTGGAATTCGGAAACAGGCGCACTTCCATGCGCGTATCTTAGCCGACCAGGGCCGGACCGGGCTAAGATAGGGGCGCTGACTAGCCACGCCCCGCCGCCTCGTTCACGCAAGAAGATCCTGCTCGTGTATCCGAAGTTTCCGGTGTCGTTCTGGAGCTTCGGTTTCATCAAGCACATAGGCGGCTTCACGGCCGTGATGCCGCCGCTCGGGCTCGCGATTCTTGGCGCCCTGACGCCGCCGGAATTCGACGTGCAGATCGTGGACGAAAACGTCGAGCCCATCGATCTCGACGCCGATTGCGACATCGTCGCGCTCTCGGCCATGGCCATTCAGGAGACGCGTCTGTTCGAGCTCGCCGACGCCTTCAGGCGGCGCGGCAAGCTCGTCTGCATGGGGGGACCCATCTGCAACGTCCTGCCCGAGCGCTGCCGTCCCCACTGCGACGTGCTGTTCGAGGGCGAGGGCGAGTACACGTGGAAGCAGTTCCTGGCCGAATGGCAGGACGGCACGCATGCAAATCACTACGTGCAGGTCGACAAAATCGACATGCGCGACAGCCCGGGCCCGCGAATCGAGCTGCTCAAGATCGATCGCTACCGCCTGGGATGCGTGCAGACCACGCGGGGCTGCCCGTTCAAGTGCGAATTCTGCGACATCATCATCACGTATGGCCGGAAAGTGCGTGCGAAGCCCGTCGAGGCCGTGATCCTCGAGCTCGAGCGCTGGGCCAGTCAGGGCGTCGATTTCGTGACGCTGGCCGACGACAACCTCGTGGGCGATCGCGCGTATTGCCGCAAGATGCTCAAGGCCGTCGGCGACTGGAACCGGGCGCGCGACGTGCCGATCAGCCTGTACGCCGAAATGTCGGTCGATGCCGTCAAGGATCCCGAGCTGCTCGAGCTGTGCCGCCACGCGAACATCACCGAGATGTTCCTGGGCATTGAGACGCCGCGCAAGGCCGGTTTGCGAGAGACGCTCAAGATGCAGAACGTCGCGACCGATCTGGTGTCGACGGTCAAGACGATCCAGAGCTACGGCATGGTGACGGTCGCCGGCATGATCATCGGGTTCGACAGCGACGACAAGGAGATCTTCGAGGATCAGTACACCTTCCTCCAAGAGGCCGGCATCCCGATCGTCATGCTGGGTCTGCTGCAGGCGATCCCTCGCACGCCGCTCTACGAGCGCATCGAGAAGGCCGGCCGCCTCCGCTCGCCGGCGCAAGGCAACAACACGCTCTCCTTCACGAACATCGAGCCGACCTGCATGAGCTACGAGGAGCTCGTGAACGGCTATCGCACGCTGTTCACCCGGCTCTACACACTCGAGGCCATCGGCGATCGCTGGCTCGCCAACGTCGAGCAGTGGCGGGCTCGTCCGTGGATCCAGAAGCCGATGGGCCGGTTCCGGCCGTTCATGCTGCTCCAGACCCTCCTCATTCTCAAGTGGTACGTCGCCCGGCCGTCCCGCTTCGCGTTCTTCTGCCGGATGATTGCCGGTACGCTGATTCGGCTACCGCGCGCCGTGCCCCAGACCTTCAGCTATCTCGCATACTTCATCCATCTCAGGGAGTACGCGGACAAGGTCGTCGCCAAGGAGTGGCGGTTCAGCTACTTCCTCGGGAACGTCGACACGTCCCGCAACCAGTTCGGCGAGGGCGGCGCCATCAACATGGTGAAGAAGGAAGCGGCGGACAGCCCAAGAACCGCGGCCTGAGACGCGCCCTAGAATCGCCGAAAGATGCCTATCGTGATGCTCACCTGGCTCTGAAGGCCCGCGCCGGCGAAGGTTCGGAAGCCGTTCACCGCCGGCCCGCTCAGGCTCGACTGGATGCCCGTCTGCGGGCTGCTGCTGAACTGGACGGCCGGGCTGGTGGCGGACGCGACCGAGCCACTGCCGCCCCCCGGGATGGCGTTGCTGACGTCCAGCACGTTGTCGACCTTGTTGGAGCTGAGATACACGCGGGCATCCACCCGCACACCCCAGCGCGGCGACACAAAGTACCTGGAGCCTCCGCCGAACACGCCAACCATTGATTTCCCGGCGGCGTGGCGCACGGTGACTGAATCGATCTCGGCTATCTGCGTCGTCCCGTTGAACGTAGACCGGTATTCCCCGACGAGCGTTGTCGTCGGCGTTCCACCGACAATCGAGCTGAGGCCCCCACCAAGCGTCACGTAGGGGACGAACTTCCCCTCCTGCCTCAGCGCCACGTTCACCGCCCCTGTCGCGAGGAGTTGGTGCCCGGCGTCGATCGTCGAGGCTTTCGACGTGAGCGTCAGAATCTGAAAGGGGCCTGTCGAGAACAATCCGTTCCAGGCCGACACGAACGCGGCTCGGCTGGCTTCGATGCCGTCCTGGCCGGCACTCGAGAGCCCCAAACCAGGACCGTAATCAACCGTCACCTCAACGGTATAGCGCGGACCGAGGATGCGGCTCAGGCGTCCGCCGAGGGTGAGACCTCTCTGGCGCTGCGCAATCGACGACGTCAGTATGCCGTCGAGCGGCGTGATTCGTTGCGGGACGCCTAACGCGGCGTTCACCTGGTTCAGCAGCAACGCGCCGTCACCGAGATACCAGGACGACACGAGGCGGCTCGGGTTTCCGTTGGCGGTGGTGAACGGCAAGCCGGGGCCGGGCAGAGTGGCCGTGCCGCCGGTGGGATGGCTGGCCAGCATTCCGCCAACGTGGAACTCCACCTCCCACTTCGGCTGGCGGGTTACGGCACCCGCAGAGGCCTCTTGCGCGCGAGTGCCGGAACGATCGACGTCGACGGCGATCTGGCCGGCGGCGACGGATCGGATACTCGATGCGGCGATTGACGCCGGAGGCACGACCGGCAATACCTCGAGCGCCTCCTTGGAGGCCGCGGCAGCCGCCGCGGGCTGGAGCAGCAGGTCACGCGGTATTGGAACCGGAGTCGAGACCACAACGCCAGAGACCCCGGCCATCAATGTGTTCGCGCTGGCCGGGACGGTCGCTGCCGTCGCCTTCTCCGCGAGTGGAGACGAACCGGCCGTGAAGGCGCCGCCGGCCAGCGCGCCCGTCATCGAGCTCGTCTGCGGCGTCTGACTCGTCGCGGGACCAATGGCAGCCGCCGTACCGTCAGCCGATCCGCCCAACGTCATGCTGACGTTCTGGACGTTCAGGAGTGGACTGCTCCCCGCCGTGTCGACCGTGAAGACCAGATCGTCGTAGTCGTCATAATTCGCCACGGTTCCGGCGCACGTGGTGAGGGATGGCGTGAAGTTCGAGTCCCGATATCTCGCGCGCACGGCCTGCAGGCCGCCCGCGGGGAGGACATAGGTCGTCGAAAGCGTCTGCGCGCCGGCAGCGGAAGGAGTGATCGTCGTCAAGAACGTCCAACTCGGGCTGTTGGCGTTGGCGGCGTAGTACAGCTCGAGTCTGTCGACAGTCGCGCTGAACACCCACACCGTGGTGTCGATCCTGACCGTCTTGCCAGGTGCGAACACTCCACCATCCAGGGTCAAGATTTTGATCCGGTCGACCGACTCGTCGCTGTGAAAGAAGCCTAACGTGCCGTCGGGGCACGAGTTGAGAATCGTGTTCGGCTGATTCGGTTCTGCTCCGCCTGAGATCGTGTCGCGGCCCACGAGCAACGCGCCCGAGTCGCAGCCCCCACCCGCCACACCGCACCGTGGCACTTTGAGCGTCGCGTCGTACGCGGCCTGGACGACCACAACGGGCTGAAGTGCGAAATCGCTCGTGGTTATCACCTGGTCCGAGACCACGACACCGGCGACCGACGCGCTCACGTAGCCGCTCGCCGTCGCGGTCACCGTATACGTTCCTGACGGCAGATACAGCGCATAGAGCCCGGCGGCGTCGGTCGTCGTCGATGCGCCGCCGCCGCTGACGGCGACGCCGGCGTTTGCGATGGCCGCGCTTGTCGTGGCGCTGCGGACGTGACCGGTGAGGATGCCGGTGTTGGCTGGGAGCGGCAGCGCGAAGTTCACGGTCGTCGTACCGGGACTGGTGATGGCCACGCCCGAGACCGACTGCGAGAAGTGAGTTGGGTGCGATGCCGTCAGCGTGTACGTCCCAGTCTGAACACTCGCGGCGTACATCCCGGTGGCGTCGGTCAGCGCCGTCGCGCCGCCGGGACTGACGCTCACGAGCGCGCCCGCGATCGGTGCCCCGGTCAGCGCGTCGGTGACCTGTCCAGTGACCGTACTCTGGGCAAATATCAGATCGTCGCGATCGTCAAACGTCCCGGTCGTGCACGAGCCGGCGCTCCCCGCAAAGCGATAGTTCCCGCGCACCGCCTGCAGCAAGCCACTGGGCAGCACGTAGGTGGCCGACAGCGTCTGCGCGCCTGGCCCCGGGGGGAGTAACGTCGTCAGAAACGTCCAGGTTGGATTCGAGGCGTCGGCCGTGTAATAGAGATCGAGACGATCGCTCTGATCGAAGGCCCAGACGGTCGTCTGGATCCTCACCGTCTTGCCGGACGCGAATGCCCCACCGTCCAGCGTGTACACCTTGATCCGTTCGAGCGATTCATGGACATGGAATGTGCCGGCATTACCATCCGCGCAGGAGTTGAGGATGGTGTTGGGCTGGTTTGGCTCCGCGCCCCCAGCCAGCGTGTCGCGGCCCACGACCAAGGCGCCCGAGTCGCACGACGCTCCAGCCTGCCCGCACTGCGGAGCCTTGAGCGCCGGGTCGTAGGCGGCCTGCGCGAACACCACGGGCTGGATCGTGAGGTCGCGCGTGGTGGTGAGCTGGTTCGACACCACGACGCCGGCGGCGGATGCGTCCAGGAAGTCGCTGATCGATGCGGTCACGGTGTACGTGGCCGCCGGCAGAAAGAGCGAATAAATGCCAAGCGCATTGGTCGTGGTCGACGCTGTTCCGGCGCTCACCGACACGCCGGCGACCGGCGCGTTCGTCGTGGCATGGCGGACACGGCCGGTCAGAAAGCCGGTGTTCGTCGGTAGCGAGAGCGCGAAGTCACGCGTCGTCAGACCTTGATTGGAGACCACGACGGACGCAGATGCACTCAAGTAGTTCGCGGCAAGCACGGTCGCGGTGGACGTGCCCGCGGTGAGATTCAGCGAGTAGAGGCCGGTGGCATCGGTCGTGCTCGATACGCTTCCCACGAACACCAATGCGGACGCAATAGGTGCGTTGGTCGTGGCATTGCGGACGTGACCGGTGAGCATGCCGGCGTTGGGCGGCAGAGACAGCGCGAAGTTCAGCGTCCTCGTGCCGCCGTTGGTGACGACCACGCCGAATGCGGACTGGAGCGGGTGGTTCTTCACCGACACCGTCAATGCGTAGGTGCCCGTTGGAACCGTCCCCGCGTACACGCCGCTCGCGTTGGTCACAACCGCTGCGCCGCCCGGACTGAAGCTGACCAGGGCGCCCGCGACCGGCGTGCCCGTCACCACGTCGGTGACCATCCCAGTGACCGTGCCCTGAGGACTCTGAAGGCCGCAGTTGGGTAGCTTGAAATTGCCGATGCGGGTCAGCCAGCCGATCGGGCTCGACGCCTGGCTCGCCGCCGTGTAGTACTCGGTCGTGTACCAGAACGTGCAGTCGTCGGCCGGGTCGACCGACAGCGCGCTGTAGTCGCCCCAGCGTCCCGTCGTGCTGAGCTGCACACCGCTGCCGATGGCCAGTACCCCTTCACCCTGGGAAAGACCGTTCGGTGGATCCGAGTCCAGGCGGCCGGCGTACCGGATCGACGGGAACGTCGTCAGGCTCGACACGCTGTACCCCACCGCGATGTTGCCCTGGCCGTCCATGGCCGCGCTCCCCATCCAGCGGTTGTCCGTGTCGGGCGCAAAGGTGGCCTGCTCGGGGACCGTGAACGTGCCGCTGGGTAGGCTACGGCGGAACTCGTAGTACCGGATCGCCGCCTGATGCCCGGCGGCCGTCGTGGGATCGAACCCCACATTCACGGTGTGCGCGACGACGAGCGATTCGCGGGCGCCGCCGAAATTGCGATAGGCCAGCCGGTGCATCAGGCGATCCGCGATCGCATCGAGGTAGTGAATCGACGATGCCGGAGCCGGTTGTTCGATGTCGTTGCGGCCGCTCGGGCTCAGCGGATCGAACGAGGCCACGGCCAGCGGACTCTCCGGGAGCTCGGTGAAGGTCGACGCGCCCGGGTTGGCGAAATCCGCGTGAAATGAGAAGAGCCGAATCGCGTCCGCTGGGTCACCGAGCTCGTCGGCTTCGAGCATCGCGAAATAGTTCGGAGCGCCAAGGGGCGGTGCTGTCGAGCCATCAAGATCGGCGGGCAGCACGCCACGAAAATCCGTGCCCAGGTCGAAGTAGATAAGACTCGCGCTCGGGTCGCCCACCAGCATCTTCGCGCGATCGAAGGCGAACACGCCCGCGCCATTGAACGGTCCGCCATTCAGGAACTGGTTGTCGGTCATGTAGTACGCATCGGACCACACGCCGAACTTGGGATAGTCGTTCAGATTGCTGCCCGGGAGGATGAAGTCGTACAGAAAGTACGAACCTGTCGGATCGCCGGTTGTCGAGATCGCGATGCACTGATGGTACGGCGGGGTCGTGGGACTGGTGAACGCGAACTGGCTGAGCAGCCAGCGATCCGCCAGAGGGTCGTACAAGACGATGGGGTCGCCGTTGTTGTTGGTCGAGCAGATGCTGCTGCTCAGGGACGCGAACAGGCTGCTCATCCTGACGGGCGCCGTCAACGGGACACCGCTCTTGCTGAAGACGCGTACGACGACGTTGACGGCCTGCACGTAGTGATTGGGCCCCACGTCGCCGTTGGTATCGGGCGGATGGACGCGGAGGCCGAACACGTTCAGGTTGTCCTGGTTGCTCAATCCGTCGAAGCTCGTCCCCGGGACCGGAATGAGGGGTGGGGCGAAACTCTGGATGGCGGCATCGCCCGTGCTCACGCCGGCCGCGGGCTTTCGAGGCAGTTCACGGAGAGGCACGGTCTCGTCGGCCCCGGCGACCGCCGCCGCCTGCTCGGGAAGGTCGCTGACCGCCGAGGACACGGCGAAGCGCACGGCGTACGCCACCTGCGGAGCACTTGCCGGGGCGCCCTGGGCGGCAAGCCGGCCCGTTGGTTGAGCCGTCAGGACACCCACAGCGAGCAGCGTAACCAGCGCGATGGCGGCGAAAGCACGAAGGCGAGCGCGGCGCAGGCCACCCATTAGAACCTCCAGGGCCAGCCAAGGTCACCACGTAGGGACGCCGGATTATACACACGCGGCCTCTCGCGGATCTGTGAATCTTTGGTAGCATGGCCCGGTGCCGTTTCTCACCCGCCTGCTCGTCAATGCGGCGGCGCTGTGGGTCGCCACGCGGGTCGTCTCGGGCGTCACCTACACGGGCGATTGGCTGCCCTTCCTGGGCGTGGCGGTGGTGTTCGGGGTCGTCAACGCCTTCATCCGGCCCGTCGCCAAGATCCTGAC
>JBAUGX010000088.1:0-15354 GCA_049679965.1 Vicinamibacterales bacterium
CGCTAAGATAACGCATGCGCCTTCCATGCGAGGCCGAGAGTCTACGCTCGAGGCCGAGCGACAGCGTCAGTTCGGCAGGCGCGTGGGGGTGGGGCCCCACGCGAAGTGAATAATGAAGATTGGTGTCGTTGAACTCCCGTCGCCATTCGCTGTCGCGCCGATGGCCGGCATGACGGACACGGCGTTTCGTCGTCTGGTGAAACGCCACGGCGGCTGCGGGCTGGTGGTCACCGAGATGGTGAGCGCTGAGGGGCTCGTCCGAGGCATCGATCGGACACTCGAATTCGCCGAGTACACCGAAGAGGAGCGGCCGATCGCCATTCAGATCTTCGGCGGCGATCCCTCAAAGATGGCCGACGCCGCTCAGATCGTCGAAGGCATGGGCGCCGACATCGTCGACGTCAACATGGGCTGTCCGGTACCGAAGATCGCCAAGCACAACGCTGGCTGCAGCCTGATGCGCGAGCCCGGGCACGCGGCGAGTGTGATCGCCGCGATGGTCAAGGCGGTCAGGATTCCGGTGACGGTGAAGATGCGGGCCGGGTGGAATGACGCCGAGCGGAATGCGCCCGCGCTGGCCAGGATGGTGGCGGACGCCGGCGCGTCGGCGATTGCCGTGCACGGCCGAACGGCGGCGCAAAGCTACAGTGGTTCGGCCGACTGGGATCTCGTCAGCGGGATCGCCGACGACGTGGGGATCCCGGTCTTTGGCAGCGGCGACTGTGTGGAGCCCGAGCAGGTGGTCGAGCGCCTTCGGTCCGGCGTGGCGGGTGTCCTCGTCGGCCGGGGCGTGCTTCGCAACCCCTGGATTCTGGCGCAGGCCTCCGACCTGGCGGCGGGCCGTGCGCCCCGGGCCGTGTCGCTCGACGACCGCGGCCGGTTCCTCCTGGAATACATCGAGCTCCTAAGGAACGAGCGCGTCCGAGAGGCTGTGGGGTTTAGGCACGTAGCACCTTCGCACCCTGGCACGCCGGCACCTTCGCACCTCCGCACCCCCGCACTGTCGCACCCCGCCAGTGCGCACGATAAGTGGATCATCAACAAGATCCGCGCCTTGGGCTCCTGGTACACGAAAGGCCTCGATAATGGCTCGCACCTGCGCATCGCAATCAACCGCGCCGACTCGCTCGTGGAGCTGCAGGACGTGATTGCACGGTTCTTCTTTGCCACCGTCGGCGTCACCGCATGAAGGGCGCCGCCTTCGTCATGGTGGCGCTCTCTGCCGCCGCTTGTGGCGGCGCGTCGGCCGGCGCCAGCCGCATCGCGCCCGAGTACGACAAGAAGACGGGCCAGCTCCAATTGCTGAAGTACGACGCAAACGGGAACGGAAAGGTCGACACCTGGAGCTACATGCAGGGTGTTCGCATTCTGCGTATCGAGATCGACAACGACGAAGACGGCAAGATGGATCGATGGGAGTACTACGACGCCGGCCAGAAACTGGAAAGGGTCGGGCTGTCGACCAGAGGCGACGGCAAGGCGATGCGCACCGAGTGGTACGAACTGGACCGGCTCAAGCGTGCCGAAGAGGATACCGACGCCGACGGCCGCACGGACAAGTGGGAGACCTACGAGAGTGGGCATCTGACCGCCGTCGCCTTCGACGCCATGCACCGGGGCACCCCCGATCGCCGATTGGTGTACGGTCCCGATGGCTCCGTGCGCGTCGAGGTCGATGACCGCTAGAAGCGACTTCCTCGTCCGCATGTGGGGGTCGTCTAGAGGCATGTGCGTCCACCGCATGTGGGGTCCGCCTTCAGGCGGACCTGTATGGCTGCTGGCGGGCCTGCTGCTCCTTGGCACCCGAACGGCCGCCGCGCAGACGACGACGGCCGATGGCGGCCCCGATCCGTCAGTGGTGCGGGTGCGGATCGGCCCCTTGTGGATGAATCCCACGCTTTCGCTGACCAACCTCGGCATCGACGACAACATCTTCAACGAACCGACCGACGCGCCGCCAAAAAGGGACTTCACGCTCACGCTGTCGCCGCAGGCCGACTTGTGGATAAGAATGGGCCGCACGTGGCTCAGCGGAAACCTGAAGGAAGATCTGATCTGGTACAGGGACTACGCGAGCGAACGCACGGCCAACACCAGTTATGGGATCGGCTGGCGGGTTCCGCTCAACCGCCTGTCGTTTGCGACGACGGCCAACTGGATGAGCACGCGCGAACGGCAAGGGTTCGAGATCGACGCGCGGCTGCAGCGCGACGAAACGCGGTATCGGGCCGCCGTCGAAGTCCGCGCCCTGTCGAAGACGTTTGTCGGCGTGAACGGAAGCTGGACGAAGAGCGAGTTCGACACCAACGCCGTCTTTCAGGGCAGCAACCTCCATGACGAGCTGACGAGCAGGGGCTTCATGGTCGGGCTGGCGGTCCGCCATCAGTTGACGCCGCTGACCAGCGTGGCCGTGGGTGTGTCGCGCGCGGAAGATCGCTTCGAGTTCTCGCCGCTGCGCGACTCGAATTCAATGATTTACACGACAACCGTCACGTTCGATTCTGGCGCGCTCATCAGAGGGTCGGCGATGGTCGGGTACCGGGATTTCGTGCCGCGATCCACGACCGTTCCTGGCTACGCGGGCGTCACGACGGCCGTCGATCTCTCGTACACGCTCTTCGGCGCCACAAGGTTTGGCGGACAGATCGCTCGCGACGTGCAGTATTCGTACGACGTCAGCCAGCCGTACTACATCTCGACGGGCGTCAACGCGTCGGTCGCGCAGCAGATCTTCGGACCGCTGGATGCCATCGCCCGGATCGGGTGGCAGGGTCTGGACTACCGGGATCGCGCGGGAGCGGTTGTGGCCGTCTCAGGCCGGAGCGACACGATCCGCTCGTACGGCGCCGGCGTGGGATATCGCCTGGGGAGCAGCATGCGGATCGGCTTCAACATCGACAAGCAAATCCGCACGTCCGAGCTGCTCAGCCGGCGATACGAAGGATTGCGGTACGGAACGTCGATTACGTACGGGATGTAGTTCGCCTGTTACCGCGAGAGCGTCGTTGTCAGTACTTGGGTGAGAGGTGGGGGAGCAGGGGGGCCGGAATTTGTGGTCGTGCCTGTTCCGGTCATGGCTGTCCCCGCGGCGTTGGTCACGCCGGTGAAGCTGAGGGTGAAGGTGGCCCCGGGAAAGTTCGCCGAAGTGAAGCTCTGGGTCGTGAAGCTGACGGTGGCCGGGTACGTCAGCGGTGTCACGCTTCCAGTGGTGATGCTCGTCGTCGTGTTGAAGGGAAAGCCCAGTGTCACTGTGCCGCCGAACGTGCTCTGCCCCGGCGTTACGGTGGGTGTGACGCTAAAGGGTTGCTGAAATCCGGGCTCGATCCCCCCGGTCCATGCGGGCGCCGCGAAGCTCGATGCCACGACGATGGTGACGCCGGGAGGCGAGGCGCTGGTCTTGCCGTCGCCGACCGTGACCCTCGCCGTATAGCTTCCCACAGCGCTGTAAATGTGCGTGACGCTTTGACCCGAGCCGGTGGCTCCATCACCGAAGTTCCAGTCGTAGCTCAAGGAGTCGCCGTTCTCGTCGTTCGCGCCCTGGGCAGTGAACGTAAAGTTCGTCATGCCCGCCATGCCGGTGCCGGTCGGCGACACGGAAATGGCCCCTGGCATGGGCCGCTTGTTGTTAAAGAGCAGCTTCCAGGCCGCGGCAGCGCCGCCCAGGCCTGCGCCCGTGCCGAGCAGGAACGCCTTTTTTGAGAAGCCGCCCTCGCCCCCAGTCTGAGTCGTCGGTCCAGGACGAGCGGGAGGACGCACGACCTGGCCAGCCACTGCCGCGGCAGGAGGGGGAGGGGCCTGCGGCGTGAGTGCGAGTTGGAGCTCGATCGGCCGGCCGGAACTGATGCTGATGACCCGGCTGTTCTCGAGATAGCCCTCCTTCACCAGGCGCAATCGGTGCTCACCGACCGACAATCGCTCGAGGGTCACCGGTGTGAGCCCGACCAATTCCCCGTCCAGGTACACGGTGGCGGCCGCGGGGTCGCTCTTGACGGAGAGCCCGCCAAGCGCCGGCGCGGCTGGACTGGCGGGCCTGGGCTGAGTGGTGGGTGCAGGGCGAGCGGGCGTTCGCACGACCTGGGCAGCTCCGGTGACGCCGGAGTTGCCACCGACGACGAGCACCGCCGCGAGCGCGACGCTCACGCTCCGCCGCAGCGCATTGTTACTTCCCGCTGTCCGTGGACGCGCCATGTATCTCTGTCCTTTTAACTTTTTAGTTTTGACTTTTAACTTTTCGTCAGTGTACCGAGACCCGTACTGTCCTCGAGCCGCGGAGCGGTCCGGACGGGGTCGCATGGACGGAGATGATCAGATCGTATGTTCCAGCCGGCAGGCCGCTGACGAGGAGGCGGAACCCGGAGTTCATGAACTGACCACCGAACATGGCGGCCACGACGGCCCGGGCTTCGTCTGTCGTCGTCGTCGCGACCAGGATCGTGTTGCCCCCAGCGGCTGGCAGCGCCTGCACCTGCACCATCTCGATGCCCGTGCCCGCGGCCGCCGCGAGGTCGAGCGTCCAGCCAGTCAGCTCAAACGGCTGCTGCCGCTCGACGTCGGTCGGCGGCGCGTCGATCCACAGTCGCACCGATGGGCCGACGACGATGCGCACCGGGACGATGAGCGTGGTGCCGTCGGTAGCCGTGGACACGAACGCGAGGTCGTAGCTCCCAACGAATCCTGCTGCAGGCTCCCACGAGAACAGGCCCGTCTGGCTGTCGAGTGACGACCCGAGCGGCAAGGCGCGCCACGCAGTCCCGACGCGATGAGCGCCGGTGTATGTGGCTCCGCCGACCGCGGGCAGCTGCACGTTGATTCGGTTTCGTTCGTCGGTCTGCGCGACGCGAACACCAGCGGCGTTCGGAGACACGAGCGACCACGCGCCCTCGCCCTGCTGGACCATCATGGGCGACGAGCTGACGGCGGCGGCCTGAGACGCCACGGCCGTCGAAGGTGCGGCAACCCGCGCGGCGCTGCCGTTCTGCACGTCGAAGAACCGCGAGCCGATCCAGGCCTGCCGCCCGCAGCTGTCGGAGACCGACCAGCTGATCTGATGCGAGCCGTTGGCCAACGTGGTCGTGTCGAGCGCGAATGACCCGCCGGCACCGGCGCTGTTGGTGAACCCCGGGAACCGAACCGCGATATCGGAACGCGCCTGGCCGTAGAGCACCGGCACGAGCGGGCCAGAGTCGATCGAGGCCCACACGCCGGCCCCGGTGCCCGCGCCGATGGTGCACGCCCCGCCCGGCGTCAGTGCCCAGCCCGCGATCGTGATCGTCCCGGCGACCACGGCGTTCTCGCCCGGCGTATCAAGCGTCCCAAAGGGTAGCGTCCCGTGCGCGTTATCTACGACGAGGGTCTTGGAGCCCAGAAGAGTGCTGCGGCCGCCGGTATCGTACGCGATGGCGTACACCGTGTACGACCCGTCGCCAGGACTCGCCAGCGTGTGTGTCTCCAGCAGATACCCCCAACCGGCACGCGCCGCCTGCGGATCGGTGCTGAACTGCGCCTCGACGTCCGGTCGCGCGCTGCCAACCACGGTGGCGTTCGCGACGAACATCTTCCCGTTGGCCGGGCCAGCGCCCTGGTACGGCGTTGAATCGCCGGCCACCGGGTCGCGCCAGATCTCCACGCGAGCGAGGCTCCCGTCCGCCAGCGCCCAACCGCTCAGGGCGACCGAACCCTGTACGGTACTGGTTGCGCCGACCGGTGTGTCGAACGAGCCAAACGGCGCGTCCGGCCCCGCAGTCAGCGTCTGCGTGATCAGCAAGGTGATGGGAATCTCCACCGGCCAGTTGTCCGACGCGGTGGCCGTCACGGTGATCGAGCCGCTCAGTACGGTACTCCCGCCGATCACGTTGCCGGGATTGACGATCTGTACGGTGAACTGACCGGTGCCGGCGCCTGTCCCGTTCGTCACCTGCAACCAGGTCCGATTGGCGGTCGCCGTCCAGCCGGTCGGCTGCGCGGTGAAGCCGACGGTCATCGTGCTCTGCGCGGGCGTCAGGTTGCTGAGCGTGGCGCTCGCCGCCGTCTTCGTCGCGCTGAACGTCACCGCCGTGGGGCTGACGGTCATCGTGCCGTACACCGTCAGCGTGGCTGCCGCGCTGGTCGCGGAGCCGCCGACGTTGGTCGCCACGCACCGGAATTGCTTCTGGTTCCACCAGTCCGTCGCGGTGAGCGTCAGGGTGGCGGTGGTCGCGGACGCGCTGACGAGGTTGGTCCACACCACGCCGTCGATCGACGCTTGCCATTGGTACGTCGGCGCGGGCGACCCGCTGGCGACGACCGTGAACGACGCGTTCTGTCCTGAGATGACGGTCTGGTTCGCGGGCTGGGTCGTGAACGCCGGCGGCACAACCACCGTGAGCGTCGCGGCATTGGACGTCGCGGTTCCCGCGCTGTTGGTGGCGACCGCCCGATATTGGCGCCCATTGAGAGGAGCGGTCACGCTGGTCAGAGTGAGAGTCTGCGTGGTGACGCCGCTATAAGGCGCGCCGTTCGCCAGATCGCTGAAGGTTGCTCCACCGTTGGTTGAGATCTGCCACTGATACGTCGGCGCGGGGGAGCCCGTCGCAGCGACGGTGAACGACGTATTCGCGCCCGCTGCCACGGTCTGGTTCGAGGGCTGCGTCGTAATCGCCGGCCCGGTGGTGACCGTCAGCGTCGCGGCGTTGGACGTCGCGCTGCCGGCGCTGTTGGTCGCGACCGCGCGATATTGATTGCCCGTCAGCCCCGCCGTCGCGCCCGTGATCGTCAGCGTGCCCGTGGTCACGCCGCTGTAGGGCGCCGCATTGGTCAGGTTGCTGAACGTCGCTCCACCGTTGGTCGATACCTGCCACTGCAGCGTCGGCGTGGGCGTACCGGTGGCGGTGACGCCGAACGACGCATTCCCGCCTGTCACCACCGTCTGATTCGAGGGCTGCGTCGTGATCGCCGGCGGGACGGTGACGGTGAGCGTGGCGGCATTGGACGCGGTGCTGCCGACGCTGTTGGTCGCGACCGCGCGATACTGATTCCCCGAGAGGCCGCCGGTGACGCTCGTGATAGTCAGCGTGCCTGTGGTCACACCGCTGTAGGGGGCCGCATTCGCCAGATCGACAAAGGTCACGCCGCCGTTGGTCGACACCTGCCACTGCAGCGTCGGCGCGGGGTTCCCGGTGGCTGCGGCCGTGAACGACGCGTTGCCTCCGGCGGCGACCGTTTGGTTGGTCGGCTGCGTGGTGATAACAGGAGCGCCGAGGGCAGCGTTCACCGTGAGCGTGGCCGCCGCCGACGTGGCCGATGCCACGCTATTGGTGGCCACGAGGCGATACTGATTGTTGTTCAACCCGATGGTCACGGCAGTCAGCGTGAGAATGTTCGTCGTCACCCCGCTGTACGGCGCGGTGTTCGTGAGGTTCGTCCAGGACGTACCGCCGTTGGTCGACACCTGCCACTGGAGGCTCGGCGTGGGTGTGCCCGTGGCCGTTGCGGTGAACGATCCGTTCTGTCCCGCCACAATCGTCTGATTGGTCGGCTGCGTCGTGATGGCCGGCGCTACGTTGACCGTCAGCGTGGCTGCGGATGAAGTCGCATTGGGCGCCACGCCATTGGCCGCGATAGCGCGATACCGATAGCCGGTCAGCCCGGTCGTGACGCCCGTGATGGCCAGCGTGGTTGTGGTCGCTCCGCTGTAGGGCGCCACGTCGGCCAGATTGGCGAAGGTGACGCCGCCATCGGTCGACATCTGCCATTGATAGGTCGGCGCCGGCGCGCCGCTCGCAAGCACGGTGAAGGACGCGTTCCCACCCGCCGTCACCGTCTGGTTGGTCGGCTGCGTGGTGATGGCCGGGGGCGTGGCGACGTTCACGGTGAGCGTGGCTGCGTTCGACGGCACGTTGCCGGCACTGCTGCTCGCGACCGCGCGATACCTCGCTCCGCTCAGGCCGGTCGTTGCAGTCGTCACGGTGAGCGTCGTCGTCGTCGCACCGCTGTACGTCGCGGTGTTGGTGAGGTTCGTCCAGTTCACGCCGCTATTGGTGGAGATTTGCCACTGAAACGAGGGGGTTGGCGTCCCGTTGGCCGCCACCGTAAACGACGTGTTCTGTCCCGCGATGATCGTCTGACCGATGGGCTGGGTGGTGAAGGTGGGCGCGCCCGCGTCAACGGTGAAACTGACCTCGGTTGAACAGGGGCTCGTCAATCCGCTGGTGTTGTACGCCTGGACGACGAAGTAGTACGTGACCCCCGGCGTCAGCGCCACGAGCGTGCTGGTCACGTTGCCGACGTCGAGCGTCACGTCGGCGAGGGCGACATTATTCAGACACGAAATCCCTGGGGTATTTGCCTTATAAGAGAGCTTGTATCCGGCGATGTCTGGTTCTGGGTTGGGATTCCACGTAGCCGTCGCAGCCTCGACACCCCTCGCCGACCAGGCAAAAACTACCAAAAAAGCCACGACATGAGCTAATTTTGTAAGTGTGGCTTTCACAGTCAACAACTTAGGGGGATAAAGTTGCACTGGCCTGGGACAGAGCAAGACCCTCGCCCCTTGTTCCCCACTTAGCTTGCTTTGGTCTGGCTGGCGACGGACTTCCCACATCCTTCCCGCCAGAATTCTAATTCTTTGCGAGTACCAAAGTGGCATTTCTATTGCGCCAGCGGCGCACAAACATGCGCTCCCAACTCACTGCCCCACGCCCCGCGGTTCCGCGACCGCGGTGCGTAGCGATCGGAGGGGGCACCGGTCTCCCTGCAGTGCTTAGCGGACTTAGAACGGCGCTCTCGCTCGATGCGGTCTCCGCGAGCGAAGCTCGCGATCACCTCACGGCCATCGTCACCGTGACCGACGATGGCGGAAGCTCTGGCCGGCTCCGGCGCCAACTTGGGATCCTGCCGCCTGGCGACATCCGCAACTGCCTGGCGGCTCTTGCTCCGGACGGGTCGCCGTTCACGACGCTCCTGCAGCACCGGTTCGCCGGAGAAAACGATCTGGCCGGGCATCCGGTTGGCAACCTCCTGCTGGCGGCTTTGACGCAAATGACGGGCGGGTTCCAGACCGCCGTCGAGCAGCTGAGCGACATGATGTCCCTGCGAGGGTCGGTTCTGCCGTCCACTTCAGAAAATGTGATGCTCCGGGCCGAGTTCCAGACCGGCGAGGTTCTTCGGGGAGAAACCGCCATTGCCGCTCGAGGCGCGCGGATCAAACGGCTGTCGCTCGATCGCGCCGTGAGGCCTGTGCCCGAAACCATGCGGGCGCTCATCAATGCAGACGTCATCGTGGTCGGTCCCGGCAGCTTGTACACGAGCATCATCCCGAACCTGCTGGTCGACGGCGTGGCGTCAACGCTGGCGGGCGTGCGCGCGGTCAAGATTTATGTGGCGAACCTGATGACCGAGCCCGGCGAAACAGATGGTTACACGCTCGAGGATCACCTGGCAGCGATTCGAAGCCATGTGGGCTTTGATCTGTTCGACTACGTACTGGTCAACGGCCGGCCCGTGGAACCATCCGTGGAAGCCAGGTACGCCCGGCGCGGTGCGACGCCCATCGCTCGTTGCCGCCAGGCTGCGCTTGGCGCCCGAACGAGAATCGTCGAGCACGACCTCCTCTGGCAGGTTGCGGACGGGAAGCTTCGGCACGCCCCTGCGGCGCTGGCGGACGCGATTCTCGAACTTGCACACGCTCCCGAGGCTCTCGCTAGCGCGCAGTCTGCCTAGTTGGCGGCGAAGTCCGCCTGAGCACGGACTCACATCCTTAGGTATCCCTAGAGGACGTCATTGGACGTCCGAACAGCGACCAGAAGTCTTCTACTGAGCAGACTTTTTTCAGCCGTCTTGACCTTCTCAAGAAATTCCGGTGACTGCTTACGAGCGTCTGGAGTCATGTAACTCATTGAGTAAACAGCAGATACATTTATTCGCCAGAAACTCACTGCTTGGTGGCCTCCTTGCACTCTGGTCGGTCTTCACGGTTTCGTTAACTTCTTAGGAAGGCAAGGCGATGAGACAGACCGGCAAAATCGACATGATCGGTGCGAGCCCGGCCATTAACGAACTCAAGGCCGAAATCGAGCGCGTCGCCCGGGCGGATGCCAAGGTGCTCATCACCGGCGAGAGCGGCACTGGCAAGGAGATCGTCGCCCGCGCGATTGGCGCGGCGAGCGTTCGCGCCAACGCGCCGTTCGTGCCGGTCAACTGTGCCGGCATTCCCGAGACGCTGCTCGAATCAGAGTTGTTCGGCCACCGTAAGGGCAGCTTCACCGGGGCGTATCGCGACAAGCCGGGAAAGCTCGAGATGGCGAGCAACGGGACGATCTTCCTCGACGAAATCGGGGAGATGACGCTCCGGATGCAGGGCCTCCTCCTCCGGTTTCTCGAGACCGGGGAAATCCAGACGGTGGGCGCCGAGCGCATGGTGACGGCCGCCAACGTCCGCGTGATTGCCGCGACCAACCGGAAGTTATCCGATCTCATCGCGCAGGGACAGTTCCGGGAAGATCTCTTCTATAGACTGAACGTGATTCACTTGACGGTGCCGCCTCTGCGCGAGCGTCGCGAAGACATCCCGCTGCTCATCGAGCACTTCCTCCAGGGTTTCACGAACGGGAACGGGAACGGAAACGGGAACAGCAACGGGCATGGGACGCTCGTCCACGCGATCGCGCCGGCGGCCATTGCCGCGCTGTCGGAATTCTCGTGGCCCGGCAACGTCCGTCAGCTCGAAAACATCATCGAGAAGCTCGTGGTCACGGGCCGGCGCGAGGTGATTCAAGTCGACGACTTGCCGATCGAGCTCAGAACGCCCTCTCAGTTGAGCGGGCGCCCGCGCCGGGAGCGGCGCCGGACGGTCGCCGACGATCTGTTCAGGAAGCTCGTCGAAGAGCGCGAATCGTTCTGGACGGCCGTCTATCCGCTTTACATGAACCGCGAGATCACGCGCAGCAACGTGCGAGACCTGGTCCACAAAGGCCTCGAGCAGGCGCGCGGCAACTACAAGATCGTGCTCCGGCTGTTCAACATGGAGACTCGCGAGTACAAGCGGTTTCTCAACTTCCTCCGGAAGCACGATTGTCAACTCTCGTTCAAGGAATACAGGCAATGAAGGCTCTGACCGTTCTGCTGGTTGTTCTTGGCACGTCCGCGACAGCCATCACGCAGCAGTCCTCGGCGCCTCTGCCACCTGGCTATGTCATCGGCGCGCAGGATGTGCTGCAGATTGTCTTCTGGCGCGACAAGGACATGTCGACCGACGCCGTGATGGTCCGCCCCGACGGCAAGATCTCGCTGCCCCTGCTGAACGAGATTCAGGCGGCCGGCCTGACCCCCGAGCAGCTCCACGCGAAGCTCATGGAGGCGGCCACGAAGTACATCGAAGATCCGAACGTGACGGTCGTCGTCAAGGAGATTCGCAGCCGCAACGTGTTCATTACGGGGTACGTGGCGAAACCAGGCGCCTATCCGCTGACCGTGGACCTCAACGTGCTGCAGTTCATCGCGCTCGCTGGAGGTGTGCTGGATTTCGCGGACACCAAGAACATCCGCGTCATCCGGACGGAGAACGGGCGCCAGCAGTACCACAAGTTCAATTACGCCGACGTCATCAAAGAGAAGAACGCCGGGCAGAACATCATGCTCAAGCCCGGCGACACCGTCGTCGTGCCGTGACTGCGGATAACCGCGTAACGTCGACCGTGCTGGGTCTGCTCCTCTGTGCTGCATCCGCCGCGCAGGCACAGACCTCTGGCGCGGCGCGCCCGTCGCGAGGGCTTTTTGGCGGCGCGGCCGCCGCCGACCAGAGCGTGAATCTGACGATCTCGCTCGTCGAGGCGTTCGACGATAACCTGCAGGCGGATGTGACGTCCGTCAGCCCGACAAACGTGAAGGCGAGCGGTTTCTACACGGGTCTTGCGCCAACACTGGATTTCGCATCACGAGGACAACGGGTGCGGCTGAACGCGACGATGGGCTCGAATCTGCGGTATTACCGCGAAGGGAATCGGCTGGTGTCGGTCGGACATTCCGCGGCGGCGGGGCTCTCGGCACGGATCGCCCGCCGGACCACGCTGTCGTTGAGCCAGTCCGTCTCCTACGCGCCGACCCATTCCCGCCTGTCCGGCCTCTTCGCGAGCGTCGCCGCACCGGGCAGTCTCGAAGGGCTGGCTGGCGATTCGGCGGTCAACCCCGCAACCGATTCAGCCGTCAACCAGGCCACCGACCGCGCGGCCGGCTCGGGCCGGTCGTACTCGTCCGGCACGACGCTCGGCATCGCCCAGGCCGTCGGCCGCCGAAGCACGTTGTCGTTCAGCTCCGGCTTTCGGTACGCGACCTTTGGTGGGGAGCCAGGGTACTCCGACCAGCGTTCGTACGAGGGCGGCGTGCGGTTTTCGCACACGGTCACGCGAGACGCGGCCCTGCGGCTCGGCTATACCTTCAGGCAGGCGTCGTACTCGAAGACGAATCGTCCCACGACGCACGACATCAACGTCGGCATCGACTATCAGTGGCCGCTGACGCGTACGCGCAGGACGATCGCGGCGTTCAGCATGGGCTCGACGATCGTCGATGGGCCGCTGCAGGAGTTCGGGACGGCGACGGGCGAAACACGCCGGCAGTTCAGGGCGTTGGGCGATGCGTCGCTCACGCACCAGATGGGACGCACCTGGCGGCTCCAGGGGGCGTACCACCGAGGTCTGGGTTTCGTCGATGGGCTCACCGGCCCGGTGTTCACCGATGCGCTCACGGTTCTAAGCGACGGTTTCGTGAACCGACGGACGGACGTGCTCGTGTCGGCGTCGTACACGATCGGCGACACGGCGTTGACCGGCAGCGCTTCCAGTTTCAACACCTACGTAGGCAACATTCGCGTCCGGTTCGCCCTCTCGAAAACGTGGGCGACGTACGGTGAATATCTCTACTACCTGTACGACTTCGCTGAACGTCTCGATTTACCCCCAGGCATGTCGCCCCATATGAGGCGCAATAGCGCGCGGGTGGGTCTGACGCTCTGGGTTCCCGTAAAGCGCTGGTAACCATGCTGCCTGGCAAAACATACACGCCCGAAGACATCGTCCGGATCGCGGTGCGCCGCTCGTGGCTGATTCTCGGCCTGCTGCTGCTTGGGATGGTCGCGGCCGTCGCCGTCGGCAGGCAGCTTCCCGACAGGTACCGCTCCGAGACGCTCATCATGCTCGTCCCGCAGCGCATTCCCGACAGCTACGTCAAGTCCACCATCACAGGGCGGATCGAGGATCGTCTGGCCAGCCTCGAGGACCAGATCCTGAGCCGATCGAGACTCGAGCGCATCATCCTGGATCTCAATCTCTACCAGGCGCTCCGGCGCACGCTGCCGATGGAAGACGTCGTGCAGCGCATGCGCACCGACATTGGGCCCGTCAAGATCGAAGGCAAGGAGTCGTTTCGCATCTCGTATGTCAGCCAGGAGGCGAAGACCGCGCAGCAGACGACCGAGCGGCTCGCGTCGCTGTTCATCGAGGAGAACACGCGCGATCGCGAAAACATGGCGGAAGACACCAACCAGTTCCTCGACACGGCGCTCGAAGACGCCAAGCGCCGGCTCCTCGAGCAGGAAAGGAAGCTGGAGGAGTACCGCACACGCTTCGGCCCGGAGCTGCCGTCGCAGGCGACCGCAAATCTGCAGGCCATCCAGAATCTGCAGGCGCAGGTGCAGACGCTCGCGGAAACCGCCGATCGGGCGCGTGAGCGCCGGCTGCTGCTCGAGCGTCAATTGGCCGACCTCCAGGCGGATCCGCTGCCCACCGTCGTCGCGACGGCGCCCGACGGGAGCCTGCCCGGAGAGACCACCGCACAGCAGCTCGAAGGGGCGCGCGTTCGACTGCAGCTGCTGCTGACGCACGTCAAGCCCGATCACCCCGACGTGCGCATCATGCAGCGGAACATCCGCGACCTCGAGGCCAGGCTCGCCGCCGAGGGGCAGCAGCCGGTCGAAGGGCCGGCGGCCGAAAAGTTTCTCTCGCCCGCGGAAGCGTTGCGCCAGAGGCGCATTCGCGACCTCAAGGCGCAGATGGACGACATCGATCGGCAACTGGCCGAGAAAGAGGATCAGGATCGACGGCTGCGCGCGACCATCGCCGAGTACCAGACCAGGCTCGCCGCCGTACCCAAGCGCGAATCCGACCTTGTCGAGCTGATGCGCGACTACGACACGCTTCAGACGACCTACCGGGGCCTTCTCACGAAGAGAGAGGATTCGAAGCTGTCCGCCAATCTGGAGCGCAGAAACATCGGTGAACAGTTCAAGATCCTCGACCCGGCGAAGGTGCCGGAGCGGCCTTTCAGCCCGAACCGGATGCTCATCAATTTGGCAGGCGCGGGAGGCGGGCTCTTCCTCGGCGTTCTTCTTGTCGGGTTGATGGAGTACCGCGACTCGAGCTTCAAGAGCGAGGACGAGGTCGCCCGGCTCCTCAACGTGCGGGTGCTGGCGCTCGTGCCGCTCATGGTGTCTGATGCGGATCGCAGGGCGCGCCGGCGACGGATCGTCCTCGTCTCGCTCGCGGTGGTCGTGCTCGTCGCCTCGGCCGCAGGACTCGCTTTTTGGAAGTTGTGATATGAGCCGAATAGACGAAGCACTAAGACGTGCGGCCGGTCCCAGCAAGGTGTCCTTGGACGCCTCGATCCTCGACCAGTACGCCGCCGAAACGCCCCCGTCAGTGCCGAGGCCGGCGCAGGCCCCTGAGAGGACCCAGCCCACGCGGACGCAGGTCGTGCCGGCGCCACGATTCGGGATGCCTGCGGAGCCCGCTGCTGCGCCATCGGCCGGTCACAAGGCTGTCGAGGGCAAGCTCGTCCTCAGCCGTGAGACCTCGCGCGTGTCGATCGAACAGTATCGGCGGCTGGCCGCCGGGCTGCACGACCTGCAGCTGGAGCACGGACTCAGGATTCTGATGGTGTCGAGCGCGGTGCCGCGCGAAGGCAAGACGCTGACGATCGTGAACCTGGCGCTGACGTTCAGCGAGTCGTATCAGCAGCGGGTTCTGCTGATAGACGCCGATCTCCGGCGTCCGTCGATCCACGAGATGTTCGGGCTGCCGAGCGGACCGGGCCTCGCCGACGTCATGCGCGCCGCCGACAGCCCATTGCCGCTCGTCGAGGTCTCGCCACACCTCAGCGTGCTGACCGCGGGGCATGCGGATGCCAACCTGATGGCGCAGCTTTCCTCAGAACGCATCCGCACCATCATCAAGGATGCGTCGGCCTCCTTCGACTGGGTACTGATCGACACGCCGCCCGTTGGCCTGCTGCCGGACGCGCAGCTCGTGGCGCGCGTGAGCGATGGCGTGCTGTTCGTCATCGCGGCCGGCTCGACGCCCTACGAGCTCGTGCAGCACAGCATCGCCG
>JBAUGX010000089.1:0-3617 GCA_049679965.1 Vicinamibacterales bacterium
GGGCGCGCCCACCGATCCGCCCCTCGCTTGCTCGGTGCCGATGATCCATCCAGCCATCAGGCCGAACGCGATACCGGCGACACCAAATGCAATGGCGTCTGTTTTCATATGGACCGTCGATCATATCACCGGAGCAGCGCCAGGTATTCGCGAACGACGGTCGGCAACCCGACAAACAGCGCGCGCGACATAATCGCGTGGCCGATCGAGACCTCGGCCAAGTGGGGCAGCCGGCGAAAGGTGCGCAGATTGTCGAGATCCAGATCGTGGCCGGCGTTGACGGCGAGCCCGAGCGAGTGCGCCAACTGCGCGGCATCGGCATACCGCGCAAACGAGGCCCGCGCAGGCTCGGGGCCCTGCTCGAAGGCGCGGGCGAAAGGCTCGGTGTAGAGCTCGACGCGCTCGGCGCCGAGAGATGCCGCCCAGCGAATCGGATCCGCCTCGGCGTCGACAAACAGGCTGACGCGAATGCCAAGCGACTGGAGGCGTTTGATGACCGCCGGCAGAGGCTCGGTGTCCACGCCGGGCCGCCAGCCGGCATGGCTCGTCACCTCGCCCGCCACGACCGGGACGAGCGTGCACTGGTCGGGTCGAACGTCCGCAACCAGATCGATGAGATCGGGCCGCGGATCGCCTTCGACGTTGAACTCGACCTTCGCCGCCTGCGCGCGCAGCCAGTCGGCGACCGCGCGCACGTCCTCCGGGGTGATGTGGCGTCGATCGGCCCTGGGATGCACGGTGATGCCCTGCGCGCCGGCCGCCACGCACACACTGACCGCGTCGATGACACGCGGCACCCGCCCGCCGCGCGAATTGCGCAGCGTGGCGACTTTGTTGACGTTGACGGACAGGCTGACCATGGCGAGATGGTGAATTGATGATTGCGGATTGCTGATTGCTGACTACGGATTGCTGATTGGCGTGCCTTGAGGCTCCCTCAAATCATCAATCAACAATCCGCAATCAGCAATTCACTACCCCAAGTGTTCCTTGACGACGTCGACAATTTCCTGGGCCCAGGCGCGGATGTCGTCTTCCCGCCGGCCTTCGAGCATCACGCGCAGCAGCGGCTCGGTGCCGGAGTAGCGGACGAGCAGACGCCCCTGTCCCGCCACCCGCGCTTGGACGCGCGCAATCGCCGACGCCACTTGCGGCACCTCCTGCAGGTCGATCTTCTCGCGCACGCGAACGTTCAGGAGCACCTGCGGCAAGGTGGTGAGATCGGAAGCGAGATCGGCCAGCGTCCGGCCGGTCAGGGCCACCGTCCGCAGCACGTTGAGAGCCGTGCACAGGCCGTCGCCGGTGAAGAGGTATTCCGAGAAGATGATGTGGCCCGACTGCTCCCCGCCGAGTGACAGCCCGCGCTCGAGCATGGCCTCCATCACGTACTTGTCGCCGACGCCGCAGCGCACCACGTCAATGCCGAGCGGCTTGAGCGCCAGCTCGAGGCCGATGTTGCTCATGACGGTCGCGACAATCGCGCGGCCCTTCAACCGGCCCTCACGCTGGAGCTGACGGGCGCACATCAGCAATACCGCGTCCCCGTTGACGATCTGGCCCCGGTGATCCACGAAGATGGCCCGATCGCCGTCGCCGTCGAAGGCGACGCCCATCCGGCAGCCGCGGTCGACGACCAGCCGCGCCAGGCGTTCGGGGTGCGTGGATCCACAGTCCAGGTTGATGTTGCGGCCATCGGGCTCGTTCGCGACGACGATCGCGTCGATCCCCAGATCCGCAAACAACCGCGGTGCCGCACTGGTGGTCGCCCCGTTGGCGCAATCGACCGCCACCGTGAAGCCTTTGAGCATGGGCGCCTCGGGCACGACAGCGCGCAGATGATCCAGATAGGCGCCGACGAGATCCGCCTGCGGCAGCGCGGCCGCCACACCGTCGCGCGCGCTCCACGACCGGTCGGCCATGATGGCCTCCACCTCGCGTTCCACGCGCTCGGTGAATTTCTCTCCGCGGCCCGAGAACACCTTGATGCCGTTGTCAGCGAACGGATTGTGTGAGGCAGAGATCACGACGCCCGCGTCGTATCCGGCCTGCGGCGTCAAGTAGGCCACGGCCGGCGTCGGCACGATGCCCGCGCTCGTCACGCTCGCGCCCTCGCCGCCGGCGCCGTGCGCCAGCTCGGCTTCGATCCACACGCCGGATTCGCGCGTGTCCCGGCCGACGAGCAGCCGCGATGATGTCCGGCCGGGCGGGAGTGCGCGAATCAAGGCCGCCCCCAGCCGGCGGACCGTGGGAGGATCGAGCGGGTACTGGCCGGCGACGGCCCTCACCCCGTCAGTGCCAAACAGGCGGGGGGCCGTCACTGCTTGCCGCCGGGCGGCGGCGCGGGCGCGCGCCCGGCCGCTTTATCGACCAGGGTCATGACCACGGTGTCCGGGATGACCTGTACGACCTCGACGCCGTAGGGCGCGCGGCCCTGCTCGGGCGACACCAGAAACACGTGCTGGCCGGGCTCTGCGCCACGGAGATCAAGCACGACCACGACATCGCCAAGCGTCAAGCGACCGAGGGCGCCCGAGGAACCGCGCACGCGAACGTCGATGGTCGTTGGCAGCTCGCCCTGCAGCTCGAGCCCCGCCGGGAGCCGCTGCAACTCGAGGGGCACGCGAAGACCGCGCTCGACGACCTGCTCGCCCGCCACGATCATCCAAAGCAGGAGCGCGAGCCCCACCGAGAGGGCCTTCAAGCCGAGGTGACGGAAGGGCCAGAACTTGGTCATGGGCGAATGGCTGCCTCCATCACCTCTCGCCCCTCCGACGGGACCCTGCGCTGGAGAATGAGCGACCGGAGGCGCGTGCGCAGCCCGTCCACATCGAGTCCGCGCTCAATCTGCCCGTCGACGACGAGCGACAGGCTCCCACTCTCCTCGGACACGACGATGGCCACGGCGTCATTCTCCTCGGTCAGCCCGACGGCGGCCCGGTGCCGCGATCCCAGCCCCTTGCTCAGCTTCGGGTTGACCGTGAGCGGCAGAAAGCACGCCGCCGCCGCCACGCGGTCGTCCCGCACGATGACCGCGCCGTCGTGAAGGGGCGAGGTGGGCTGAAAAATGCTCAGCAGCAGATCGTAGGTCAGCACGGCGTCGAGCCGGATGCCGCCTTCGATGTAGCTGCCGAGGCCGATTTGCCGCTCGATCGCCACGATCGCGCCGATCCGTTGCGCCGACAGCATGCCGGCGGCCACAATCAGTTCTTCGATCGATTCGGCGGCCGATTCCGGCTTCGCGAAGTACCGAAAGACAGGCGCACGGCCCAGGTGCGCCAGCGCCCGGCGAATGTCCGCCTGAAAGAGCACGATGATCGCCACGACGATGGCGCCGACGAGATTGCGGATGAGAAAGTTGACCGTCTGGAGCTGGCTCCAGCGCGACAGATAGAACAACCCCAGGACGATCCCGCCCCCAAGGGCCATCTGCACGGCGCGCGTGCCGCGGATCAGCTTCAGGACTTCGTAGATGAGAATCGACACCACCAGGATATCGGCGATGTCCCACCAGCCCATCGATGGACGTTCGAGAATGTTGGTCAGCCAAGTCATCAGTCGGCAGTCCGTCCCAGTCCTTGTGGGATCCGGCTTCAGCCGGATTGGTCCGCCTGAAGGCG
>JBAUGX010000090.1:0-24217 GCA_049679965.1 Vicinamibacterales bacterium
GGGCGGGCCGCCTCCGGGCGGCGCGATGGGGCCGCCAGGACAGCAGGTCATCTTCTGGGGCCAGGGCGGCACGCCAGAACTGGCCGCGCAAGTCGAAGCCGAGCGGCAAACGACGAGCCGCACGGCCGGCACGCGTTTCCGCGCGCACATCCGCTACCGCGGCAACCTCAGTTACGAGACGCTCACGCTCAAGCCGATCCACCCGCTGCAGGTCGTCATCCGCAACCAGGCGGTGCAGACCTGCTACACCGGCAACTGGCAGCTCAACTTCATGCGCTCGCAGAACGGTGGAGAGGCCATCCAGACCGGCCATGGCGGCGTCGGCGTCGTCATCGACGTCGGCACGGCGGTCAAGCGCGTCAAGGTCGGCGACCAGGTCATCATCTCGGCGACGCCGCAATGCGGCGTCTGTGGCAACTGCCTCGTCGGCCGCGGTGACAGCTGCCTGACGCGGCTGCCGTCAATCGCCTCTGCCACGATGTCGGACAACACACCGGTGTATATGACGTCACGGCCGATGGGGCCGGGCGGCAACGCAGAACTACTCGTGTCCGAAGAAGACTGGGTCGTACCGATCTTCACCCGTGTCTCCCCGGCCGAACTGTCGATCCTGGGTTGTCCGTCGGCGGTCGGTCTCGGGTTGGCCGTGTGCCGGTTCCCGGTCGAAGCGGGCACCGATGTCGCCGTGTTCGGGCTGGGGGCGATGGGACTGGGCGCGGTGCAGGGCGCGCGCATTCAAGGGGCGCGGGCGATCATCGGCATCGACCCGATTCGCTATCGCCGCGATCTGGCGCTGAAGCTCGGCGCGACACAGGTGCTGGATCCCAACGAGCACCGTGGCGTCGCGCTCGCCGCGAAAATCCGCGAGCTGACGCCGAGCCCCGTCCCGGCAGGCCGGCGCTACGCGAACGAGCGCGCGGCCGGCGTGCTGTACGCGCTGGAGGGGACCGCGGGCGCGCAGTACCCGCTGGCGCCGGGCATCGAGGCGCCGCCGGAAGAGAACCTGGTGCAGCAGATCTACACGTCTGTCAGGAATGGCGGCTACATGAAGCTCGGTGGCACGCCGCCCGGATCGCTCACCGGGATCAACGTCGGCAACAAGGTGGTGATCGGCGGCAACTTCCTCGGCATCAACGTGCTGACCGATCTGCCGCGCTTCGTCCACATGATCGAGCGCGGGCAGTTCGACGCGAAGTCGATGATCGGGCGCACGTACCGCTTCGACCAGTCGCAGGAGGCGATGGTCGCGGTGTCGAACCGGTCAGTCATTACGACGGTGATCGACTTCACATAGGCACTACGGGAAGGTGACGTGCTGGTAACTTTGCCAGAGGCCGCTCATCCGGGTCTATCGTGCGTGACATCGCTTCGAGCTTGATCGAGTCGAGAAGGCGCGAACCGAGCATACCCGTTTGACCCGCGGAGTGGGCTATGCTGGAATCGGCTTGCGGTCCGGCGTCGGGCGGCTGATGACTCGGGCGGGGGCGCCCATTTTTTGGAGGCACTGATGTCACATCGCACGCGTTGGTTCAAAGTGGCGCTGGGCGTGCTCGCAGCCGTGGCCGTTGTCGGCATCCCGTTGGTCGCCCAGCAGCCTCAGCCGCAGCAGGCCGTCATCGATCTGTCGGGCGAGTGGGGGGCCATCCGGCAGGAGGATCAGCCACACCGCCAGCCGGGCCCCGAGCTGGGGGACTACACCGGGCTGCCGATCAATGCCGCCGCGCGCCAGAAAGCGGAGACGTGGGACGCCTCGACCCTCTCCCAGCCCGAGCGACAGACCCAGCCGCATCCGGCTCAGTATTCGTTGCGCGGCGGGGGCGGGCCGAGCCCACGCTTTATGAAGATCCTCGCCCCGGTCACCGGCAATCTCATTGGCTACTCGCTCGTGGGGCTGTACGGGCGCGCAGACCGCCGGATCTGGCTGGATGGCCGAAACCATCCGTCCGACTACGCCGAACACACCTGGGACGGCTACTCGACCGGCGTGCAACAAGGCAGTGCGCTCGTCGTCACGACGACACACATGAAATATGGCGTGATCCAGCGCAACGGAGTGCCCACGAGTCCGTACGGCGTGATGAGAGAGTACTGGTTCCGCCATGGCGACTACTTGACCGTCATGACGATGATCGACGATCCGATCTATCTCGAGGAGCCGTTCGTCAGGACAACCGAGTGGGTCCGCGACCCGGATGCCCATGTCGCCCTCCAGCAGTTCTTCGAGGCGGTCGACGAACTCGGTAACAAGCCGCTCGGTTGGGTGCCGCACTGGCCGCTCGGCACTCGCCATACCGAGTTCGGCGAGACTTACGGCCTTCCCTTCGAGGCGACACGCGGCGGCGCGGAGTCGATGTATCCAGAGTACCGGCTCAAGATCGAGCAGTGGATGGCAACGCGACGCTAGCCGCTTTTTCGTGCGGCGCTATTTCGGTGGCTGGAGTGTTTGATTTCCCCGCGAGCGGAGAATCATGCAGAAACTCATCGCTCACGGTGTGTTGGCCGCGGCCCTTGCGACAACGGTCCAGGCCCAATGGCCAACTTGGCGCGGCCCCTCGTCTTCGGGTGTGTCGCTCGAGCGGGGGCTTCCCGTTGCCTGGAGCGAGACACAGGCGGTCGCCTGGAAAGCGCCGCTGCGCGGCCTCGGCATCTCCTCTCCGGTTGTCTGGGAGAATCTCGTCTTCCTGACGTCACAGGCCGGAAGTGGAGAGGTTCGGCCGGGTCCAAGCCTCGTCCAGGGCGGCAACCCGCGGGAGGCCGGCGAGCGAGCGCTCGCCGCCGCGGGTGCCGGAAATGGCCGCGTCTCGTTTGTGATCACCGCTCTCGATCGCACGACGGGCCGTCAGGCCTGGGAGTACCTCCTTCCCGCCGAAGGCGGCCTGCCGTCGGTCCACGAGAAGCACAACCTGGCGTCGCCCAGTCCCGTGACGGACGGCGAGCGCGTGTACGCCTGGTTTGCCACCGGACAGATCGCGGCGCTCGACTTGGCCGGCCGGCTCGTGTGGACGAAACATCTCGGAGCGGAGTATGGCGCGTTTCAGATCAACTGGGGACACGGCAGCTCGCCCGCGGTGTACCGCGATATGCTGCTGCTTCTCTGCTATCACGAGCGCACGTCCTACCTGCTGGCGCTGGACGCGCGCACGGGCGCGGTGCGATGGAAGGTCAACGCGGCGGCCGGTGTCATCTCCTACAGCACGCCGCTCGTGGTCGAGACGGCGCCGGGGACAGCCGAAGTGATCGTCAACTCGAGCATCGGCCTGAGCGGACACGATGTCAGAACCGGCGAACGGCTCTGGCACATCGCCGAGGACAATCGCTTTCCGATCCCGATGCCGCTCTATCAGGACGGTGTGATCTATACGAGCCGCGGGTATCGCAGCAGCCCCTTTATGGCTGTCCGGCCAGGAGGCAAGGGCGACGTCTCGAGAAGTCATGTGGTCTGGCGGGTGCCATCCGGCGCTCCCTACGTGTCGTCGCTCGTCCACTACGAGGGATTGATCTACATGGTCGGAGACGTCGGCGTACTGACGGTCACCGATGCCAGGACCGGCGCGCGCGTGTTCCAGGAACGGATCGGCGGCGTCTACACGGCGTCGCCGGTGGCCGCCGACGGCAAGATCTATCTGGTGAGCGAGGACGGCACGACGATCGTCCTCGCGGCCGGCCGCACGCCCCGCGTGCTCGCGCGCAACACGCTCGACGCCCGTCAGCTGGCATCGCCCGCGATCTCGGGCGGCCGGCTCTTCATCCGGTCCGACACCGCCGTGTACGCCATCGGCAACTGACACCCTGACGATCGGTCGCTGGCATAGCGGTCCTCGGCCAGGCGGCGTTGGCTTAACAAACCTTAACCTTCCTCGATGCGCGTCTCCGTGTAACGTACGACGACAAGCCCAAGGCGCCACCACATCTGACACCGCGGCAGGAAGTGCTGGCCTCGATCGGGCGGTGATACGCGCTGACGGCTGACACGCGACTCGCGTGAGTCGTGTCACAGTTGGGACGAGCGACTCTCCACCCGCTCGCCACCAAGCGGCATGCCGGTTGTGACCCACCTCGCGCCGGCATGCCGCATCTTCATACTTCTGCATTCTCGCTTCTCACATTCGCGCAACACGTATCGCGATCGCTGACGACTCGCTCGGTGTGTAAACGGATCGACGCCCGTTTCGTAAACAGAACCAGAGACGTGCGCCATTCGTCCAAAGACATCAGCGTGCGTCTGAACGAAACCATGGAGAGTCCGGTTTGTCTCCCCGAATCATCGGAGACGGCGATCACCGAACGAGAACGTGCCGAGCAGGCGCGCCTGAGCCTCCTGGATCGTCTCGCGGCCGCCGAAGAAGATGAGCGACGGCGGATCGCGCGCGAGCTGCACGACCACTTCGGGCAAATGCTCACCCTGCTGAGGCTGCAGACTGATCGAATCAAGGCGGTGTGTCGCGAGCCAGCGCTGCGTGACCAGGTTGAAGCGCTCGAGGCCACAGCCACACATCTCGACCAGGACATCCATCACTTCCTATGGGAATTACGGCCGGAGTTCGCCGGCCCTGCCGGTCTTCTGGCCTCACTGGCACATCACCTACATCGCTGGTCGGCGAAGGTCGGTATTCCCGTCGAACTGCGCGCCGGTGAGGAGGCCGATACCGGTGTGCCGCCGCGCATCTGCGCCACGCTCCACCAAATCACCAAGGAAGCGCTCACCAATGTCGCCAAGCACGCACGAGCGGCACACGTGATCGTCACGCTGGAACGAGTGAGTGAAGAGCTTTCTCTCGTCATCGAGGACGACGGCGTGGGATTCCAACCCGACGAGACCGCTGTCGTCGGCCGTGGTCTCGGGCTGCTCGGGATCCACGAGCGGGCCGCCCTCGTCGCGGCACGCGTGCAAATTCGATCGGCCCCTCGCGGCGGGACGGCTGTCGTCGTGCGGGTGGCCGTGCCGGCGCCGATCCCTGCCCGTCCATAGCGATGTCGGAGCCGCTCCGCATTCTTCTCGCCGACGACCACGCGGCGGTTCGGCAGGCAGTGGCGCTGCTCATCAACAATCAACCAGACATGAGCGTCGTCTGCGAAGCTGGTGACGGCGCCACGGCCGTTCAGCAAGCCCAGGAGCTCAAGCCGGACGTCGTGGTCATGGACCTCTCGATGCCCCGCATGAGCGGGCTGGTCGCCGTCAGGGCGCTCACAGAGTTGGAGCCCGGCCCGGCCATTGTGATCTGGACGCGGCATGACGATGATGCCCACGTGCAGGAACTGCTGCGCGCCGGGGTCTCGAGCTACGTGTCGAAAACGAGCGCGCTTGACGAGCTGCTGGACGCGATCCGTGCCGCAGCGTCCGGCGCCCAGTATCTCGATTCGACCATCACCGGGCGTGCCTCGGCGCGGTTTCGCTCGAGGAAGGGGAACTCGAACGCGGATCGAACGCCGATCAATGCCTCGGAGTCCGACCCTGACGGCGTCGACCATCGGCCGGCCGGCGACGGACTATGCGGCGCTCGACAACCTGAACTGGAAGGATGTGACGCCACGGATGGCCATGGCCTACGACCTGCGCGGGGACGGCAAGACGGCTGTCAAGGTGACGCTGAACAAGTACGTGGCCGGCCAGGCACTCGGCGGGCTGGGTGGCAGCGTCAATCCGATTTCGCGACTCACCAACAACCAGAACCGGACCTGGAACGATGCGGACGGGGACAAGGTTGTGGACTGCGACCTGCTTCAACGAACGGCGAATGGCGAATGCACCAACAACGGCACCGCCATTAGTGCCTACCAGCAAGCGCAGGGCTGCAGTGCCTTTGTCGGTGCGATCGGTTGTACCGTTCCGAACCCCCTCACGGACACGAATATCCGGGAGGGCTGGAACGTGCGCGGCTACTCGGCGCTGGCGGCCCCGCCGGCCGCAGCCGCGCAGGCCGCGCAGGTCGCCGACCCACGACAGGCCCTTGGTGGTATTTGGGTGCTGAATCGCGCCAAGAGCCAAGTGCCTGATCCACAGCGCAGTGATGCACCGAATCCGGGCGGCCAGGACGATGGCCGAGGAGCCGCCGGGCGACGCGGTGGAGGCCGCGGCGGGTTTGGCGGCCCTGGCGGAGGTGGACGAGGCGGACCGGGCGGACCGGGCGGACCGGGCGGACCGAGCGGACCGGGCGAACCGGGCGGACCGGGCGGTGGAGCTCGAGGCGGCGATCCGGATCGAATGCAAGCGATTCTCAACTATCTGCGGACGCTCAATCAGTCCTCCAATCAGATGACGATTGTCATTCACGACACGTCAGTCGTGATGACCGAGGCCGATGGCCGAACGCGGACGCTGCAGACCGACAACAAGAAGACGGACGGTCGTGCGGAAAACGGCCTCGTGAAACTTCGTATGAAGACCCACTGGAACGGACAAACGCTCATCTCCGAGATCGAGGTCGACGACGGACCGACGATCGAACGCAAGTACGAGCTCTCGCCCGACGGCACCGAGCTACGGATCGGCACGCGCATCAGCGGGACGGACGGCCGCGGCAGCGGTCAGGCCTCGATCTTCGTGTACGAGCGCCCCGCGCAATGACGTCGTCATGTGGCCTCTCGAGTACCGATCACATGCGACATGCGTGTGACAAGCGTATGGCATCACGCGTCAACATGTGGACACCGATCAAGTGCGACGTCCGGTCATCGTTCGTGCGGTGTGGCAGCGCGCGCCTGTGGTGCCGATCTGCACCCTCTGCCACCCGGTGGTCACCGATGCGACGACCTGTTCGAGCCAGGAACGGAGCCTGGCCGTTTGGTCGTCTGAGGATCGCGCGCGCGGCGCTGCCTCGTTCAGTTCGGTGACAAGCGCGTCGAGATCGTCCCGGTCGTTCATGGTCTTGAGCCACTCGTCCAGCTTCAGCCGCCGCCTACGCCAGAGATAGAGGACCGTACGGGAATTGGAGATCGTCGATTTTCGTGAAGCCAAATTCACAAAACTTAACAATATGAACCGCAGCGAGGTTGTGTAATGAGTTGGCGTCTTCTTGCACAGCGCGGGAAGGAACACCGGCATGAGAACGAAACGATTTCCGGCGGCGATCCTAGTGGTGTGTGTCGCCATGCTGGGGCTGCTCCGCACGCCCCACGCTCAGTCCTCACAGGCTTCGGCGCTGTCCGCGAGCGAGCAGGCAGCGCTCGAGGTCGTGCGCGCCTGGATTGCGGGGTGGGAAGCCAAGGATCCGGAGAAAGTTGCCGCGACCATGACCGAAGACGTCTTCTGGGCCGGCGGGTTTCCGGGCAATCCACTTGGCGGCATCTGGCGCACCCGCGACCGATTCATTCAGCAGGACGGCGGCGCGACGAGAGGCGGCGTCAAATTCACGGTCGTGGAAGAGCTGGTCGTCGGCGGATCGGCCGGGACGGCGATTCTGCACAGACGGATCGATGAGGGTGGCTTCGGTCCCTATGCCACACTCGGCGGGCGCGGCGGGCCCGGAGTGCTCTTCGCCAATGGGACGCTCTTCTGGGTGAAGGACGGCAAGATCCAAGTGTGGCTGGACGGCCCGATTACTCCGAACACGCCGCGTGACCAAGCTCCGCCTCTCGATACCTGGAAGGCCGAAGAACAGGCGGCGCTCGACGTCGTCAAGAACTGGGTGGCCGCGTGGAACGCGAAGGATCCAGACAAGGTCGCCTCGTACATGGCCGACGATGTCCAGTACAGCCCGTACTACCCGACATACATCGCCGAGCGCGGCAAGACCCAGTTTCTGCAGACGCGCCGCCGCGCGATCGCGCAGGGCGTCGCCATGCGAATCGGACAAAGCCTCGCGGTCGGCGGGCCGCGTGGGTACGCCGTCCTCGTCCGGCGCGTCGATCGCTTCCAGTCGGGCGGCCAGCAGCGAGAAGTGCCCGCCGCGGCGTTCTTCTGGATCGCGAACGGGAAGATTCACACGTGGCTTGATTTTCCGCTCGAGACGCCGCCCACGAGTGCGGGACAGCCCGTTGTGCGCTGACTGTATAGAACGGTCATGAAGAAGGTCCCGATCGGCTTGGTGGTTCTCGCTTTCGCGGCGTCAGCGTTCGCTCAGAACGCGCAGGCCGTCCTCGACTCGGCCCAGAACGCGATGGGCATCACGACGATGACGTCGATGTACCTGGTGGCCAACGGAACGCTCGCGGATACCGGCGAGGCCGCCGGCGGCAATGCGCCACGCCCCATCGTCAAGACGTACGAAGCAGACGTTCATTTCGGCACGCCCGCGATGCGGCTGCTCATCCATCGGACGAATCCGGATGGGACGCGGCTGTTCTACGGATCGCTGCAGGTGCAGTTCGTCAGCGGAAACTACGCCTGGGATCTGTGGAACACGGAAGACGCGCCCGCTCCCGCGCGCGGTGGACCACCGCCCGGCGCGGGCGGCCCGCCTGGAGCACCGCCCGGAGCGGGTGGACCGCCCGGACTCCCGCCAGCAGGCGGCCCTGTAGCAGGCGGTGGACCCCCCGCAGGCGCAGGCCCTCCGGGCGCGGGGGCACCTGCACGCGCGGGCGGTCCCGGTGGTCCAGGTGGCGCGGCGGGACCGGGGGCAGGCCGAGGTGGGCCGACCATCCGGGAGTCAAGCGTCGCAGCGACACGCCGCACGCAGATCTTGTTGACGCCGCCGGGCTTCATCAAAGCGGCGCTGCAGAACAACGCGGCCGTGACGACGCAGGGCGCGAGCCGGCTCATCACGTTTACCGCGCAGGGACAGCAGTACGTCGGCGCGCTCAACGCGATGAACGTGCTCACCAAGATCACGACCACGAACCCGGCCAGGAACAACGTGCCGGTGGAAACGACCTTCACGATGTACAGATCGTTTGGCGGCGTCAGGTTTCCGTCGCGAATCGTTCAGACGGAAGGCGGCGTCGAGGTGCTCAAGTTGACGGTCACCGATGTGAAGGCCAATCAGGCCATCGCGGTGACCGTTCCCGCAAACGTGCAGCAGCCACAGGCACCGGCAGCCCGGGGCAACTGACACTGCCCGTAACAGAAAATCTCAAGGAGAATCCGATGACGAGGCGAAGTCTTCCTGGCATTGGCGCCGCGCTGGCCATCATTCTCGGCTCGTGGGTGACGATCGCGGCCAGCGACTGGCCACAGTGGCGCGGGCCGCAGCGCTCCGGTGTCTCCGCGGAAACAGGACTGCTGCAGCAATGGCCCGCTGAGGGACCACGGCTGGCATGGCGGATTACCAACGTCGGCCGCGGCTTCTCGACACCAGCCGTCGTCGGTGATCGTCTTTATCTACTGAGCAGCGAGGGTGACGAGAACGAGCTCGTGCGCGCCTTCAGCGTCAGCGACGGCGCGCTGGTCTGGTCCACGCGCATTGGCCGCACGGGTAAGCCGGACCAGGAGCCGAAGTTTCCGACCGCGCGGTCCACGCCAACCATCGAAGACGGCACGCTCTTCGCCTTCGGCTCGGATGGCGATCTGGCGGCCCTCGATACCGGCACCGGACGCGTCCGCTGGCAGAAGAACGTTCGCCAGGAGTTTGGCGGAGAGTCTGGGGCCTGGGCGTACGCGGAATCGCCCCTGGTCGATGGCAACGTCGTCGTGGTCACGCCGGGTGGGCGGTCGCCGATGATGGCGTTCGACAAACGGACAGGAACGGTCGTCTGGACGACGCCGGCGGCCGATTACGGATCGGCGGCGTATTCCTCCATCGCGATGGCCCAGGTGGGAGGCGTGAAGCAGTACATCGCGTACCTCGAGAAAGGCGGCGTGTTCGGCGTCGATGCCCGGACGGGTTCAGTCCTGTGGCGCGACACTCGTCTCGTCCAAGGATGCATGCTCGGCTTTCAGACGCCGATTGTCAGCGGCGACCATGTGTACACGGCGTGCAACGGCGCGGGTGGGGCGCTCACGCGCCTGGGCCTCGTGGACGGCAGGATGACCGCCACGCCGGTGTATCTCAAACCGCTGCCCGGCGACAAAGGCGGTTCGGTTGTCGTCGACGGCCTGATCTATTCCACCAACACACAGGCGCTGGTGTCTGCGGACTTTCTCACGGGCGACGTGAAATGGAGAGACCGCGGCGTGGGCGTGGCGTCGATTACCTACGCCGACGGCCGCTTGTACGTTCGCGGCGAGAGCGGCCAGATCGCGCTGGTCGAGCCGTCGCCGGAGGGCTACAGGGAACGCGGACGATTCATGCCGGCCGGGCAGGACGAAATCCCGTCGTTCGGCGCGCCTCCTGGTGCAGATGGCGCGGCACCGGGCGGACGCGGACCCGGCGGTCCCGGCGGTCCCCCACCCGGGGGGGCCGGTGGTCGCGGTCCGGACGGTGGGCGGGGACCAGGCGGCCCAGGCGGCGGCGCACGGGGCGCGTTCTCGCCGCCGATCGGCGCGTGGCCGCATCCGGTCGTCGCCAATGGCCGGCTGTATCTGCGGTATCTCGGAACGCTCTGGAGCTACGACATTCGGCGCTGAACCCGAGTCCGATCATGCCGGCCGCTGGTAGACGAACAGCAATGGTCGATTCGCGTTGCTGCTGCCACGGCCGCCGATCCCGCCGCTCGTTGTCGTCGTCACGCGGAGTTCGGACGATTCCAACCCCAGTTCGTACTTGCGGGTGATCTTCGGCCCATTCTCGATGTCGACCTCGGAGACGAGCGTGGTGCCGTCCCATCGAGACTTCCGCGTCAGCTTCACGAGACCGTTTTCAGCCTTGGATGGCTCTTTCTTGTCCGTGGTATCCAGGACGACCGTTATGCCATCGGCATCCGTCATGCTGACGGACGCGTCGCGTACGATGATGATCAATCGCTCGGAAGGCTGCATCAGGCGGCGCACATAGTTCATCGTCGCCTGCATTTGCTCCGGTGATGGACCGCCACCGCCGGGAGGACCGACGTCGCCGCCCCGGGGGCCGCCGGCGCCGCCGGGGCCGCCCCGTCCGCCGAAACCGCCACGACCGCGGCCGCCATTGTCACGCGCCCCGCCCTGATCGACCGGCGTGCTCCCCGGCTCCGGTATCTGACTTTTCTCGCGGTTGAGGGCCCACGCTCCGGCGATTCCGGATCGCGAGATCGACTGGGGTGACTGCGCAGCGGCCGCCTGCACCGCAGCAAGCCCGAGCAGTCCGAGCGTGATGCCTCCCAGAGAACACATGATGCGCATAGAAATCCTCCCAGGGTCGTCGATTCGTGCTTATCGAGGTCGTTGGTTAGACGTCGAGAGGCAGTGGGTAGCCGGAGCTGTCAGGCTTTCGTCAGCGCTTCAGCGGGCGAGACGTTCTGTGACGCGTCGGATCGGCCTGTCGCTTTCGCGGCTGGCACATCGCGATAGACCGGCACGCTCTGTTCGTCGTCAGGCGAGAGGCTGAAGTGGACGATGATGTCTACCGCATCCCGCAGGAGGTCGACATCGCCGGTCTCGTACCTGGTGACGGGCAGGTTCGTCCTGGCCCGGAGGTCGCCGAGCAGTTCCGTGGCGCGCGCTGGATGCAGCAGATCCAGACGGTCGTAGAGGACACGCCGTGATTCCTCCCGCCCGGAAAACACCCCGCTCTCCATGAGGGCAATTGTCCCGATGATCGTGCCGTTCACAATGAGCAGCTCCGCGAGGCTGACCCCTTGACTGGCCAGCGCATTGAGCAGCGCCAATCCAATCATCACGAACAGGTAAGTCAGATGACGGACCTGTATCGGCTCGGTTCGGTACCGCAGGATGCCGAACACCCCGAACAGTCCGAGCGCCAGGCCAAGGCCGATATTCGATCGGCTCAACAGGAACGCAATCGAGAACGTGACCACGTTGACCAGCAGGAACGTAGACAGGTACTCCCGATGTTGCGACAGTCTCGTATAGGCAATCCGCATGACGATGGCCGCGAACAGCAGGTTGAGCACCAGCCGGATCAACAGGGTCGTCAACACCGTCACTTCCGGGAAGATCGCCGCGCCAAACAGTTCGCTCATGCCGAGAATCGCTCCACGGCCCGCAGTGCAGGCTTGAAGGTATTGGTCCGGACGGTGGCGAGCCTTGCCGTCGCCAGGCAGTACTTGCTGATCGAACCCTCACGGACGTGCAGGTGGCGGAGCGCACGAGCAGCCGGAGTGCTGTTGGAATAGCGCGCCTGTTTGATCTCCACGATCACCAACCCGGGTAGCCGCACAGACCGGCGATCGTCCGCCATCTCGAGATCCCAGTCGACCGTCAACCGCTCGTTGACGCTCTCGCCGACGAGCGTCACGCGCTGAAATGCGTTCGCCACCGAGGCGCGCAAGCTGTCTGCGGGATATGGACAGTGAGTGTCGATGAACCGGAGCGCCTCGGCGTCGAGACTCTCGCAGCCGAACGGCCGCGACAACACGGCCTTCGCCGTCAGTGCGCCGCGTCCCTTGCATTTGATTTCGAGAAACGAAAGGCGACGATCGACGTGGTGGCGCAAACGGACCTTGTACCGCGGACGCCGGCCGCGCCGATGATCCTGGTACAGGTGCCGGTCCGCCGTGTCGAAATACCGGGTTTGATACGTCGCTGCCACCTGACCGGCGGCCCTCAACAAGCGATAATCGGCATTGAGCTGCAGCAGCATCGGTTCGAGCCACTCTCGACGGAGCAGGTACTTTCGATCGACGCGCTTGAGCAGCGCCCGCGCCTGAAGGAGCTCCATCGAGACATCGCCGAACTCCGCCAGCACGGTCTCCATCGGCTCACTGCCGCTCGTCCCGACCTCTCGAAACGGATGTATCACTGGCGCGGCGCGCCCCTGAGCGCGTTACGAATCATCTGCTCCCGCGTCTGAACGAACGGAATGAGCCCGTCCGGCCCGTCGATCGACGCCTCGAACGCGGCTGCGGAACTGATCGTCGTATGCGTCGCCCGCTCACCGTCACGGCCCGTAACCGACGAGGCAATCAGCGCGTGCAGCTCCCGCGCGCGCTTGGCGAGCGCGGCAGGCGCCATCAGTCCGCCCAGCGCCCGCTCCAGCTCGGTCCGATATCGCTGCTGGTACAGCGGATCGGCGAGCACCCGTTGAATCAGCGGCCATTCGGGGCCCACTTGTGCATGCAGGACGTCGTTGGGCGCCGGGCCGAAGCCGGGAAATGGCGCTGCCCCCGGCGGAGCGATGGGGAGCGCACCGCCACCTCCAGGGCCGCCAGGTGGGCCGCCCGGTGGACCGCCGCGGCGACCACCCGCTCCCGGTCCACCACTGAACGCCTCGTTGTTGTCCCAGGGGATCCACCGCAGTCGGCCGCTCCGCGCGGGATCGCCGTACAGATAGTAGTTATGCGGCAGCGCGCCGTACACGTCCCAGTTGCTCATCGCGGTGTTGATGGCCAGCCACCGCAGAAAATGATCGACGTCAAAGGCCCTTTCGAGTCCCGCTCGCCACGCCGCTGCGGGACTCATGGGCGCGTGCAGTGCCGCGACCGCCGCTCGGGCGTCGCTGAAATCGGCCTCGCGCGCGTTGGTCTTCTTCTCGAACCCTTCCGCGTTGAACTCGCTCCAGTCCGCGCCAGGTCCGTCGGGCTTGTAGAGGTTCCCATTGCGGCTGCCGAACTGCGCCTGCAGCATCGCGCCGTCGCCGGGGTCCTCGACCATCGCGTACAGGCCCCAATATTCGTAGCCCGACCCGCTGTTGACGAACACCCTGTAGAACGCGGCGCGCGGAGCCGGCACGCCGCGGTCACGGAACACTTCGGACGCCAGCACTTCGCGGAGCTGCGACTCGTCCGCATAATTTGAGGAAAACGTCAGCTCCTTGAACCCGTAGAAACGCTGATCTTCGATGTCCGGCGATTCGTCTTCGTACCGATCGAAATTGAGACGGAACGGGATCTTGCCATTTCCTTGCGTGGTTGCCGCCATCAACGACGAATTGCCTTTGTAGCGCATCGCCACCTTCGTCCAGACATGCCCGTCGTGCTCGACCGTCACGGAGACATAATTCGGCTCGCGAGTCTGCGGCATGATGGGCGCACCGCGGCCACGGCCGAACGGAGGCGGCCCTCCCGGTCCGGCACCGCCAGGACCTCCAGGACCTCCAGCACCGGGCGGCCCAAAACCGCCGCGACCGAACGGTCCGTTTCGAGTCACATCTTCCAAGTCCGCTTGCATCGCCCTGAAGCGGTCGGCGGGGATGGAGATACGGATGTCATGCACGGTGTCCATGCGGAACAACCGCGCATAGTCGGGCGCAACGCGTGCCCCGTGAGTGGCGTCGCTCCAGCCCTGAGGTCGTACCGTCTGCTGCGCGAGCGGCGCGGCGAGCAGACTCAAGGCGAGAATAAGGGCGGACGTCGTTTGTCGTAACATCGGTGTAACGGCGATGTTAACGCAGCGGGCCGACTGCACAGCTGTCGACTGTGTTAAGAAATGTAACCGCGTCGCCGTGGGACTCCGAGGTCCTCCTTTACAAATGTTAACGGTCTTCAGACGGCGGCGGTCGTGTACTAACCTCCGACGGTCAACACGATCTGGCATTTGCGGCAATCGGCCGACTGGAGAATGTATGTGTTCTTGCGGCGACGAACATGACGACGGAGTGGTGAGCGGGCGCCACATCTACGCAGGCGGTGAACAGCTGACGGTGTCGCGCCGCGACGTGCTCAAAGGTGGCGCGGCCGCTGTGATTGCCGGCGGCACGGCAGCGCTGTTCGCGGGGGCGGCATCCGCCGCCCAGGTACCCACCGGTGCTCAAGCTCCCGCCGCGGCCGGCGGCGGCCTCGCCACGAACAATAGAGGCGTGATCTTTTGGGGGAACAATCCCGGCAACGTCGATCCCGAGTCGATTCTGTCCGAGCGTCAAGGACCGAGCAGGACGACAGGGATGAAGTTCAAGGCCCTCATACGGCACGAGAACGCTCTCGCGACAGAGACGCTGACGCTGCTGCCGCTTCACCCGCTGCACGTCGTCATTCGCATGCAGGCGTCGCAAACCTGCTACTCATCGACGGGACAGCTCAACACGATGAATCGCGCGCAGTTTGCGGCGGTCGCTGGACATGGCGGCGTTGGGGTCGTTGAAGAGGTCGGCCGGCTGGTCAAGCGAGTGAAGGCCGGCGACCAGGTGATGCTCGCGACGACGCCGAACTGCGGGGTGTGCTGGAACTGTCTGTCGGGTCGCGGTGATCTCTGCAACACGCGGCTGCCGGCGATTCCGAGTGCCACGATGTCGGGCAACACACCGGTGTACATGACGGCGCCTCCCATGGGGCCCGCCGGCTACTCGGAAATCATCGTCTCGGACGAGGACTGGGTGGTGCCGCTCTTCACGCATGTGCCGCCCGTGGAGTCGTCGCTACTCGCCTGCGTCGGAGGGACCGGCCTCGGCCTCGCGATGTGCCGGTTTCCGATCGAAGCAGGCGCCGACGTGGCCATCTTTGGGCTCGGTCCAATCGGGATGAGCGCCGTGCAGGGCGCCCGCATTCAGGGCGCGAAAACGATCATCGGCATCGATCCGATCAAATACCGGCGCGACCTCGCGCTGAAGCTGGGTGCGACGCATGTCCTCGATCCGAATGCCGACCGGGGAAACGATCTCCTCAACAAGATTCGGGCGCTGACGCCGGATCCGGTGACGCCGGGCCGCCGGTATGCGGGCGAGCGGCAGGCGGGTCCGACGTACGTGCTCGAAGCGGTCGGCGGAACGCGTTTCTCCCTGCCGTCCGGCATCGAGGCCCCTTTGGACATGACGGGCATCGAGCCGCTGCAGCAGGCATGGACCGTTGTGCGCAACGGCGGCTTCGTCCGCACGTGCAGCATCGGCCATCCGATGAATGCAAACGTCGTCTTCCCGGGCGGTCAATGGGCCAACGCCGGCAAGACGCACGTGCCGGGAAACTACGCCGGCGTGCAGGCGCTGCGCGATCTCCCCCGCTTCGTCCGTCTGATCGAACGGGGCTTGTTCGACGCGAAGTCGATGGTGGGCCGGGTGTTCAGCGTCGATCGGATGAAGGAAGCGGTGCAGGTCGCGGCAGACCGTTCGGCGATCACATCCGTGATTCAGTTTTCCTAGAATCTGACGTAGGAGTGACTTTCTCTGGAGAAGATTGATGACAAGACGTGTGCTTATCAGTTCGTTTCTCAGCACCTCGCTGCTGTCGGTCGGTCTGCTGGCGCAGGCCCCGGCGGGCGCCCCCCCTCAAGGACCGGCTGGTGCGCCACCGGCGGGCGGACGCGGTCCAGCCGGTCCGCCGATGCTGCAAACGCAAAAGGTGAAGGACAACCTGTACGTCATCACCGGCGGTGGCGGTAACAGCACCGTGTTCATCACGCAGAATAACGGGGTCGTTGTCATCGATACCAAGAATCCGGGCGTCGGACAACTACTGATCGAGCAAGTCGGCAAGATCACCAGCCAGCCGATCTCCACGGTGGTCAATTCGCACACGCACGCGGACCACACCGGCGGTAATGTAGATTTTCCGGTGACGACGCGCTTCATGGCCCATGTCAATACCCGCGCGAACATGCAGAAGATGGACCAGTTCCAGGGCGACAACGCGAAGTTCATCCCGACGCAGACCTTCCAGGACAAGCTATCGCTCTTCTCGGGCTCGGATCGCATCGACCTGTACTACTTCGGGCCGGGCGGCACGAACGGCGACGCCTGGGTGGTGATTCCATCGTTGCGCCTCATGGTCGGCGCTGACGACTTCAACAAAGGACTCACGCTGCTCGACGCAAACAATGGCGGCAGCGCGAGGGCCTTTCAGCAGACGCTCGCACGGGTCGCATCGGAGATTGAGGGCGTCGATACGGTCGTGACCGGCCACGGCGGCGTGCTGACCTGGAACGAGTTCCTGGAGTTCACTCAGCTGACAAACGACTTCTACACATGGGTTCGCGCACAGAAGGCGGCCGGCAAGACCGTCGAACAAACCGCCATGGAGTGGCAGATTCCAGCGAAGTACGTCGGCTACGCCCCGACGAATCCGATGTTCCTGCAGCGGGTCGTCCAGGTCGTCTACAACGAGCCATAGCGCACTCGCGCGTTCAGGAGCAGGCCGGGAGGACCCATGTTGACGTCGACACGAGGTGGCTGGCGCGTGCACACGATGCGAACAGCGGGACTCGTCCTCCTCGCAGCGGCGGCACTGATCGGACGCCGTGCGCTTGCACAGGCGCCTGCAGGTGGTGCCGTCACGCGCACGGATATCAGCGGCGACTGGTCCTCGGTGGTGAACGAAGACGCGGTTCACCGCGGGACGGCTACTCAACTGGAGTCTGGGAGAATGGTCAGCTTGCCGTGACGACGACGCACATGAAGATGCGTGTCATCCAGCGGAACGGAGCCGCAACGAGCCCGTACGGGGTGATGACTGAGCACTGGTTCCGCCATGGTCTGTATATGACCATGTTCTGGAGCATCGACGATCCGATCTATCTGGAAGAACCATTTGTTCGGACGCATACATGGGCGCTGAATCTGCAGGGGTTCGTCGATCCGCTGAATCAGCCGTTCGAGGCGGTCGACGAGTTGGCGGGCAAGCCGCTCGGGTGGGTGCCATTCTTCCCGCCGGGGACGAAGCACACCGAGTTCGCGGAGGTGCACAACATTCCATTCAAGGCGACGCAGGGCGGGAAGGACAGTCTCTATCCGGAGTTCATGGACAAGATCAAACAGTACGCACAAGAAGAAGTCGCCGAGAAAGAAGCGGCGACCCAGAGGCGGGCGCGATGAGAGCCGTGGCGCTTGGGCTCGCGATCGCCGGCCAGCAGAATCCGCCGGACAACATCACCACCAAGTAGGGGCTGGGGGCTGGGGGCTAGAACACCGAATCGCACCAACCCTCATCGGCATCCTTGGAGGGCCGATCGGCCTGGCGGAGGACGCATACTACGAACGGCAAATCGCCGCGGACCGCGAGGGGTTGGCTGCGCTCGAGGCGAAACTCCACTGAGCGGACGCGTGCCGGCGTGGCGGCTGTTCGACGACATGCTCACGGTCGCCATCGCGGCGATGATCGCGAGCGCATGGCCGGCGAGCGCCGCCTGGGCGGTCGGGGTGCTGGTCGGGGTCGCCCTGTTCTCCAGCGGGCTGGCGCGGTTGATGGTGTCGATCGCCGTGCGCCGCATGGTGGCGTAGAGGGCTGACGAGCGCGGGGCCGTCAGGAGCGCGGCCGCAACGATCCGCCGCGCTCCGTCGCAGGTCTCACGATATGCAGGCGGCGCATCGTCGAGACGAGCGAGGTCCGTTTGAGGCCCGGGCGCGCAGCGGCCCCGCGCGGGCCGCCGATCACCCAGCTTGTGTCAGCGAGCGCCCGCAGGATGTGCTCGCGTTCCGCGTCTTCGAGCGTGACCGGTGCCGACGTCGTCGGCACCGCCGTTTCGAACTCGGTGCGCGACACCGTGAGCACGGGACCGCGCGACAAAATGACGGCGCGCTCGATGACGTTCTGCAGCTCACGGATGTTGCCCGGCCACGGCCATCGGCACAGCAGGTCCAGGCTCTCGCGCGAGACCGACTCGATCGATCGCCGGAGCCGCTTCGCGAACCGCTGCGCGAAGTAGAACACCAGCGGCGGGATGTCTTCACGCCGTTCGCGCAGCGGCGGAATCCGGATGGGGAACACGTTGAGGCGGTAGTACAGATCGGAGCGGAACTCGCGTTGGCCGACCATCTCTTCGAGGTTGCGGTTCGTGGCGGCGATCAGGCGGAAATCGACCCGGATCGTGCGCGTGCTGCCGAGACGCTCGATCTCGCGCTCCTGCAGCACTCGCAGCAGCTTCGACTGCAGCTCGAGTGGCACATCGCCGATCTCGTCGAGGAACAGCGTCCCCTGGTGCGCGAGCTCGAACCGTCCCACTTTCTGGGAGAGCGCGCCCGTGAAGGCGCCCTTCTCATGGCCGAACCATTCGCTCTCGAGCAGCCCGGCAGGAGAGGTCGTGCAGTTCACGGTCACCAGCGCGCGGCTGCGGCGGTCGCTGGCGGCGTGCAACGCACGGGCGAGCAGTTCCTTGCCCGTCCCCGTCTCGCCGAGCAGCAGCACCGTGGTCTCGGTGGCGGCAACGGTACTGACCTGGTTCAGGACGTGCTACAACGCCCCGCTCTGCCCGACGATCTCGTCGAACTTGTGTGTGCGGATTTCTTCCTGCAAGTACACGTTCTCGCGCGCGAGCCGCTCCTTCAGCGCGGCAATCTCGGCGAACGCGGAGGCATTCTCGAGGGCGATCGCGATCTGCGTGGCGACCTGGGTGACGCGGTCCAACTCGTCCTTCGTGAACGGCACTGACGTCAGGCGACCGAGCGAGAGCACGCCGAGCACTCGATGAGGCGCCGATAAAGGTGCGCTGCAGAATCGTTTCACACCCGACGCCCTGACGTGCGCGTGCAACGCTTCCCAGCCGGTCGGGTCCGCGTGATCGACGTCCACATCGACTGTGTGATCGAGCCACGATTTGTATCGCTCGGTCTGCACGAATCACTGGACCGCAATCTTGTACAGGTAGCGATTGCCTCGCAGATAGATCTCGTTGTCCACCAGCGCCGGCGAGGCGTCGAACCCATCGTCCAGTGTGTTGGTCGCCAGCACGTCGAAGCGCGGCCCGTGGCGGATGACGAGCGTCGTCCCGTCCCGGCTGGTGATGTACACGCGTCCTTGCGCGCCGACGGGTGAGGAGTAGACCTCCGGCAACCCGTTGAGGCGGTGAGCCTGATAGTGCGGCCTGCCGCTCTTGGCGTCGAAGACGGACAGGATTCCCGCGTTGCTCTTGAGAAAGTACAGGACGCCGTCGTACAACAGCGGCGACGACACGTAGGGCGTGTCGCGGTCGAGCGACCACGCGATCGCTTTGGAGCCCGCGAGGTTGCCGGTGGCGTCGGCCAGACGGATCGCGTGGAGCTTGGCGGTCCGGAACCCGGCCATGACGAAGACCATCCCGTCCTCGGCGACCGGCGAAGGAATCGGGTTCATGGTGAGACCGTCGTGCTCCCACACGAGCCGGCCGCTCTCGAGGTCGTAGCTTCTCACCCGCTTGTCTCCGGTCGTGACCACCTGGGCGCGGCCGTCGTGCTCCACGACGAGCGGCGTGCCCCACGAGTCGACGTCCTGCCGCTCGGTGCGCCAGAGTTCCTGGCCCGTGGACGCGTTGAGCGCGACGATGAACGAGGCGCCCTGGTGATCCCACACGAGCACGAGGCGGTTGCCGTACAGGACGGGCGTGCTTCCCGACTCGCCCACCTCCGCAAAGATCTTCTTCTCGCCGAAACGCTTCTCCCAGAGCAGCGTGCCCTCCATGTCGTAGGCGTACAGGCCGCTCGAGTCGAAGAACGCGAAGACGCGCTGGCCGTCGGTGATGACCGAGTTCGACGCCCACGTCCCGTCTTTCATCGACGGCGCGTGCGGCGGCTCTTCGCGTGCCGTCCGCTCCCAGACGACGCGCCCGGTGCGCCGGTCGATCGCGAGGGTCTTGAACTGGTGGACGTCCCGTGGTTGGATCTTGCCCCTGGGCTCGTGCGCGGCTGCCCCTGTGACACCCATCGGAATCGCGGTCGTGACAAACAGCCGATCGCCCCACACGACGGGCGAGGACGAGCCTCGTCCGGGGATCTCGATCTTCCATCGGATGTTCTTCGTCTCGCTCCATTCAACGGGCGGGTTGGCGGTTCTCGAGACACCATTCGCGTAGGGGCCTCGCCACTGCGGCCAGAATCGCTCCGCCTCCGGATCGGCGGCCAGCAACACGCACGACAGCAGCGCCGCGCCCGTGATGGCGGCCAGTCCCGCGACGCGGATTCTCGTCAGTGTCATCGTCTTCTCCTCCGTCGCGCCTATCGTGGGACGCAGTGGGGTGGCAGTCTACGTCGCTGGCAGCTATGGGAACATCATCACGAAGCGGCCGTCGGGCAGGAGGTCGTACATCCGGCGTCCGACGCCCCCCTGCACGAACCCCTTGATCGGCAGCGCGCGCGGCTCGCCGGCCACCGCGAAGGTCGGCTGCGTCGCGATCGGCACCACCCACAGCGTCCGCACGCCGTCGACGACGGTGTCGAAGAACATCTCGCGCATGTCACGCGACCAGAGCGGCCGGAACGACTCCTGCGTGGTCACGTGCACGGCCGGACCCGGGCGGCCGAGCGGCTGCACGTAGACCTCATGGCGTCCCGTCGCGGTTGACTGATACGCGATCCAGCGGCCGTCGGGAGAGATGTTGGTGCCGATCGCCTCAGGTCCGCTCTCCGGGATCTGCGTTCGCTCCCGCGTCTCGAGGTTCATCGTCCAGGCTGAAAACTTGTTGTCGACCGACACGACGAAGGACAGCACTTTGCCGTCGGCTGATCTCGATTCCGGGGCGCGGACCGGCGTATGCAGTTGCTCGCCGGCATCCTCTGCATCGACGCGACGCCACGAAAGGATTTCTGCCGCCGGCGAGAAGAACAGGCGCGTGCCATCGGCCGACCAATACGGGAATTGGCCAGCGCCGATGCGCTTCATCTCCTGTAGGTTCATCAGCGGACCGACCCACAGACCGCCCGAGCCGTACGCGAGGCGCGTGCCGTCAGGCGACACGCGTGGGCCGTTCGTGTTGCCCGGCACCTCGCCGACGAGCGTCTGCGTGCCGGTGCGATCGACCAGGATCAGCTTGCGCGGACCCGCCGGTGCCTGCGCGCCCCTACCCTGCGGCTGCGCCTGGCCCTGCGCCTGACCCTGCGCGTCGATGCGGTACGGCATCGCCACCACGGCGAGCGTTGCGAGGAAAACGAAGAAGAGGAGCCGACGTTGAGCATTGCCCATGCGGCGGATCATAACCCGCCGCAACGGGCACCAGCGAAGATTCAGGGGTAGGTCATACGGTACCCGGTCAGCGCGCGCACATCGACGATGGGGTTTCGATCGTGTCACGGAGAACGCTTTTTCCGATCCGAACTTCGAGCGCGATGGCGGCCATCTGCGCGCAGCCGCCTTCGGGAAGGAGCAGGTCATACGTCTGGGTTCGGCCGGCCAGCACGTACCCCCCGCTCAGTTCCCGTTCGAAGAGGCTTTCGCCGTCCTGAGCGATCCCGTGCACGACGATCTTGTCGACGATGAAGTGGGTGGCGCCGCGATTCTCGACGTTGAGCGACAGCTTGCCCCCCTCGACACGAATCCCATGCACCGAGGCCAGGCTGAGCTGGTGGGACGCTTCGAGGAACACCGGAATGGTCATGCGCGTCGGCATCTTGGCCGTCGCCGACGGGTCAACCGGGTCGCCGGCGCTCGGCAGCTTCTGGACGACCAGGCGATAGCTCTTCTCGGTCGAGCCGAATGTGGTGTCGGCGGCGATCAGAACCTGTCGTTTCTCTCCCGGAGCCAGCCTCACGAGCGCCGGTAAAAAGATGACGTCGTCGGTCGGCGTCAGCCGCACCTGCTCACGATCGACCTGTTGCCACTCAAAGGCAGACAGCTGAAAAAATTGCGGCTGGTCGCTCCTGTTGCTGAGCGACAGGAGCGCGCTCGGCGCTGCGGGCGACAAGGACACCTGGACCGGATTGACGCTGAAGTTGCTGGCCGGCGTCCCGCTCGCATCGAGGTCGGCCGGCGCCGCCGAAGCGACGGTGGTCACCCCGACTACAGAAGCGACAAGGATTGCGAGGACATCACGAACGTTCATAAGAATTCACTCCGTGGCGCTGATAAGAGTTCCAAGGTTGCGCGACGGTAGAACATGAGCAACGCGACTGCCACAGTGTGACTCGATGGGCACTATAGGCATATAAACTACTGAATTGATTGTATTTATTACACAAGAGATGAGAAACAGCCCTCAGAGGTAAGACAGAGCTAGTCGTGCCGATACAGGTCAAGTAACAGTATTCGTAAATCTTTTTGGAACACAAACGGTTTGGTCAGTGGAATGGCCGCTGCTCACTTCTGCACCAATCAGGGGCGCCCCAATTGCGAACCACTGTCTCGGCGACGCGGCCGTCACGATCCACTTCATCGGGAGCGGGACGCTATCGATTCCATTCCCAGTCCCAGCCGACGTGCAGAGAAGCATTGGGCCCGAACTTCTCCACCGTATAGGGAACGCCTTGCAGCGTCGTCGTGCCGGAATGTACAGAGTTCCTCGTGAAGGCCGCAGCCGGATAAATCTAGAAGCGCTTCCCGAGGTAGAAGTAGTAGCCGCCAGTCACGGGTCGCTTTTTTCCGCGCATCAAATCTGTCGCGCGCGCTCCGGATACCTGGCCAGTTCGACGGCAGCCAGGAGACAAGAGCGAGCACAGGCTCGGTCAACCCTCTGCCAAGCGGCGTGATGTTGCGGCGGTCGACGGTGGCCCAAGCGTCGACTCGTAGGACAGCGGGGACTGCAGCCTCTCGACTGCAGCCCCCGAGTAGCGACAGGCCGTCAGGTTTATCTCTTCCACTCCGTGGCCTGGTAGCCCTGCACCTGCGTATCGATCGCATGGACCGACGTCTGGGCGTTGAGCTGGATGGAGAACAACGTGCGCCGGCCCGGTCCGCCGAAGTGCAGGCCGTGCGTGCCGGCTGGCGTCGGGATGAAGCCGAGGAACTCGCCATTGCGCGGGTCGATCACCCAGGCGCCGCCGTTGCCCGGCGTGTAGAGGCGGCCCTGCCTATCGACGGCGGTGCCGTCGCCGCCGCCCCAGGCAAACTGCCGTTGGTTCGTCAGCGAGCCATCCGGCTGGATGTCGAACGCGACGAGGCCGCCCGTCGGTGTCGGCGCGCCCGCGGGTATCTTCAGATCCGCCGGCGGCATCGCGCCCATGAGTCTGCCGGTGACGTACAGCGTGCGGTCATCGGGGCTGACGGCGATGCCGTTGCCGCCGACGGTGCCATAGCGGCCGCTCACCACACCATCCTTGTTTGCGTAGTAGACGCCGCCCATGGTCATGTAGATGCCGCCCTTCTTGTCGGGGACCATGTCGTTGAGGACGGCCGCGCCAAGGCACTCGAGCGGCTCGCCGTCCTTGGTGTTCGTGAACAGGGTGCGCGGATTGACCCGCCAGATGCCGCGGTTGAGCGCCCGGTATCCGACATAGAGCTGGCCGTCGGGCCGCACCGCGATCGCCCCCCCGGTGAAGGTGTCCTTGGCGAGCACTTCGACGCTCCCGTCGGCGAGCGAGATCTCGATGATCTGGCTCAGGTCGTTTTGTGCCAGCAGCAATCCCTTGTCGGTGCCGGTGGCACCGTCGGTGTTGTTGCCGGTGCCTCCCCAGACCTTGCGCCAGCGCTGGCCCGCGGCGAGCACGCCCGGGATCGCCGGAGCCGGGTCGGGCGGAATGAGCACCGGCGGCGCGGCTGGCTGGGCGTT